>NZ_CDRVLZ010000003.1:0-177226 GCF_977072305.1 Adlercreutzia sp. CNCM I-6207
ACTCCCAGCCCGATTGTCGGCGCAAGCGCGCACCGATGGCCAATGGATTTGCGCACTGACGCATTGCGGAATCACCACCCGAGGATGCCGCAATACTCAGTGGGCTCCACTTTATACACCGTGTGGCCATTTTCAGACACGACACGGCTGCCCGCGGCGGTCAGCGTTACCTCCACGGTAGCATCAGGAATAGTAGTAAGGAAATCGTCGCTGGAGCCTTCGGGGACAGCTTCCTTCAGTGTAAAAGTGAAATCCCTTGTCTTGGTACCGTCAGCGAAGGTTTTCTTCGCATAGGGTTCGTCAGCGGAATCGTTAATAATTCCTAATGAGAGGTTGCCATCTGGGCCTGTCGTTCCCTCAGCCACTTTGGATTCACCGTCGTAGAGCGCGAAGTTGAAGGTCTTCCCATTAAGCTGAAGGCTCTCGTCAAGAGTTGTCAGAATCTGCTTCGTCAGCCCCAGATTGAACCCAGCATATTCCATGGCAACGTTTTCGAACTTGATACCAGCTTCCGTCGCATTTTCGAGAGCGGTTGCACCGGCGGGCGCCTTGTAGATAGTCGGGCTCGTTTCTAGGCTACGCTTATCCGGGGACAGCGTTACATCAACCTTCACAAGATAAGTGGTACCATCGTAATCCACGCCGCTGTCAACGTTTTGGGTACCCCCGTTTTGTTCAGCAATGGCATACCAGTAAGTTCCCGGTGCAGTGTACTCTTCAGTATCGAAGGAAACCGTACCTTCAACCTTCTGCTTTGTTGACTCTGCAAGTTGCCCGGTTTCCTTAACGGTTGCACCCTCCGCTGTAGCAATGCTGACAAGGCTGTTAGCCTGCTTAAGCTCCGTAGGATTGCTCGGATCGTTGACAACATCATCAATGTTATCGATCTTCTTGAATCCGAACGCAAAGCTGCCAGCCGCGATGCCATCAGCGATCTTCGTCACCGGAATGTTCACAGACGTCTTCAAGTTCAGCGTATTCGTAACTGTCGCAGCATCGTCGCCCGATTGATTGCCAATCTGCACCGAGCTGACCTTGGTGGTATAGGTAGTGGAAGTCAGGAGAACGTTGTTGTCCTTTTCTTCGTAGCTAGCCACCTCTTTTTCGACATTCAGACTGACATGAACATCGATGCCGTCGGGAATAGAGGACACAAATCCCGCTTCTTTTTGTTCACCGGTTAAGCACTCTTTCAGAGAGAAGGTCTTCGTTTTCTCTCCTTCGGCATCGAAACCAGGTAATGCAAATTGCAGATTGCCGTTCTCAGTGTATCCCTCGTACTTCTCATTAGTTTCTTTGTCAGTTAGTTCGAAACGGAAAACGTCATCGGAATCAGTGTCTAGAAGATCGCCTAGGCTGTTAACAATCTTCTTCGTCAGCGAGATCGTATAAGGGTTCACCGTGGTTTTTTCTTCCGTGTCGAACTTTCCGAACTTGATCGCGCCGTTGCAGGCAATACCACCGCCGTGAGTTCCACTTTTGTTTCCTGTTATGATGACACTTCGAGCTATGTTCACATTATCGGCAGTAGCCGTGTTAGTAAGACAAAGGGTGGCATCATGGGATTCATAGCTCTGGCCCACAGGAATACCGATTTCCCTTGACCACAATCCAGTATCGCTCACCGAACAACCGTTCACGGGAGGCATGCCAACCTCGAACCCCCGCCAAGCAAGAGTTTCTCCATCCCCACGCACGAGAGTATTATCCGCAGAAACATAGCTCGCGAGAGTACAATAATAGTCTTGTGCAAGATCAACCTTAAAAGACTTGCTCACATAATCCTTATTTTCAAGAGTATATTTTGTGCTCCATCCGTAGGTAAGCTTACCATCGACTACGTTGCCAGGATTCTCCCCGTTTAGTAATTTGTCAATTTCGCCTTCGCCCATACCAGTAAGGAAGAAGTCGCCCGAGGGAACATTCTTACCAGAAGAAACAACAGACGCAGGAACATTGAACCGCAGCACCGTATTCAAAGGATAGCTCGTTCCCGAAGCAGTGTTCTTGAACACTGCGGCGCTGCTTTCCAGCTGGCCTGCACTGGTTGTTTCCTTCTCTCCGATAATAATTTTCGCATGAGGGCAGCCAGCAACGCCTCCACCCAGACCAGCAGCGCTGTTGTTCGTAATAAGGGCAGAGGGAATCATCAAGGTGCCATTATTGTTGATATAAATGCCACCGCCGCCCCAGTCGGTAGTAGTCTCTGTTTCATTGTTAATGATGGAACCACCAGTTATCTTGGTGTCTTTTGCGTCAGTAAAAATTCCGCCGCCTTCATGGGCACGCAAAGGACCATCGGAGTCATCCGTTTTATCGGGGTCTTTTGCTTTGTTACTGGAGATCTCGCCGCCCGTCATTTCGAAGTGACAACCATTCCACACGAATACACCGCCACCAGCGCCCGCTTCGTTCTTGGTGATGGCGCCGCTGTGCATGATGAAGCTAGCCCCGTCGTTCACAAAAACGCCGCCGCCTACCGTGCCTGCGCCGTTGTTGAAGTTACCAGGGCTCTCCGATCCTTTGCCACCTGTAACGGTTGGTCCTACACCGTTTTCTGTGCCGAGAATGACCTTGCTGTTAGAACCAACTATCGCTATGACAGAACTGATACCCGATCCCTGGATTGTGCCTGCCCCCACAATGGACAGCGTAGCGCCGCTGGTCACTCTGATGTCGCTGTGAAGCGTGCCATTGACGGTGAGGGTGTAGGCTCCATTCCCGCTGAAGGTCAGAGGGCTAGAGGTGTTGGTCACGTCGCCTTCAATGGTATGCGATTCGTTGTTGGCCAACGCCGTGGAAGTCGTATCCGCGGGAGTTTCGGCGCCTGCGTCGGGATTCTCCTCGGGGAGCGCCGTCGCCATGATCCCGGCCTCTTCGCCTGCAGGCGGCTCTTCCCCATCGAGAGTTGCACCGTCTAAAACGTTTTCTTCTGAGAGGACCCCCTCCTCTTCACCTTCAGCATTTTCCGCACCTTCGGCGCCTTCCAGATCGTCCGTATCTTCGACGGATTCTTCCGTGCCCGTGTCGGCTAGGACGTCGTCCTTGGAGCCGTAGGCGATGTTGATCTGGGGGACAAGGGCGACGATCAGTAGGATCGACAGGGCGATTCCCAAGAATTTGATGATCGATTTGTTCTGCAGCAACTTGGTCATGTCGTCCTCCTCCCTTTAAGCGTTCATCGAATCGGTTGCGGTTTGCTCGTTCTTTTTGCGGCGACGCATCCACCAGTAGATGCCAAGGCCGGCGACCACGAGAACGATAGCGCCCGTGGCTACGACCAGCGCCATGCCCGAGCCGGAGGTCGCCACGTCCTGGGCGAGGCCGGAGTACAGCGGGTTCTCGTCGTCGACGATAGCGCGCTCAGTACCGGTGTCCTGGCCGCCAAGCGTCGCCAGCGGATTGTCATCGTCGTTGATGACCGCGGCGGCATCGCCTGTGCCCACACCGGCATCAACCGTTGCCGGCGCCGTAGCATCGGCAGCGGCTCCTTCCGCAGCGGGGGCGGCAGCAACCGGAGCGGCCGTCATCACTGTGGTGCCCGGCACCGTCACCACGCGCTCGGTGTCGACGATCTGCGTGCGGCGAATAGTGATCTGCGCGCTGAGCTCGTCGTTCACATCGCGGTAGTAAATGGTGTAGGTACGCGCCGGTGAGAAGTAGGCATGGCGGATGGCCGTTTCCTGACCCGCCAGACGCACGTAGGTGTCATCGCCGAGCGCGAACTGCTCCTCGCCGAGGATGTTCACGAAGTCGTTCGTTTCGGGATCGATGGTGATGGTCTCACTGCGGAGAATCTGGCTGTTGGCGATGTTCATGTACTGCACGGTGATGTCGTAGGTATCGCCCGGCGTGTAGTCCTCCGGCACGTAGTAGACGTACTGGAGCACGTCGGTGCCCTTTTCCAGATCTTCCCACGCGTAGGTGATGGGCTCCATATTGCCAGACCACGGCACCAGACCGTTCTTCGGGGCCGGGGTGTAGGTGGCCGTCTGCTCCGGGGTGACTTCGTAGTGGATCTTATCGATAAGAGCACCCGTCTCACCGTTGATTTCCATCACGGTGAGGTTGACCTTCTTCGTAGTGGCCTGCGAGACGTACTTCGCCGTTACCGTGCGGCCGGCCGGATACTCGCCCGCTTCGAAGGCGACGACGGGATTGCCCTGCTGGGTCTCCGCCGAGCGGGCCCCAATGGCCACATTGTCGTCCGTCGCATTGGTCTCGATGGTCCAAGAATCCAGCGTGTAGTAGTTGACGCCCCACTGTCCCTTGTCGCGGTCGGTGGTAGGCGCATCCGCTGCATTCGTGACAGCGCTCATCGAAAAGGAGTTCGGCAGGGTGTATTGGTAGCCCTTGCCCTTCACATCTACGCTGTCGGTCCACAACGTATTGCCGTTATCGTCCACATAGTTAATGGTGACCTGATAGGCGCCGGCTTCGGTGTTCTTCACTTCCATAACGCGAATCTGCTTCGTGGCCTGCTCGGGCGTCAGCATGATGGTGGAGCCGGTGAGACGCTGGATGACGCGATAATAATGCGTGGTCTCCTGGCCGGCCTCATCGGTAGTCGTCTTGAAGAAAGACTTCTTGATAGCAACCTCTTTGCCTTCGCCGAGGTTTTCCACGATTTCCGTTTCGATGATGTTGCCATCGACATCGACGTACTTGACGGCGCCGGAGATGGCGGCAGCGTCAACTTGCTCGTAGGTGACGACGAGGCGCTGGCCATGAGTGGTGTCAGCGGCCTGCACCTCGGCTTTGGGCTCGCCATCCTTGGTGGTTTCCGCGCTTTGGAAGACAATGGGGATGTCGCCCGTGAGGTTCTTATAGTAGCTGGCACCAGCGCCGACCGTTTCCGCGAACTTGTCGTTTTTGGGATCGATCGTGCGAATGCCGAGCACCTTCCACTCATCCTCATTCGGCACGGCGGGGTCGTTGACAAGCTTCGCGTAGATGGGGCAAATAGTGCCCGCGTACAACGGGTCACCGCCGCGCTTCGCGTCGAACACTTTCACTGTATAGGCAGGGAAATTGTTCGGGTCGCCAAACACGTCATGCAACGATTGCGGCACCGAGGCTGGGGCCTCGGCATCCTGAGCCGCCGGAGCCGGCTGTGCAATCTTCAGCGCGACAATTTGGGCGATGCGAAAGGAGTTGGCATCGCCAGCGTAGTCGGGCGCGGAAGTGTCGGCATCCTTTGCCTCGGGATCGGTATCCTGCGTCTCGGGAATAGCGTAGGCGAAACGCGGCGCGATGGTTTTGCCGTCTTTCTCAACCTCTATATAGATGGTCTTCCCCGCGCCGTTTTCCACGCGGAAGAGATCCCACATACCATCTTCAGCTGTGGGGGTCATGAAATCGATGCCGTGAATTTCGCCGCTCTTGACCGGGTCGACTACAGGAGCGGCAGGAGCTTCTGCCGCATCACCATTCGAAGGGTCATCGGCAAAGGCCTGGGCAACGAAAGAAAGACTCGCTGCCGGAAAAGCCAACGTAGCTGCAAGAGTAAAGGCTAGAAGGCTTCGGCCGAAAATTCTCTTTTCAGCGAGACCCCCCCATGACCGATTTCCTCATTTGTGTCTCCTCTGCTGCTCGCGATCGCCTCTGGTGCTATATGCACCTATACGCGCGCGAAGCGGGGGCTTCGGGCGCGTCGGCGATCCTCTTCTCCTCGTTGATTGCGAAGAGCCGCCTCTCTTCGTCAGCTGATTCGCAATCCTGCTCTCTTGCTTGCTATTTTAGACGGCTCATCAGGCTATTGTCTACCCGTCAAATCATCTTTTAGCAAGCTAGCTCTCTGTCAATGCTAAGGATCACTTTATTGATCTGAGATTTTTTGTCTACTGCCAAAAATGACAACAAATGAGACAATTATGGCTTCTCTTCAAATTGCAAGGCTTTGACCTGGTGATTCTTCGCTATTTCACAGAGACCCCGAAAGAAGATGACTAGGTAAATGACAGGGTAATGACTATATTAAAACGCCCTGCAAGGAGTCAATCTGTGGCAAACAATAACTACTTTTCAACGAATGGCACTCAGCTAAGCGAGTGGCAATGCGTTAGGGATGACTCATGTCCCCTTCCTTGCTTCTACTTCCCTTAACAGGCAGCTACAAAAAGACGAACACCCAAAGGTGTTCGTCTGATTCGTTTATGGTGGAGCGTAGGGGGATCGAACCCCTGACCTCAGGCTTGCAAAGCCCGCGCTCTCCCAGCTGAGCTAACGCCCCATGGCATGCACTAGCAGTCATCACTTTGCTCGTTCGGGATTTCGTCAGTTTAAAGAAAATCGGCCGATTCTGGCCCGAAATATAATAAACGCTCCACCGGCTAACTCGGCTCACGGTGGAGCGTTTATCGCAAAGTAATGGTGGGCCCGAATGGATTTGAACCAGCGACCTCACGCTTATCAGGCGTGCGCTCTAACCAACTGAGCTACGGGCCCTTGAAAAAGTGCTTGACTATCTTAAGCCTGTTTCATAGGTGAGGTCAAGGAAAATTTTCCCGATTTCCAAAACGTACACGACACGCCGCGAACGGCACGAGTAGTATCCTCTTAATCAGAATATGAATTATTTCACCTTCCGTGACAGCATCCTCCCTTTCGATGCGCGAAAAGCGACTTATACAGACATTCGAAACTCCAGGATGCAAGAATTTTGAGTTATACAGGCAAACCTGCTCCTGTTTTATTTCGGAAATGCCTGTATAAGTCGCTTTTCGCGTCCTAGACTCAATGTTTTTGTCACCGGAAGATGGGCTTAAGCGGTTAAACATTCCAAAAGTTTAAATAAGCTTGGTTCAACAATGAGACAATAGACATCAAACATAGAAAGCTCAATCTGCAATCATGTTCTCATCGAACTAGAGTAAAGGACAAAGCATGGTTCCGTTGAAAGTGTTGACATTGGTGGTGGCGGGGCAGAACCAGCCGTCCGTGCTGGTTCTGCAACCCGTAGAGGAGACACCAGCGGGGAAGGCGCGCGTTGTGCCCATTTGGATTGGCCCCACCGAGGCGGCACAAATCGGGATGGCACTGGAGCATGTGAAGTTCGCGCGGCCCATGACCCATGACCTCATGCTAGATGCGCTCACCAATTTGGATGCGCGCGTCGATTCCATGGTGATTTACGGATCGAAGGGGCAGATGTTCTTCGCGCACCTGGTTCTTTCCCAGGGAGGACGACTCATCACCTTAGACGCCCGGCCGAGCGACGCCATTGCCCTGGCGCTTCGGCAAGATGCGCCGCTCTATATTGAAGAGACGGTACTTGACGCTTCTTCGTTCCCGTTTCTCTTCAAGGGTGAGAAGCAGACGGAAGAGGAACTGGCGGCGTTCAAGACATTCCTCGACCATATATCCCCCGAGGATTTCGGAGATATCGAACAGCTTTAGTTTTCTTTCATCTGTGATAATATAACTGAACCAGCAAAGTCCGTGTGCGGGCGGGACCTACTACAAAGGAGGTTTCGCCTATGAATGAATTCCTGATTGCTTTGGCCGCCATGGCCAACGTGGTGACAGCTTTGCTATCACTGTGGCGGGAGTATAAGCACCAACGGATGGAGAGGATAGACAAGAGGGACTAGCAGCAACTAGTCCCTCAAGTTGTTAACCCGCTCCGCCCGCTCAACCGTTAACCAAACGACGGGCTTTGCTGGTGTTTCTACTATAGCACGTTTTCTAACGTTTTGCTACTCTTCCGTCGCTTCTCCCTCGTCGCCCAGATCGTCGTCGAGGTCGTCGAGGTCGTCGATGGCGAGAGTGCCTTCCTCGCTCTCCTCCTCGAGCAGGCCCATCTGGTTCTCGTCGGCGGGTGCCGCCTTCTTGGCCTTCTTCTTGCCGGTGGAGGCGATGGCCACCGCGCACACCTTGTCCTTGTCGGCGACGTTCATCACCTTCACGCCCTGGGTGGAACGGCCGAGCTCGGAGATGCCCTTCACCGGGGTGCGCACAATGACGCCGTCCTCGGAGACAATCATGATCTCGTCATCGGGGCCGACGATCTTCATGACCGACAGCAGGCCCTTCTTGTGGGTCATCGTAATGGTGTAGACGCCCTGGCCGCCGCGATGATGCTCGGGGTATTCCTCGATCTTCGTGCGCTTGCCGTAGCCCTTTTCGGTGATGACGAACAGGTCAGTGCCGGGCTTGGCGATTTCCATGCCGAGCACGTGAGCGTCGGCCGGCACGTTCATGCCGCGCACGCCCATGGTGCCGCGGCCCATGGCGCGAGCCTCCGACTCATCCCACAGAATGGCCTTGCCGGCGCTGGACACCATGATGACCTTCTCGCCCTTGGCCACGCGCTTCACGGAGATGAGCTCGTCGCCGTCCTTCAGGTTGATGGCGATGAGGCCGTCGCGGCGCGTGCGGTCGTACTGATCCATGGAGGTCTTCTTCACGTTACCCTGAGCCGTGGCGAACATGAGGAACTCCTCGGCCGGGAAGTCCTTCGTGGCGATAACGGCCGAGATGGACTCGCCCTTCTCCAGCGGCAGCAGGTTCACGATGGCCGTGCCGCGGGCATGACGGCCGGCCTCGGGGATCTCGTACACCTTCAGGCGGTAGACCTTGCCCTTGGTGGAGAAGAACAGCATGTAGGAGTGCGTGGAAGCCACAAACAGGTGCTCCACGAAGTCGGCGTCCTTCAAGTTCACGCCTTGCATGCCCTTGCCGCCGCGCTTCTGCTGGCGGTAGGTGCTCACGGGCAGGCGCTTGATATAGCCGGCCTTGGTCATGGTGACGACCATGTTCTCTTCGGCGATGAGGTCCTCCACCTCGATATCCTTGGCCTCGCCGGTCAGACGGGTGCGGCGCGGGGTGTTGTACTTCTTCTTGATCTCTTGCAGCTCTTCCTTGATGACCTGCTTCAACAGGTTCTCGTCGGCAAGGATCTGTTTGTAGTAGGCGATCTTCTCGCGCAGCTCGGCCAACTCTTCCTCGATCTTGGTGCGCTCCAGGCCGGTCAGGCGGCGCAGGCGCATTTCCAGGATGGCGTTGGTCTGCTTCTCGGAAAGACCGAAGCGCTCGGTGAGGCGCGCAGCGGCTTCCTTGTCCGTCTCGGAGGAGCGGATGATGTGGATGACCTCGTCGATGTTATCGAGCGCGATGATGTAGCCCTCGAGGATGTGCTCGCGCTCCTCGGCCTTGGCCAGCTCGTAGCGGGTGCGACGGGTGACGACGTCTTTCTGGTGCTCGATGTAGTAGAAAAGAATCTCCTTCAGCGAGAGCACGCGCGGGGTGCCGTTCACCAGGGCCAGCATGTTGCAGCCGAAGCCCACTTGCAGCTGGGTGTGCTTGAACAGCTTGTTCAGCACCACCTGCGGGATAGCGTTGGACTTCAGATCGATGATGATGTCGATGCCCTTGCGGTCGGCGGCGTCGTGGATGTTGCTGATTTCGGGCAGCTTCTTGTCGCGCACCAGCTCGCCGAGCTTCTCCAGCAGGCGCTTGCGGTTCACCTGGTAGGGGATTTCCTTCACCACGATGGAGGCGCGGCCGTTCTTCTTTTCCTCGATCTCGCATTTCGCACGGATGGTGAGGTTGCCGTGGCCGGTCTCGTAGGCATCAAGAATGCCCTTCTTGCCCATGATGAGGCCGCCCGTGGGGAAGTCGGGGCCGGGCATGGCGCCGAGGAGGTCTTCCGTGGTGCAGTCTGGGTTGTCGATCATGAGGCAGGTGGCGTCGATGGCCTCACCCAGGTTGTGGGGCGGGATGTTGGTGGCCATGCCGACAGCGATGCCGTTCGAGCCGTTGACCAGCAGATTCGGGAAGCGCGACGGCAGTACCGTAGGCTCCTGCAGCGACTCGTCGTAGTTGGGCTGGAAATCGACCGTTTCCTTGTCCAGGTCGCGCAAAAGTTCCATAGCCGGCTTGTCGAGACGCGCCTCGGTGTAACGCATGGCAGCGGCGGAGTCGCCGTCGATAGAGCCGAAGTTGCCGTGGCCGTCGATGAGGGGCAGGCGCAGGCTGAAGGGCTGGGCCAGGCGCACCATGGTGTCGTACACGGCGAAGTCGCCATGGGGATGGTACTTGCCGATCACGTCGCCGACGGTACGGGCCGACTTCATGTGCGGCTTGTTCGGCGTGTAGCCGGACTCGTTCATGGCGTACAGGATGCGGCGATGCACCGGCTTCAGGCCGTCGCGTACATCGGGCAGAGCGCGGGAGACGATAACGGACATGGAGTACTCGAGAAAGGAGGTCTGCATCTCCTTGCCGAGAAACGCTGCGCGCACGATGGTGCCCTCGCCGCCGTTGGCGCCCTCGATGATGGAGCCGTGGGGGTTGGGCATGTCCACCATCAACGAGCGGGCTCGCTCTTCCTCGGAGATGAAGCCGGGCTCGTTGCCATCTTCGTCGGCGTCTTCCACGTCTTCTTCTTCATCGAGGGTGGAGCTGGCGCTGGCGAGTTCCGCGTCATCGTCGCCCTCATCGTCGGTGTTCACTTCCTCGGCCAGGTACAGGGCGTCCTCCTCGGCGGCCTCTACCTCGTCGCGGTCGTCGTCGAATTCGTCAAAGTTATCAGCCATTTAGCTCTCCTAAATATCCAGGAAGCGGACGTCGCGGGCGTGTTTCTGGATGAATTCCTTGCGAGGCTCCACCTGCTCGCCCATAAGCTCGCTCACCACGCGCTCGGCCTCCACGGCGTCGTCGATGTTCACCTGCAGAAGCGTGCGGGTTGCCGGCTCCATGGTGGTTTCCCACAGCTGCTCGGGGTCCATCTCACCGAGGCCCTTGTAGCGCTGAACATCGAACTTGCTGGGGTCGTCGTACTCGGCCAGGGTGGCGGACAGCGCCTTCTCGTCGTAGATGTAACGCTCGACCTTCGGGCTGCGGGAATTCTTCTTCTTCAGGCCGAAGATGGGCGGCTGGGCGATGTAGATGTAGCCGAGGTTGATGAGCTCGGGCATGTAGCGGTAGAAGAACGTCAGCAAGAGGCAGCGGATGTGCGCGCCGTCGACGTCGGCATCGGTCATGATGATGATGCGATGGTAGCGGGCCTTCTCGGCGTCGAAGTCCTCGCCGATGTTGGTGCCGATGGCCGTGATGAGCGAGCTGATGGTGTCGGAGGACAGCGAGCGGTGCAGGCCGGCGCGCTCCACGTTCAGAATCTTACCGCGCAGAGGCAGGATGGCCTGGAACTTGCGGTCGCGGGCCTGCTTGGCCGAACCGCCTGCGGAATCGCCCTCTACAATGAAGATTTCGGACTGGGAGGCGTCCTTGCTGGCGCAGTCGGCGAGCTTGCCAGGCATGCTGAACGAGTCGAGCACGTTCTTGCGACGGGTCATCTCGCGAGCCTTGCGAGCAGCCTCGCGGGCCTTCAGCGCCTGGGTGGCCTTGCCGATGATGCGCTTGGCCGGCGTGGGGTTCTCCTCCAGGTATTCGCCGAGGCCCTGGGCGACGGCGTTTTGCACCAGCGGGCGGATCTCGGTGTTGCCGAGCTTCGTCTTCGTCTGGCCCTCGAATTGCGGATCGTGCAGCTTCACGGAGATGATGGCCGCCAGACCCTCGCGGGCGTCCTCGCCGGAGAGGTTCGGATCCTTCTCCTTCAGAAGGCCCTTCGAGCGGGCGTAATCGTTGATGGTACGCGTAATGGCCTGCTTGAAGCCGTCCATATGCGTGCCGCCCTCATGGGTGTTGATATTGTTGGCGAAGGCCATGACGGAGTTGGTGGAATAGGAGCTGGACCACTGCAGGGCCACTTCCACGGTGCCGTCGGCGTTCTCGGCCTCGAAGTAGATGGGCTTGTTCAGGGTCTCCTTGCCGTCGTTCAAGAACTTCACGAAGTCGACGATACCGCCCATGGCCTGGAACACCTCAGTGCGGGGGTTGCCGTCGGCGTCGGTGATGCGCTCGTCGGTGAGGATGATTTTCAGACCGCGGTTCAGGAAGGCCATCTCGCGGAAACGGGCGGCCAGGGTGTCGTAGTCGTACACCGTGGTCTCGGTGAAGATGTCGGGGTCGGGCCAGAACGTGACCGTGGTGCCCGTGTGCTTTGCCTTACCGATCTCGTGCAGCTTGGTCTTGGTCTTGCCGTGATCGAAATCGATCTCGTATTCCTTGCCATCGCGGCGCACCTGCACTTCCACCTTCGTGGAAAGGGCGTTCACAACGGAAACGCCGACGCCGTGCAAACCGCCGGAAACCTTGTAGCCTTCACCGCCGAATTTGCCGCCGGCGTGCAGAATGGTAAGCACGACCTCGACGGTGGGGATCTTCTCCTTGGGATGCTTGTCCACGGGAATACCGCGGCCGTTGTCCTCGCAGGAGATGGAATTGTCGGGATGGATGGTCACCTTGATGGTATCGCAGTACCCGGCCAGGGCCTCGTCCACAGCGTTGTCGACCACCTCGTAAACCAGGTGGTGCAGACCGCGGGGGCCGGTGGAGCCGATGTACATGCCCGGGCGCTTGCGAACAGCTTCAAGTCCTTCTAGAACTTGAATGTCAGAACCGTCGTAGTGATCTGGTTTGTTTGCCACTGACACTCCTTCGCTCTCGGAACAAAAGAACGCGCCCAGATGCGGGCGCCGAATGAGTGTCAATTATAGCATGTGAAAATCGCATTTCGGCTGAAAGTCGCGGAATGGGGCTATTTTAAGGCTGTTTGAGGGCCTATGTTGCGGTTCGGTGAAGACTTTGCCAGGAATTGTGGAAAACAGGGCTTAAATCAAGCGAGAAATGCACGGAGTTAATACTTTGGGGACTCGAATGGGACTATTCTACGGTTTTGGCGGGTCACACCACCGGCAAATGGATAACATTGCTCTTGTTCAACATGGCCTCATTAAAGTAATCGATGTTCGCTGTGGTGATAAAAGTCTGACTACCGCCTTCCATAGCGGTCACCAGCGCATCGCGTCGTCGGCCGTCCAGCTCGCTCATCACATCGTCAAGAAGGAGCACCGGCTTCTGCTCGATGATCTCCTCGATGACGGCCGCTTCAGCCAGTTTATACGAGAGTACAATGGAGCGCTGCTGTCCCTGACTTCCGTAGATTGAAGCGTTTTCCCCATCGAGAGTGAATACGATTTCATCGCTATGAGGTCCCACCACTGCCCGGCCGCGCCGCCGCTCTTCCTCCGCACGCTCATGAAGCGCGCGGGCCAACGCCTCGCGGGCTTCGTCGCGGGTAAGGGGCTCAACCGTTTCCTCTGGCGCTCCTTTTCCCCACGAGGGAACATAGACGGCGTTCAAACAATCGCGTCCTTGAGAAATCTCCTGGTACTTTGCAGTCAGATGAGGGAGCAGCCGCTCAAATAACGCGATGCGATAGATCGTGAGCTGAGCTCCCACCGTGACGATCATCTCATTGATGGCCTCCACAAGGGCAACATCGGCCTCCTCTTTGAGAAGGCGATTCTTATGGCGAATCACCTTCTCATAATCACGCCGTACCGTGTAGTAGCTTTTATTTACCTGAGCGCCCAACGTGTCCAACGATGACCGCCGCCCGCTGTTCGGCCCTTTTACCAAATCGAGATCATCAGGCGTAAAAACGACCGAGGGAATGACTCCTTTCAAATCGATCGGCCGTTTCGCCTTTCCATTGAGCCGATACTTGCGCGTACGACCATCAAGCGTGAGGTCGATATCAAGACGCCGATTGCCGTCAGTTGCCTGCATGGATACGCGACTACGCTCCTCGCCGTGGCGAATCAACTGATCAGCCGTACCATGTCGGAACGACGTGAGCGCCGTAAGCAGCTGGATGGCCTCGATGAGGTTCGTTTTGCCAACAGCGTTCTCCCCCACAAGTACGGTGATGTCCCCAAGCTCGTTTAGAGCCGCATCCTCATAGTTGCGAAAATTCCGCAAAGAGAGGCTTTCAATACGCAGGGTCATTTAGGAGATGCGCACAGGCATGACGAGGTAGAGGAAGTTTTCCGGCTCAAGCGCGCGGAAGATGCCCGGCTTCAACGCCGATTGCACTTCAAGATACACCTCGTCGGTGGCAATGGATCCGAGGCCATCCAACACATAGGCATAGTTGAAAGCGATTTCCACATCTTCGCCTTCAATGGCGCAGGAGATGATCTCCTGAGCGCTGCCCACATCCTGAGATGCTGCGGAAATCTGCACCGTTTGGGAGGCGTTGTTCAAATCAAAACGCACCGGCGAGGAGGTGGATCCGAGCAGCGAGGCGCGCCGAACACTGGCCACGAGCTTATCCACCTCGATGGTAGCGCGAGTAGCGTAGCCGTCGGGGAGCAGCTGCTTGTAATTGGGGAAGTTGCCCTCAATGCGGCGGTTGATAAACACCGTGTCCTCGCAGGTCACGACGATCTGATTGTCAGCCAAGGCCAGAGACACCGGCGACTCCGTTTTCGGCAACGACGCGATTTCCGATAGGAAGCTGCCCGAGATGACCGCGTGGAACTCATCGGCCGAGGAGTTCGGCAGAGGAGCATCCGTGATGGCGAGACGATAGGAGTCGGTGGCCACCATGCGCAGCACGCCGGCCTCCAGGGTGATGAGGACGCCCGTGAGAATAGCGCGAGACTCATCTTTGGATACGACGCGAGAAACACGCTTGACCATAGTGGAAAACTGATGAAAGGGAATTTCTATCTTCTGGTGAACGTCCACACGGGGAAAACCGGGGAAATCCTCAGCGTTCAAGGCGCGGATAGAGAACGAAGACGTGTCGCAGGTGACAAAGGCCTGATCATCAGTGGCCTCGACATGGACCGCAGCATCGGGAAGGTTCTTCACAATTTCCGAGAACAGCTTGCCGGGCACCACCGTGCGGCCTTCCTCCTCAACGAGCGCGGCCACGGAGTATTGAATGGAGAGCTCCAAGTCGGTGGCTTGGAGGATAATTTTGTCGCCGGCGGCCTCGATGAGGATACCGGACAAGACAGGGAGCGTCGATCGAGTGGAAACCCCTTTGAGGACAATGGACAGGGCGTTGGCAAGCTCGGTGCGATTGATACTGAATTTCAAGGGATGCCTCTCTTCGTAATGGCCTGAGCTGAAACAGAAGATATCGTGCGGGTATTATAACGCCGGAAAACAGGGAAACGGAGAGGCCGCGCAGAGTTGTCTGACTAATGGTTGATTAGTTTTACACCCTTTTCTCGCTCCGCTAGTGGAAAAAGTGGATAACTTCCTCTTTCCCCAGCGCAAGCAGTGGATAACCGTCCTTTTCACTGAGTGGATATCGAAGGTAAAGATGGTTGACAGTTTTAGCTAACAATTCACTGTCGATTTTTCTTTTCAAAAACGACGCGTTGAGCTGGGGTTTTGTAAATTATGTCAGGGTAATTCTCTTTAAACGCACCTATGTTCGAACAAGATCGTGCTTGATGGGAATTTTCTTCTCAAAGGCATAGGAAGCGGCTGAGAAGGGTTATCGAGAGCCTCTGTCAAGGTTTTTGGGTAAAGTTTTTCACTTTTTCCTCTTTGAATGACAGCCGTTAGGAATTCTCGAATTCCGAGTTTTCCACTTTTACTGAATATTTGGTTGATAAGTCGGAATTCTTCAGAAAATCGCAGGTAGTTCAGTTTCGGTTTTCCACTTTTACTGAACAAATAGTGAATTACTCATCACTGGTTATGAAATGCGCAGGTAGATACCTTGTAAAATGATGAAACACGTTACAATATCCTGAAAAATTCTTGAAACGACGAATTGAACGGCGAACAAAACGGAATGATCTTGGAAACCATGGAACAACATACTTCTCTTCACGACGAAGCTCCCCAGGGGGCTTCCTTCGACTATTCCTTCGTCGACACCGTGGGGCGCATCGCTCTCTACGACGACCTGCGCAGCGCACCACGGGTTGTGGAGATAAAGCCCGCCGACACGGCGGCTTATATCGAGGCGCTCGCCTCCACGGTGTACGAACAGTCCCATGGCGCAGGGGGAACCATCCCTTACACCGTTATTCGGGAGGTTTCCGAAAATTTCATCCATGCGCGCTTCAAAGAGGTGGTGGTCTCCATTCTCGACAAAGGGAACACCATCCGCTTCGCCGATCATGGCCCCGGCATCCCCTCGAAAGAAAAAGCCCAAATGCCAGGGTTTTCTTCTGCCGTCGAGCCTATGAAAAACTATATTCGGGGCGTCGGGTCGGGCCTTCCCATTGTGCGGGAGTACCTCGAATCGTCCCATGGCACCATTACTATCGAGGACAATCTGGGGACCGGCGCCGTCGTCACCGTCAGCTTGGTGCGTGAAGAAGACGATCCTCTGGACGACTGGGACGAAACCGACGTGCTGAGCAGCAAGAGAGAGTACACCTCAGGCTCGTCCTACGCTTCGGAAACCGCCGTGGTTCATCAGCCCTACGCAGCGCCCCTCGCAGCCGGCACCGAACCCTATCCCTCCAATCCAGCCGGAATCTATCCCTCCATGGGCTCATCCAGCGCACCAGGGGCGACTCCCTACCCACCCGCCTACGCGCCGCAAGGCTACAGCGCAGTACCCGCGGCTCCAGCTCCCGTACCGGCTCCCTCTTACGGAGCCCCTTACCAGGGATATCCGAGCTACGGGGCCTATGGAGCCGCCCCAACCGCCTATCCGGCCTACGGAGCAGCGCCAGCACCGGCGGCGTATCCGGGTTACCCGAGTGCCGTCATGCCGGCGCCCGCCCTCTCCGAACGCGAGCGAATATTCCTGAAGCTTCTCCTTAAAGAAGGAACCCTCCGGAACAAGGATTTCAGCGACCTGACCGAGACGCCGGCCTCCACCACCAACACCACCCTCAATCGGCTGCGAGAGGCAGGTTTGGTGGAAATGGTCGGGAAACAGCGGGCCCTCACCCCTTACGGCCGACAGATCGCACAGGGTCTCTAAGACCCAAGCCTTGCCAATTTGCTAGAATTGCCCTGAAAGCGGAGAACCACGGCAAAATACGCCGGCGGAAGGATGATGTATGGATAGCGAGACGCTCAACGAACAATGGGCGCGTATTTGCGCCCAGGTCAAAAGCTACCAGGATATCGACCCCTCCCAGGTTTCCGCCTTTTTCTCGCGGCTCGTTCCCCAGGCCATGAGCGATTCATTTCTCATGCTCACCGCCGACAACGACTTTATAAAGACATGGGTCGAGCAGCATTACACCGAGGTTATCGTACGCGCGCTGCGCGATCTCACCGGCGTCGTATTCGCGGTGGCCATCGCCGTCGACCCCACCCAAGAGCAGCGTAAAATCGCCGCTGCAGGCCAACCATCCCCTGCGGCGCCCCTTTCGGCGCCCGCCCAACCGATGCCGACGCCAACACCCGCGCAGCCAGCAGCATCGACGATGGAGTCTCTCCCTTCTCAGCCCATCGCGGCAGCTGCGCCCCCCTCACCGGCCTATGGTGCTCCCCTGTCTCAGGCGACCCCCTTCGAACCATCCGGCATGGTCGCCCATTCCCTTGCAGAGGACGTCGTGGTCGATCACTACGCGCCTCCCGCGCCCGCACCGCTCTCCCAGGAGCCGGTCGCCGAGAGGGCTTCGAATCCCTCGTCTTCCCTCACGTTCGAGAACTTCGTTATCGGGGAATCGAACCGCATGGCCTACTCCATGGCCGTCGAAGTTGCAGAGTCCCCCGGACGGCTTCCCCTTAATCCCCTGTTCATTTACGGGAAAAGCGGCTTGGGCAAAACCCATCTCATGAGAGCCATTCAGAACTACATCGAGGAAACGCGTCCCTCGATGCGAACGGTCTACGTGGATGCTCAGGACTTTGTCTCGAAGTACTCAGAGGCCGGCGCCATCAAGGACCAGGAGAAGGTCAGCTTCCGCAACTTCCGCGCCTACTATGAGCAGGCGGACATCCTCCTCCTCGATGACGTCCAGCACCTTCAGGGCAAGAAGGAATCCATGAACATGCTTTTCCAGCTGTTCAACACGCTGACCAGCCAGGGCAAGCAGGTGGTGCTCTCCGCCGACCGCGCTCCCAAGAACATCCAATTCGACGAACGTCTGAAATCTCGCTTCTACAGCGGCGGCACCATCGATATCCAGCCGCCGGAAGTGGAAACCAAACTCGGCATCGTCAAATCCTTCACCGACGAGTTCAGCCGCAGCGAGGGCCTGGGAAACTTCACCCTCTCCGACGACATTCAAATGTACATCGCCGAGAACTCCGGGTCCAACATCCGCGAGCTCAAGGGCGCCGTGAATACCGTCATCTACCGCATGATCTACTGCGATCGCAGCGATATCTCCATCGATGAAGTGCGCGAGCTTCTAGCCAATCATTTCACCGGCGGCATGTCACGAAGCTTGACCGTGGAGGACATCCAGCGCGAAGTGGAGAACTTCTTCAAAGTGAGCCATAGCGACATGGTAGGCCCCAAGCGATCCCAATCCATTGTGAGACCGCGACAGATCGCCATCTACCTGTGCCGACAACTGCTCGACCTCCCCTACGGCGATATCGGCAAGAAATTCAATCGCGACCATTCGACCGCCATCCATTCGGCAACAAGTATCGAAGAGCGTTTGAAGACCGATCGTGATACCCAGGAAGAGATTGAGGTGCTGCAGAAGATCATCTGCGAGCTGGACTAGTTTGTTCACAAACTCTTGATAAGAAGGGAAAACCTGCGCATAACAGGGCAACTTTTCAACGACAACGGGAGAGAGCAGAGGATGGCCGCCAGCGCATGGTTCACAAGCGCGCTTGACAACTCACCAAGCAGTAAGTACGTTAGCAAGCTCCCCACCTGCGGCTATGCCAGTTATCGACTAATCCACTCGTCTTATTGAGACTACTATTTGAATTCTATTTTTAGAATCCCTCTTCAATGGGAACTACTTTTTAGTTCTGCACAGCCGTTACCTGTACTTCATGGTTCCACCTCCCTATCGCAACTCCCTTCGCAGCCATCTTCCTTATTCTTCTGTTCGCCCCGTTGACAGTACTTTTTTGCGTTGTATAATTCAAAAGCTACTCTTTAAACCATGAAAGGGAAAGAAACAATGAAACGCACCTATCAACCGAACAAACGCAAGCGCGCCAAGTGCCATGGCTTCCGTGCCCGTATGGCTACCAAGGGTGGTCGCGCTGTTCTCGCTTCCCGTCGTGCTAAGGGGCGCAAGCGTCTCACCGTCTAGGAGATCTTTAGGTGCAGACTATTAAATCCAGCACTGAAATCTCCCAGCTCTTCTCTACGGGGCATCGTCTTCATACGCCATACTTTACGGTTATTGTAGGCGTCCAGGACGACAAGCAGAGCAATTATGAGCGACACGGCCATTCCGGTCGTGTCGCTTTTATTGCGGGGAAGAAGTTGGGGAATGCCGTTTGGAGAAACCGCGCCAAGCGCCGCTTGAGAGCACTCTGCATGGAAATGGGTGGGCCGTGGGCCGGCTTTGACGTGATATTTCTGGCAAAATCAGGCCTCACTCGGGCTTCTTATAGTAAAGTGCTGAAAGCATGCGGAAATGTCGCTGAGCGCCTTGCCCAAGGCGAAGGGAAGAACACCGTTGAAGAAGCTACTCGTACGCATTAAGAGGATTCCGACTCTGGTCGCTATCGGTCTTATTATGTTTTACCGAATGGCTCTTTCACCCCTTCTCCCCCCTTCTTGCCGCTTCATTCCCACATGTTCCGAGTACGGACTCACCGCGTTCAAGCGATATGGGTTTTGCAAAGGGTTCGTGCTCACTGCAAAGAGAATACTGCGATGCCGCCCTGGCGGTCCGTGTGGGTACGATCCCGTTCCCTGAGTCGCTGGTGCATTTGGAAAGGTAAGCTATGTGGGATATCTTTAAAGACTGGATCTTCGACATCATCCAGTTCTTCTATAACTTCTGCCACGACTGGGGACTGGCGATCATCATCGTCACGATTATCTTTCGTATCATTGTCGCGCCCCTCATGCATAAGCAAGCGAAGTCCAATTATGCTATGCAGAAGGTGCAGCCGAAGATTCAGGCCCTGAAAGATCGTTTCCCCGATGATCCCACGCGTCAATCCCAGGAGATGCAGAAGATATACGCGGAGATGAAGTTCAACCCGCTCGCTGGTTGTCTTCCGATGCTGCTCCAGATGCCGATCTTTATTGCTCTGTTCAAGGTGCTTCGCGAGATGGGCGATCGTATTGGCGAGGGCACGTACTCGTTCTACAACTTGGTTCCGAATCTCGTCACGACGCCCTCCCAGGCTTTCGGCGAGGGATTCGGAACATTTGTTCCCTATCTCATTCTCATGATTATCTTTGCTGGTGCTACCTTCCTTCCGATGGTTCTTCAGCAGTTGAAAACTGAAAACACCCAGCAGAAAAATCAGACGCTCATGATGGGCGCGATCATGTCTCTTATGATGCTTTGGATTTCCTGGGGTTCACCGGCGGGTGTGTTGCTGTTCTGGGGCGCATCCTCCCTTATCGGTATCGGGCAGAACCAGTTGACGCTTGCGCGCTGCCGTGCTGCCGATCGGCGTAAAGAGGAGGAAGAAGCTCTCGTCGTCAAGCCGATCGAGGTTAACGTCACGCGCAAAGAGAAGAAGAAGCGTCCTAAGAAAAAGCGCTAGACCTTACTGATTTTAGGGAGTGTTTCACATGAAACACTCCCTTTGTACGTTCCGTGGCATCATTTCAACCGCGGTGTTTAAGGTTAGGAGCCTGTAATGACTGAAGAGTTCGAGGACATGATTGAAGAGGTAGAAGACGAGGTGGTGGAAGAATCTCAGTCTTCTGCGGATCCCATTAATACCGAAGAGGTTGTTGAAGAGGACGAGCTTATCGTGACGGACGAGATGCTCGATACCATTGCCGACACTGCTATCGCGGCGCTCCAAGATATTCTCCAGTATTTCAATGTCGGCGAAGTGACTATTGATGAGTACGAGGGTGACGAGGGCGAACTGATTCTTGATATCAGCGGCAAAGATATGGCTGTCCTTATTGGTCGTCATGGAAAAACTCTTGATGCGCTGCAATTCATTGTGTCGATGATAACGGTACGCACTATCGGTTTCCGTTATCCAGTTATTGTCGATGTTGAGGGCTACAAGAACCGCCAGCGCCAAAAGCTCGAGTCGATTGCGCACAGCTCCGCTAATCGAGCTGCTTCTCAGCACCGTAAAGTTGGATTGCGCCCGATGACCCCCTACGAGCGTCGGATTATCCACATTGCTTTGAGAGACGATGATCGAGTCGAGACCGTTTCTGAGGGGGAGGGTCCTTCCCGCCATGTGGTCGTGGTTCCTCTGTAAAAACTGTTCTAATACTTTCAATGTGCTGATGGGACGCGCAAAGCACGTCCCATTTCCTTTATTATGGACACGTTCGCCTATGGAAAGGAGTTGAGATGGCAGATGATCAGACGATGAGCTTGATGCAGTGCTATCTTGCTTCAATCCTTGAAGCAAACAAAGTTACGAATCTTACTCGCATTACTGATGGGGAACAGGCGCGTCTCCTTCATATAGAGGATTCGCTGGTAGGTTTGCCGGAGGTCAATGAAGCTCCTGACGGTCTCTATGGAGACCTTGGCTCAGGAGGGGGGTTCCCCGGCGTCCCTCTTGCGCTTGCGACAGGAAGAACGACCCTTCTCGTTGATTCGGTGAAGAAGAAAATGGCCATCGTCCAATCTGTCCTTGATGATCTTTCGTTGAGTGAGCAAATTTCTACATCGAGCGAACGCATCGAGGATCTTCCTCTGGAGTACAAGGAGAAATTCGCCGTCCTCACAGCTCGAGCTCTGTCTAAACTAGTTTCTCTTATAGAGCTTGCTTCGCCCCTTTTGAAAAAGGGCGGTCGGTTAGTCTGTTATAAAGCCCAGCTATCATCGGAAGAACTTGATGAAGCTCTTGCTGTGCAAGACCTTGTGGGTATGAGAATGATCTCTCAGCGTGAGATTTGCTTGAGCGATGGAGAGACCATGAGAACCATTGTAGTGTTTGAGAAAGTCGGCAAGTCACGCATCAAGCTTCCTCGAAGAATTGGCTTGGCTCAGAAACAGCCACTGCGTCCCCGTAACTGAATGTAGTATGTGATCGTGTTTCACGTGAAACACGATCAATTTGAATCCTTCTGTCGAACATCGCCTGAACCAGCTTGAGGCGATGATATACTGTGCTCCAATCAAGGAAGGAGGTTCCTGTGGGATTCTTTGATGGTCTTAAACGAGACACAAAACAAGCCCGGACTGTCGAAGAGGTTGATCAACCTCAGACTCAGGAACAAGAAGTGGTAGCCGCTGAAGAGGAACTCGTTGACGATCCTGAAAATATTGAAGTGGTTGTCAGGGAGGTTGAGGATTACGCAGCTCCTGTGATTCCTCGAGAACCTTTGAAGAGCTATAAAGACAAAGCGCCGGTGCGTCATGTTGTCGGACAGACGAAGATTATTGCCATCATTAACCAAAAAGGTGGCGTAGGGAAGTCGACAACAGCGATCAACCTTGGGGCTGCACTGGGAGAGATGGGCAAACAGGTGCTTCTTGTCGATCTTGATCCTCAGGGAAATTGCTCCAGTGGCCTAGGCGTTGAGAAGAGTCTTATACAGCAGTGCATCTACGATGTTCTCCTTAACGATGTTCCTCTTGAAGAGGTAATTATTCCTGATATCGCCGAGGGATTAGACATTGCTCCGGCTACGATTAATCTTGCGGGGGCGGAAGTCGAGCTGGTCTCGGAAATGGCGCGAGAGAATCGCCTTAAGGATGCTGTGGGTAGCATGCGGGGCAAATATGATTTCATTCTCATCGACTGCCCGCCTTCTTTGGGTCTTTTAACAGTTAATGCTCTGGTGGCGGCTGATAAATTGCTTATTCCTATCCAATGCGAGTTCTATGCCTTGGAGGGTGTGACAAAACTTCTCGAATCAATGAAGCGTGTCAAATCTCGCCTTAATCCTACTCTGGATATCTACGGCATTCTTCTTACTATGTACGATAGCCGTACGACGCTCTCGAAGCAGGTTGTCGATGAAGTGCGTGAGTATTTTGGGCGCCTGGTGTTCGCCACGCCTATTCCTCGCACGGTTAAATTGTCGGAAGCTCCGAGTTTTGGGCAGCCGATTACCCAATACGATCCCAAGGGAAGAGGCGCTCTTTCCTATATTGAATTAGCGAAGGAAGTGATTGCACGTGGCTAAGCCCGAACGTCGTGGAGGACTCGGTCGAGGTCTGGGTTCCCTCCTCCCCGGTTCCTATGAATCACCTGCCCCTGTTTCCCCTGCGCCCGAGCGCCAGAGAGTGACAATTGAAGTAGATGAAGAGGCGGCGCGAGAGGCCCCTGTTTCCACACGGCCCGTACGGACGATGGTTGAGATAGAGGAAGAACCAGTTAAGGTCTCTGAACCCATTGTGCGAGAAGCCATCATTGAGGAATCGAGGACTGAGGAGGTTCCTGCACGGGGAACTGATGAGGTGGAGATTGATAGAATCGCCCCTAATCCTGATCAGCCGAGAACCCAATTTAAAAAAGAGGAAATAGAAGAACTCGCTGCTTCTATTGAAAAGGATGGTCTGCTCCAACCTATTCTTGTAAGGCAAATGGCCGATGGTACCTATCAGATCATTGCCGGTGAGCGCCGTTGGCAAGCCTCTAAGGCTGCTGGTCTTAAGAAGGTTCCCGTTCGTGTAAAAGAGGTTGATGACGACCAAGCCCTTGAGCTTGCGTTAATTGAAAATATCCAGCGCTCTGATTTGAACCCGATAGAAGAGGCGTACGGATACCGTCGGTTGATGGAGCGACGCTCGATGACTCAGGCGGAAGTGGCACAAGCAGTTTCCAAAGGTCGTTCGACTGTCGCCAATGCACTTCGACTTCTCGATCTTCCTGAAGAGGCTCAGCAGCTTCTGTTTGAGGAAAAGATCACGGCGGGCCATGCACGGGCCATTCTTTCAGTGCCCACAGCTGAAGGTCGTCTTTCCTTGACTCAGAAGATTATTGATAACGGTTTGAACGTACGCGAAGCAGAGAATCTTGCTCGCCTTATGTCAGGTAAAAAGGACGGCTCTGCCTCGACCCCTCGTGAGCCGATGCCTGCGGTTTACAAGTCTGTGGCGAAGACCTTACGCGAGACACTGAAGACTAACGTGCGTGTGAAATCGTCTAAAGGGAAGAACAAAATCGAGATTGAATTCAAAGATGAGGAAGATTTGCGGCGACTCTTCAGTGAGCTTGTTGGTGAGTAACTTTCGATAGCATTTAATGACTAAGAAAAGAGTCTGTTTCACGTGAAACAGACTCTTTTCTTTTGTTAAAAGAAGTCGTTGTAGACCCTAGTATGAGGTAAGAGAAAATGCTTTACATAACATGCCATTAGTTATCTTTGTTTCACGTGAAACAAGAGAAGAGAAAGACGAATTAACGAAGAGAACCTTGCGCTAACTTGTTTTTTAACTGACCACATGCTCCATCGATATCAGCTCCGCGGGATTTTCTGAAACTTGTTTCCACACCATAATGGATCAGCGTCTCGACCCAATGTTTTGCAGTTGCTGGCGAGGCAGCTTGCAGAGGGGATCCTTCTACGGTGTTCACCGGAAGAAGGTTGACATGGCAGAGTAGCCCATCACAGAAGTCGAGAAGTGCTCGAAGATCTTCTTCTGAATCGTTGATATCCTTGATGAGAAGATACTCGAAGGAGACACGACGGTTGGTAGACTGGGTGTATCTCTCCACAGCCTTTTTTAGATCCGAAAGAGGTTGCTTTGCCACTTTCGGCATAAGCCGATCACGCTTCTTCTGTAAAGCCGAATGAAGAGACACGGCGAGCGTGAATTGCTCTGGCTCTTGGGAGAGACGATCGATCCCATCTATAATGCCGCAGGTAGAGAGCGTGATATGTCTCGCTCCTATATTGAAATCGTCCCGGCTGTTTAGAATGCGCAAAGCGGCAAGAACTTCATCGTAGTTAAGGAAAGGTTCCCCTTGACCCATAACAACGACATTGCTTACCCGTTCTTGGAAATCCTCTTGGACGAGAGCCACTTGAGCGATGATTTCTGCAGCCGTGAGATTCCGTGTAAGGCCTTCGCGGCCAGTTGCACAGAACTGGCAGGCCATAGGACATCCTACTTGTGAGGAAACGCATACTGATAGCCGATCGAGAGAGCCGTCTCGATGGTAGACGGGCATGCCCACCGTCTCAACTAATGAGCCGTCGGCCAGAGTCACAACATATTTGCGTGTCCCATCTAAGGAAATTTGTCGGTCGAAAATTTTTACCGTCTCCAACGGAAAGAACTCAGAAAGTTTCGTCCTGAGGTCTTTCGGAAGATTGGACATGGTATCGAAAGAAGCCGCATGATGGCGGTGAACCCACTCGTGAATCTGTTTTGCGCGAAAGCGAGGATATCCCCACGAGGTGACAAGATCCTCGAGTTCGGCTTCTGTAAGCTTTATCAGTTCGTTATTCATAGGTTCATTATAGACGGTGGCGTTGCTCTGATATACTGCCTCCAGAGATTTATCGTCTGGAAGGAATGCTCCATGGCAACAGTAGTTGAACCCGCAAAATGTCGCGTCGCCCTCTTAGCTGGAGGAACCAGTGGGGAACGCGAAATTTCCCTTGCATCGGGCAAAGGTGCCGGGGAGGCGCTTCGTGAAGCGGGGTTTATTGTTCAGGAGTTGGATCCGGCGAAGAAGGACCATCTGAAAACGCTCATTGAGGAGCCCTTCGACGTTGCCTTTCTCTGTCTTCATGGAAAAGGTGGCGAGGATGGCGTGCTCCAGGGCTTTCTGGAAACGATCGGCCTTCCCTATACGGGACCTGGTGTGTGGTCAAGCGCGACGGCGATGAATAAGGCCCAATCCAAGCTCTTTTACCAGCGCGAAGGCATTCCTACTGCTCCCTATCAATACATCAAGAAGGGAGAGGGGTATTCCGTTCAAGAGCTTGCATTGGCTATGGGCGGAACCTGTGTCGTGAAACCGGCTACCGAAGGCAGCGCTTTGGGTATTTACATCGTGGAAGGCGAAGAAGCTATCGCTGATGCCATCGAGCGTGTGTTCGAAATCGACGAGCTTGTTGTCGTTGAGAAGTATATTCAAGGTACCGAGCTTACGGTTGCCGTGTTAGGAAACAGAGATCCTTTCGCTTTACCTGTCATCGAGATTGTTCCTAAAGCTGATTTTTATGATTTCGAATCGAAATATGCCCCCGGTGGTTCGCAGCATATATGCCCGGCACCTCTCGATGAGGAGAAAACCAAGCAAGTAATGGACGCCGCTGTCGGCGCCCATAAGGCATTGCAGTGCAGTGGCGTGTCGCGTTCCGATTTCATTCTCGACGAGAATGGCATCCCGTGGATTCTGGAGACCAATACCATTCCTGGCATGACGGCGACCTCGCTTCTTCCCGATGCGGCCCGCGCGGCAGGCATCAGTTTCCCTGAGTTGTGCACGAAGCTCATTGAATATGCCTTCGAAGAGGGAGAGTAAGCGCTTGCGGCCGAGGGGCGACCAAGGTCGCCCCTTACGGTTACCGGTTAGATAACTAAAACAAGTGTTCTCGTTTTAGAACACTCCGCAAGACTTCAGGCCGATGATGATGGCGGCAACGAGGGCAAGAAGAAAGGCCCAGCTGAGAATGTAACAGCCTTTATTGCCCGTGCGTCCAGCCTCCACGAGGCCGTCGATGAACCCTCGGCGCGTTTTAAGTAGCGCCATGCCGCGTTGTTTCTCGGGGAGAGGCTCGCGCTCGCTCGGAAG
Source organism: Adlercreutzia sp. CNCM I-6207 (assembly GCF_977072305.1). Classification (NCBI taxonomy): domain Bacteria; kingdom Bacillati; phylum Actinomycetota; class Coriobacteriia; order Eggerthellales; family Eggerthellaceae; genus Adlercreutzia; species Adlercreutzia sp. CNCM I-6207. Next base: position 26,623 of record NZ_CDRVLZ010000003.1, read on the forward strand.
CCACGTGCCGTTCGAGTTGATGATCTCGTCGACGGCCGACCCCTTCAACGCCAGCTTCGGGCGAATGCCCTTGCCGATAAGCCCGCAGATGCCATCGATGAACTGGTTGAATTCTTCTGCGTAATGGGGGCTGTACCCGATAACTGCGGCCTGTCCCCAATATTCACCTGGCTCAGGTGTTTCCGTGAAGGCGACAAAGGAGAGAATTCCCACGAGTTCCAGACCTTCCGCTGCCAAAAGGCTCAGTTCGCGTGAGAAGCTGTCGTCGAAGTAACCGATAGTTTCGTTGAACTTGTTGATAAGCCATGCGCGATGGACGCCCTCGTCCATAGTGAGATTGATGCGGTATCGGTCTCCCACGAGGGTGTTGGAACCCATGAGCACCGCCGCATCTTTCTTTGAGACCGTTCGAAATGTTTGATATGTACCGAAATACCGTTCCATGAATATTCTCTCCGCCCTGGCTGATACAATACCGTGAGTTGTCGAGAACACCATAACCGAGCCCGATGAATCAGGGAACACTCGCTAGGCCGAGGTTCCTTTTTTTCACCACCAAGGGCGCCGCGAAAGATAGGCTGCGCTATGTCACGTGACACCACCCCCCTTGAAGGACAGCTGAAGAACTTCATCAGCGACGGAACGCCGCCGGAGATTATCGCGCGTTACGAGTCGCTGCCTGAACGGGCCCAAAGGAGCGATTTCGGCCGGTTCGATAATAATGTCGTTGTTTTGGATACGGAGACAACGGGATTCTCTCTCGTCCATGATGAGTTGACGCAGATTGCAGCGGCACGGGTGGAAAACGGCGAAATTGTCGACTGGTTCGTTACCTTCGTGAACCCGGGAAAGCCCATTCCTGAGGATGTTGCCCATCTCACCGATATCCACGATGAGGATGTGGCCGACGCTCCCTCGGCGTCCGAGGCCCTAGCCGATCTGGCCGCTTTCATAGGAGATGCCGTCGTCGTGGCCCATAATGCCGAGTTCGACCGCAATTTCACGACGAAGCATCCGACGGGCTATCCGCTGCTCGAGAACACTTGGATCGATTCCCTTGATTTGTCCCGCATCGCGCTGCCCCGCATGAAATCCCATCGACTCATCGATCTCGTGAAGGCTTTCGGTGCTCCTCGGTCAACGCATCGGGCCGATGAAGATGTGGCGGCGACCTGTGCCCTCCTGCGTATTTTGCTTGCTGCTGTGGAGACCATGCCGACTATGTTGCTGCGGGAAATCGCCTCTATGGCGGAACCGAACGATTGGCCGACGGTTGTGGTGTTCAAGTATTTTGCCGAGCGTGCGGCTGAGACGAGCGAGGAGAAACCCCTTCCTTTCTCACTGCGCACCCTGCGCCGAGAACGGGTGGGGAAAGCCGATCTAAGACCGCTCGTGGATGCCGATGAAATCGCCGCCGATCCAGGGCGATCCTTCTTGCTCCCCACGGCCGATGCTGTGGCCCAAGCGTTCACCGCCGAGGGCGTAGTAGGCTCCCTGTACGAAGAGTACGAGCAGCGCGGCGAGCAAGTGGCTATGGCCGAGGCGGTGCGCAACGCGTTTGCCCGATCGCGCAATCTTATGGTGGAGGCAGGAACAGGCGTGGGTAAATCCATGGCCTATCTTTTGCCGGCGGCCATCATTGCCCGAGATAACGGTATTAATGTCGGCGTAGCTACTAAGACGAACGCTCTCCTCGACCAACTGGTCTATCATGAGCTTCCCGCTCTTTCGGAGGAGCTCGGTGCCGACCTCACCTATGCTGCTCTCAAGGGGTTCTCCCATTATCCCTGTCTGCACAAGGTGGAGCGCCTCGTCGTGGAAGGCCCCGGCATGCGCACCGTGGGCAAGGAGCAAAAACCTCAGGCTCCGGCCCTTGCCGCCTTGCTTTCCTTTATTGAGCAGACGGCCTACGACGACATCGACGGCCTGAAGATCGACTACCGCACGCTGCCGCGCTGGATGATCACCACCACGAGCCACGATTGCCTGCGCCGTAAATGCCCATTCTTCGGCACGTCCTGCTTCGTTCACGGTTCGCGCCGCAAGGCCGAGGCCGCCAATATCGTCGTTACCAATCACAGTCTCCTATTCTGCGATCTTGCCGCTGACGGAGGCTTGCTCCCGCCCATCCGCTATTGGGTGGTGGATGAGGCCCACAGCGCCGAAAGCGAGGCTCGCCGGGCATTTTCCCTTGAACTGGCAGAGGAGGACATTCTCTCCCTCGCGCGCCGCGTAGCTTCCGAGGAATCTCGGCGCAATGTCTTCGTGCGGGCGGAGCGCACCGTTGTTATGCCGGGCAATGAATCCTCGACGACGCTGTTCTATGGGCTCACGGGAAAGGCGCGCCGCGCGGGAGCCGAATTCGGCGAAGCGGCCCAAGCGTTCTGCAAGGCACTGCCCGACTTGTTCTTCTATGACACCAATAAGCGCTCGAAGGGCTACGAGACGGTGGATCTTTGGCTGAATGACGAGATTCGCCACGGCTCCCTCTTCCAGAACATTGCCCGTCTTGGCCGCGCCATGGCCGAGCGTGCCGAGAAGATGGTGACGGTTTGCCAGGAACTCGTGGGTTATTTGGAAGATATCGAAGGGGCCGCCGTCATTCAGCGCGAAATTGCCTCCATTGCGATGGAGATGAAGGAGATCATTCAGAACGTCGAGGTCATCTGCACGCAATGTCCCGAGCGCTATGTGTATGCGGCGAGCTTAAGTCGCAAGACCGATCGTCCGCAGAACAAGCTGGAGGCCTTGCTCGTATCGGTGGGGGAGACGCTGAACGAGACCTTGTATGCGCGGACCCATTCGGTGGTCTACGCGTCGGCCACGCTGACCGTTGACGGCAGCTTCAACAGCTTCTCCCAGGCCATGGGGCTGAACGAGAGCGAGTTTTCCGTTGCCGACGAGCTGCTGCTTGCCTCAAGCTACGACTTCGACAATCAGATGGTTGTCTATGTTGTCAACGATATGCCCGAACCCAATGATCCGAGTTATCTCGGTGCTCTGCAGCGCCTGCTCATCGACGCTCACCGTGCCCAGAACGGGTCGATGCTCACCCTGTTCACGAATCGCCGCGAAATGGAGAAGTGCTTCGAAGAGGTGCAGCCGGCTCTGAAGGGAGACGATTTGCGCGTCGTGTGCCAGAAGTGGGGTGTGTCGGTGAAGGGCCTGCGCGATGACTTCCTCGCCGACGAGCATTTGTCCCTTTTCGCTCTGAAGAGCTTCTGGGAAGGGTTCGACGCGCCGGGCGCCACGCTGAAGGGCGTCGTGATACCGAAATTGCCCTTCTCGAAGCCGACGGATCCCCTTTCTTGCGAACGGGCCGCTCGTGACGATGCCGCCTGGCGGCGCTATGTCCTGCCAGCGGCGGTGTTGGAAACGAAGCAGGCAGCAGGCCGTCTTATTCGCAAAGCTGATGACCGGGGCATTCTGATCCTTGCGGACAAGCGTCTTATTACGAAGGGCTACGGCAAGACGTTCCTGAGATCACTTCCCAGCCAGAATATCCGATTCCTATCGGCGGCTCAGATCGTCGACGAGATAGCAGCGCGCCGCTAGGGGAGCATTCTGGTTATGGTAGCGAAGAGGGCGCATCATCCGATGCACATAAAGCGGCGCACGCGGGGGTCTTCCAACGAGATTTCCTTCAGCGTGCTCGATGCCGCCCGTGAGGCTCGCGATGCCGAGGAGCGCGATCGGCGCGAGGGAGGCTCGGGCGGCCCTTCTCTTTTCACATTGGGGAAGGGAAAGAAGCCTCGGCCAACACCGGTCAAAGGGCAGTCCATCGTCTTGTCTGGCGAAGCTCCCGCATCCCCATCAGCCTCTTCTTCCGCTGTTGATCGAAAAATGAGGGGCATCGTGCCCGTGTTCGTGGTGGTGTGCGCCCTTTTGGTCATCACGCTGGTGGGCGGCCAAGCTCTTATGTCGATGAGGGAGCAGCAGAAGTCTCTGCTTGATACCCTGAATGATCAGGTTGACATCATCAAGAGCTGCGATGAATCCCTTCTTCCCTTCGACGAACTGGTTATTGAACAGTGTGATGCCAAGCGCCTTTCCCCCTCGGCGACGGGAGACGCCGCGCCTTCCGCAGAAGCGCTGAACGAGGGGTATCGTGCCGTTGTCGCGGAGATCGCCCCGATGAGAGCCCAGTTAGAGGACTCTATCGCATCCATGGAGACGCTGCAGTCGTCGCTGAGCGACAATGACGATAAGGAGGCGGCCTCTCAGGTGGTGACGGCCGCTCGCTCGCGCCTTAATATGCTGGATGCGGGGGTCAGTATCATCGAGGAGTCGATGATGGCGACAGAGGCGTTTCTCAAAGCCCGATCGGGGTGGAATGCCGTGATAAACGCCGATGCGGCTATTCGTGAAGCCACGGCGTTGGCTGAAGAGATGAGCAAGGAGAACATTCTTGCCTCGCAGGCTAAGGGCAACGAGGCCCTGGCGTTTTTGGAAGAGGCTCAGCAGGATTTCTCTCAAGCCGAAGCGGCCTATCTCAGTCTTGATTTGGCAGCCTTTAAAGCCTACGTGGCTAAAAGAATAGAATCGCAGCAGGCAGCCCTTGCTGCCGACGAGGCCTATCTTTCCCGCAACAAGGAAGAGCTCGAGGCTCAGAACAGCCGCTATAACGCGTTGGAGGAGGAAGCGGCCGCCTTGGCCCAAGAACTCGGGGAAGATGACCCAGAGCAAATCGTTGCTCTTCGATTCTACAAAGAGATTGAGGCCGACCAAGGCGCCTATGAGGCCGAGCGCCTAAAAGCAGGAAATGCTGATGCCTTTCTTCGTGAATATCTCGGAACGGCCTCGTAATGGCGTATACTTACGATAATTATGTCCATAGAACCCTCTTCACCGAGGAAAGGCAACGTACATGGCCGAATTGAACGAACATGTCGCATATCTGTCTCAGGAGATCGGCCCCCGGCCGGCGGGTACTGAGGAAGAACAGCGTGCGGCTCTCTACATAAGCGAGCAGTTTTCCGCCGAGGCCGGTCTGACGACTGCTATGGAAGACTTCCAGTGCAATCCCGACAGCTCACTTCCTCGAACGCTGTGCAGTGGTGTAGCTGTGTTGGTGACGCTGGTGGCGACGATTGTGGGGGCGCTGGCTGTTCCTGCCATCGTGGTGTCCCTCATCTGCGCTGCGTTGGCAGCCGCTGAGGTGTTCGATAAGCCGGTGCTTTCGCGGCTTTTGAACCGCGGGGTGAGCCAGAACGTCGTCGCGCGCTACCTGCCTGCGAAATCGCCGACGCGAGCGAGCCGGAGACGCAAGGTGATCGTGGTGGCGAACTACGACAGCGGTAAGGTGCGACGCGATTTGAACGGTGCGATGCCGGCGGTGCTCCCCATCCTTTATTGGGTTGAGCTGGCGATGCTGGTGGTCATGCCGCTGCTTTTGGCGATTCGCATGGTGCTCGCACCCGACGGTAGCGTGCTCGTGGTGTTCAACGTCCTTCTGGCTGTTGCCATGGTGGTAGCGGTTTTGCCGGTTGCGTCGTTTCTGCTTGAGAAGTTCGCGAACTACAACGAGGGCGCAAACTGCAACGCTGCAGGAGTGGCGGTGCTTTTGGAAGTCGCCTCTCGCGTGGCCGCCGCTCGGGATCTCCCCGATGCCCCCGAGCCAACGGTTCATGGCGAGGCGGCCGCCGTGTCGGCGGGACTTGTTCCTGAGGGGGCGGAGATTGTCTACCATACGGGGAATACTTCCGAGGATTTGGGAACCTCCATGGAGTCAGCTGCCGAGCGCCTGGCGGCCGCCAAAGCTGCCGTAGCGGCGTTGTCAGGGAAACCGGTGTCTGCAACGCCTACTGAGGTGGCAACAGAGGATGAATCTCCGGCGAAGGGAGAGGAAAACGGCGCCGTGGAGGTTTCTCCGGAAGAGAGCCTAACTCCATCCTCTGCCGCGGTCGTCGTCCCTGTTGCTGCTCCCGCCTACGCGGCGCCTGTTGAGCATCAAGTACCTGAATGGTTCAAAAAGGGCCAGGAGCAAGCCAAGAAGCCTGCTAAGGAAAAGCCCGTGCAGCGGTCGCGGTACGCCACGGCTTTGGAACGGGCCGAGGAAGAAATTAACGCGCGCGAGGAGCATGAGCGCCGCAACCTCGACGAGCTTTCCGAGCGTATGCGTGTTATGCGCGCTTCGGTGCAGGCAGCTTCGGCAGCAGCTGGCGCAACACCCACCGAGATTATGGACAGCGTGGTTGCGGACGAGAGCTCCGAGGAAATTTCTGCTCCGCCTTCCGCATCGGCCGTTAATGAAGAGGCATCGCCCTCGTTGGCCCCCGTATTGCCAGCCATTGAAGTGCCGGCGGTTGAGGCCGATCAATTGCCGTCTCCTTCTAACAACACGGTCTCCGCGATGCTGGCCGACATTCCCGCCATCGCATCCGAGCCGGCCTCTTCGGAAACGGGGACGCCTGCCTCGAAGCCTGTCGTGTCTGCTGTACCGGCTGCGCCTGTTGTGCCCCAGCCGACGGATGACCCCGATGTGACGGTGCGAGACGGCCAGCGTCCGTTGACGGGCGCCACCGTGGCGGTTCCTCCCATTGATCTTTCGACGTCTGATGCTCCTGCTGCGCCTGCGGGCGGGCAGCGCGTGGTGGTGCCCTCGGTGGGAGAAGTGGCTGAGACTCCGGCTTCGGCTCCAGCCGCTGCCCCCCGCCGCCGGCGCGCTATTACGCTGCCCAATATCGGCATCTCCCAAGAGCTCCCGCGCATCTCTATGGATGATTGCCAGCAAGCCGCTCCTCTTTCAGAAGATCGCCCCGAGCATGATGGTCGCGTGCATGACTTGAGCGCCGTCATCCCCTCGGTGACGACGCCCGAGCCGCCGTCGGCCGTTTCAGGTACGCGGGAAGCGGCGCTGCTCGACGCGCTGCCGTCTTTGGGAAGAACGACAACGACGACTGATCCAGCGCTTTCCGGCAGCATTAGTCTTGCGGGCACGTTTTCTTCTATGGGGGCGACGGGAGCGGCCGCGCCTATCGGCGATGAGCTTTTGGAGAATGCCTCCGAGAACGATATATATATCGAAGACGTCGATGACTCTGCTTATGTGGAGCAGATCACCGAGACGGGAGCGATGGCTGGTCCCGGTTATGTGGAGATGCCCAAGAGCCGTTTCGGCGGTATCTTCGGCAAATTCCGCCGCAAGAAGCGTGAGGAAGCATCCAGCCCGCAGGAATGGCTCGATGTTGAGGAGAGCTTCGATGCCCGTGAAGTAGGAGCAGCGCGCGGCGGTTGGGAGAGTTTCCGCGAAGAAGGCGATATCCAGGCTTACGACGAGGAGTATTTGGACGCCGACGCAACGACAGCGTTTTCTCCCGAGTTTGATGACGATTTTGCCGAGGACGGCTTTGATGCACCGCGCTCTTTGCATCGTCGCGGCCGTCATTTCGAGGGTGGGGCGTTCTCTCGCGATCAATTTGACGATGAGTCTGAAGGCGAAGAAAACCAGACCAGTGCCGCCGATCCGTCCAGTGTGTTCGGTGAAGGACTGCCCGCCGATTTCGTCTTCGAGCCGACGCCGGAAATCGAGCAGATCGAGCAATTCCACAGCGACCGCATCGATATGGAAGTGTGGTTTGTGGCGCTCGGTTCCGAACTTGCCGGCAATGGCGGCATGAAAGCGTTTATGGCTGCTCATGAGGTCGAGCTCAAGGGCGCGCTTATTGTGGAGCTGGAGGCGTTGGGTGCCGGTGAGCTGACGCTGATTGACAAAGAGGGCACCTATGTTCCCAAGAAGGCCTCGAGCCGCATGAAGCGCTTGGTTCGCAAGGCCGGTCAGGCCACCGGGCTGAAAGTGCCCGAGGCTACGATGGAATGGCGCAACAGCGCATCGGCCTACGCCTTGAAGCACGGCCAGCAGGCCCTGCATTTGGCGGGCATGGATGGCAGAAAACCGGCATTCTTCGCCGAAGAGGACGATGTCATTGAAAACATCGACAACGACATGTTAGCCTTGAACAGCGATTTTGTCATGGAAGTACTCAAGCATATCTAGCGACGAAATCCAGATATCCGCCCCCGTAGCTCAGCGGATAGAGCGTCGGTTTCCTAAACCGTGCGTCGGAGGTTCGAGTCCTCTCGGGGGCGCCATGATGTGAGCGGCGGAGCTTCGGCTCCGCCTTTTTATTGCTATCGAAATTAGTTCCGTGGGGGCAACCAGAGTCGTGCCCTGGGGGGACGGAGATACGACGCTGATACGGTTGGCGCGAGGAACGAAACGGGACATTTCCGCGTCATTTTTACGGTTCGCTTGGTTTACCATGGCCCCAGCGACCGAGGCAATGTGTGCTTACCGTGATGGAGAAACGCAGGTTCAACCGCAGCGGGAAAAGCTCTGCTAAGATAGCAAGGCTATTCCTGCTCCGGTGTGTGCCTTCACCAGCCCGGAGCCGTAAAGTCCAAAGGAGGTGAGCTGATGAAGGCGTATGAACTGCTGTTTATTGTTGCTCCGACGATTGACGACGAGACGCGCGCTGGCGTTATGAAGCGCATCGAGACGACGATCACCGACGCCCAGGGCGTGGTGGACAACGTCGACAATTGGGGCAAGCGTAAACTCGCTTATGAGATCAACGGTCTGTCTGATGGCGACTACACTCTCATCGATTTCCATACTGACCCGCAGAGCATTGCCGAGCTCGATCGCGTGCTGCGCATCAACGATGCCGTTGTGCGTCACATGATCGTCGCCCGCACCGATCGCGACTAGTTGGAAACTGAGCGGTCCCGCAAAGGGGAGCGCTCACCATGAGAAGAGGTAGAAATGAGCATTAATCGAGTGATCATCAGCGGCAATCTGACCCGCGACCCCGAGCTGCGCAGCACCCAGTCCGGCATGGACGTCATGAGCTTCGGCGTGGCCGTGAACGACCGTCGTCGTAATCCTCAGACCAACGAATGGGAGGATTATCCGAACTTCGTTGACTGCACCATGTTCGGCAACCGGGCTCGCAGCCTGCACCAGTACTTGTCCAAGGGCACCAAGGTGGCCATCGAGGGCAAGCTTCGCTGGAGCCAGTGGGAGCGCGATGGTCAGAAGCGCAGCAAGCTCGAAGTCATCGTTGACGAGCTCGAGTTCATGTCGAGCCGCAGCGGCGGCGGCGCTCAGTCCTACGGCGGCGATTTCGGCGGCAACCAGGGCTATGCTCCGGCGACTCCGGCCTATAGTGCTCCGGCTCCCATGCCCGCACCGGCCCCGACGCCCGCGCCCATGCCCGCTGCTCCGGTTATCGACGCTTCCTCTTCCGTGTACGATGATGACATTCCGTTTTAAGCGAAACGAAAGAGGTTAATATGGCCGATTACGCTAAGCAGCCTCGTCGTAAGTATTGCCAGTTCTGCAAGGACGACGTGGAGTATATCGATTACAAAGATACTCAAATGCTGCGCAAGTACGTTACCGATCGTGGCAAGATCAAGCCCCGTCGCGTGACCGGTGCCTGCACCCAGCACCAGCGCGACATCGCGGAAGCTGTTAAGCGCGCCCGCGTCATGGCTCTCATGCCCTATGCCGTTCCCGCTGTCAGCGGCCGTGGCGATCGCCGCAACCGCTAGGCGAAGGGAGGAGAACCATGAAAGTTATTCTTCTGAAGGAACTCCAGGGCAAAGGCGGCGAGGGTGACGTCATCGACGTCAACCGCGGCTTTGCCAACAACTTCCTGCTGACCCAGGGCTATGCCGTGAAGGCTACCCCGGGCAACCTGAAGCAGCTTGAGGAGCGCAAGAAGAACATCGCCAAGCGCGAGGAGACTCGCATTGCCGATGCCAACGCTCTGGCCGAGAAGCTGAACGACGCCACCGTGCGCGTTATCGCCCAGGTGGGCGAGGAGGGCGTGCTCTTCGGTTCCGTCACTGCTCCTCTGGTGGCCGACGCCATCGCCGAGCAGCTCGACATCGAAATCGATCGTCGTCGTGTAGAACTGGGCAAGCCCATCAAGATGACCGGTACCTACCATGTGCCCGTGTCTCTGTACCGCGACATCAAGGGTACGGTAACCGTGGTCGTCGCTGGTGAGTCCGAGGCCGAAGAGGCCATCGACGCTATCGAGGAAGCTATCGATATCGCCGAGACTCCGGCCGACGAGATGGTTGAAGTTGACGGCGAAGTTGCCGCCGACGGCACCGTCGAGGTTGAGGTGACCGAGACCGAGGAGTAGTCCTCGTCTTGCGAGACCCTTTGATGGCCCCTCTTCGGAGGGGCCATTTTCTATAATGAGCCTGTTTCCCGTGAAACAGTGGCGGTAAGCCGAGTTCCAGCGTTCGCGGGAAGAAACGCGATACAATAGGCGCACCGACGACGCGAAGGATGTTTCATGCCCTACCAGCCTCAGCCTCCCATGGATGCCAACAATACGCCCGGACTTGCGCCCCGCGCGCAGTTGCCTCAGAACATCGAGGCAGAGCAATCGGTGCTCGCCGCCTGCCTGCTCAACGGGGAGGTGACCGAAGAGGCGGTCATGCGGCTGCGTCCGGAAAACTTCTTCCGTCCGGCCCATCGCATCATCTTCGAGGCCATCATCAGTCTCACGAACCGCCACATTCCCGTTGACCCCATCGCTCTCGCCGACACCTTGAAGTCCACGGGGCAGCTGGAGGCCGTGGGCGGCCGCGCCTATCTGGCCGAGCTAGCCGACAACACCTTCTCGCTCACCAGCTGGGAGCGCCATGTCGACATTGTCAAGCGGCAGTCCATTTTGCGCGAGCTCGTGTTCGCCGCCACGCAGATTAACGCTCTGGCCTATGACGCGCCCGATGATTTGGATCAGGTGGTGGAAGAGGCGGAGAAGACGCTCTTCAACGTAACCGAGAAACGCGTCAGCTCGTCGTTCCGCAAGATGGACGAGTTGGTAAGCGACGCCTACGAGGAAATTTCCCGTCTCGCCAACCAGAAGGACAAGATGGCCGGCGTTCCCACGGGCTTCAAGGACGTCGATGAGCTGTTTCACGGGTTTCGCGGCGGCGATCTGGTTATTCTGGCGGCGCGCCCCGGTGTTGGCAAAACCTCCTTTGCACTGAACCTGGCCACCAACGCGGCTAAATCCGGCGCCGCTGTGGCGTTCTTCTCGTTGGAGATGGGCGCCGAGCAGCTGGTTCAGCGTATCCTGTGCTCCGAGGCTCGCGTGAATCTCTCGAAGCTGCGCAGCGGCTTCATCGCCGAGGGCGACTGGGGTGCCTTGGCCGAAGCCTCGGGCAAGCTCTCCCAGCTGGATATGTTCATCGACGACACCCCAGGCCTCTCGGTACTGGAAGCCCGCGCCAAGGGCCGCCGCGAGCTGCATGGCCTGAAAGAGGGCCAAAAGGGCCTCATCATCGTGGACTACCTGCAGCTCATGCAGCCGGGTCCCATGACGGCCAATAAATCTACCAACGACCAAGTGAGCGAAATTTCCCGCGGACTCAAGATTCTCGCCAAGGAAATGAACATGCCGGTGCTCGCCCTGTCGCAGCTGTCCCGTGCCATCGAACAACGCGGCAAGGACAAGCGCCCCATGCTTTCCGACCTGCGCGACTCCGGCGCCATCGAGCAGGACGCCGATATCGTCATGTTCATCGACCGTTCCATGAACGAGATCGAGGCGGAAAGCGAGTCGCGCCCCGATTTGGGCATGGCCAAGCTCATCGTCGCGAAGCACCGCAACGGCGCCACGCGCGACATCGACTTGGCCTTCAACCCCGAGTTCACGAAGTTCATGGACTTTATTGACGACTCCCGCGTGGGCAGCTTCTAGGGTCTGTTCGTGCCGGAAACGCTGACATTCATCCACGCTGCCGACCTGCACATCGGTGCGCCGTTTCGCGGCCTGAGGGCGCTGTCCGATGAATGGGCGCGCCGTTTGGTAGATGCCATTCCCGGTGCTTGGGATCGCGTAGTGGAGGCGGCCGTGTCGCGCAAGGTCGATTTCGTGGTCGTTTCCGGCGACATCTTCGATTCGGTTCGCGCGTCCTATCGCGACTACCTGCGTTTCTTCGATGGATTGAACCGCCTGGATGCGGAGGGCATTCCCTCGTATTTGTGCACTGGCAACCACGACCCGCTGAGTCTTTGGCAGCAGGATTTCTTCGCCTTGCCCCCGTCCGCCACGATGCTCGCCGCCGATCGTCCCGATTTCGCCCTGTACGAGCGCGACGGGCGTCCCCTTGCGGTCATCGGAGGCCGCGGCTACCCGAACAAGGTGTGGTCGCCCAACGAGAACATCGCCGAGGGTATCACCCGCGCCGCCGCCATTCGGGCGCTGGGCCCGCGCACCGCCGAGGCGTCTTTTGCGGTGGGCGTGCTGCACACCGGGCTTACGTTCGATCCTGTGAAGGCTCCCACCGACCCCGTGGCATTGCTGCGCGCCGGGTTCGACTACTGGGCACTCGGGCATATTCACAAGCGGTGGGTCAACGACGAGCGCGCGCCGCGCATTGCGTTTTCCGGCTGCATTCAAGGGCGCGATGTGCGCGAAACGGGTCCGCGCGGTGTTAACCTCGTCACGCTGGCGGTTGACGCGCCGCCGAAGGTGAGCTTCATTCCCACGGCCTCGGTGGTGTGGGAAAAGGTTCGCATCGACGTCTCCGATTGCACGAACATTCCGGCTCTGGTGTCCAAAACCATGCGGGAGCTGTTCGCGGTCAACGGCGACGCCTCCTGCGAGATGATGGTGTCGCGCATCATTCTCACCGGAGCGACCTCCCTTCACGAGGTGCTCGGCCGCCCCGGGGTGCTGGAAGAGGTGCGCGCCTCTTTGAACGATGCGTACTCGGAATTCTACTGCGATAGTCTCATCGACGAGACAACGGCTCCCATCGATGAAGAGGCGTTGCGCGCCGAGGGGCTGTTCCCAGCGGTGTTTCTTCGCACCGTTGATCGGCTCTCCGAGGATGTCGAAGGGCAGATCGACTATTTACAGGAAGAATACCTCGCGCGCAACGTTCCCCTTACGGCGGCGCTTTCCGAGAAGAAGGCGCGTCAGCTCACGGACGAGGCTGCCCGGCTTGTGCTCGACTTGCTGCTGCAGGGGGGCGACGACCGATGACCGAGCCGCGCATCTACCTTCGCTCTATTCACTTGGAGCGCTTCGGCCGCTTTCACGATACCGTGGTCGGGCCCTTCGGCGATCGTATGAACATTGTCCTGGGCGCCAACGAGGCGGGCAAGACGACGGTGGCCTCCTTTGTGGGCGGCGTGCTGTTCGGTTGGGAAGAGGCTCGAGGAAACCGGAACACCTACAAGCCCGAGGGGGCCGAGCGAGCGGGCTCGCTGCTTTTCGCGCGGTCGGCGGGGGCGGACGCGAGCGCGAGCGCGAGGGAAGACGAGGAGACATTCGTGCTTTCCCGCGCCCGCAACGCCGACGGCCTGCAGGGAGACACCTTCCTGGTGGAAGACATCGACAAGGACACCTATCGTACGATGTTTTCCCTGAACAGCGATGAATTGCGCTCGCTGCGCAACACGACGGACACGACGGCGAAGTTGCTGACGGCTGGTTCGGGCACAGGCTCGTCGCCGGCCCACGCCCTCGCTCATGTGAACGAGCGCTTGGCGGCATTCACCTCCCGCGCCGCCTCGGCCGAGCAGTCGATCCCCCAGCTTCTGGCCCGGCGCAACGCCCTGCGCGCCGAGCAGCAAAGCGCGGCTGATGTCGCCGATGCCTATCGCGCCCAAGATCGCGAGCTGCACGAGCTGGAGCCCGAGCGCGCCGCCATGGGAGAGCGGGTGGAAGAGGCCAACCGCATGATTGAGGCGCTCACCATGGCCAAAAGTTCTCTGGCGGCTCTGGATGCCGAACGCGACAAGCTTAAGGGGGATATCGCCCGGCTGGCCAAGAGCGAGGAAGAGGCAGCCAACAACTACGAACTTCACGAGCGCTCCTGCGGGCGCCGCCTCGCCCGTCTGACGGCCTCCGACGAGCGGGCCTTGCGCGACCGTCTGGAAAACCTCGCGACCCGCCAATCGCGGCAGGCCCATGCCGTGGAGGTGGCTCGCGCGAACTACACGTCTTCCGTGGCGGTGTACGAGGCGCTGCAGGAAACGGCCGACGATGAGGCCGATCGCCGCAGCGAGCGATCGAAGAGGCGCATTCAGGTGGCATTCTGCGTGGTCATTCCCGCGGTGCTGTTTCTTCTGGGCGTCCCTCTTTTCATCGAGGGCCGCGCCCGCGGTGCCCTCAGCTATATGGCTATCGGGTTTCTCCTCTCCGTCTTCGCGGCGCTTATGGCCACCGGCGGCTTCGCCCTGTTGTTCCGGCCTAACAAGGAGGAAGGCGCCCGCAAGGCCCGTTTCGACGACGCCCATTGGGTGATGATCCAGGATAAGAAGAAACTTGAAGTGTGCCAGGCTGAGGAGGAATCGGTGTCTGCGCAGGTACGCGAGGCGCTGGATGAGGAAGGGCTGGGCGAGGCCCAAGGGTCGATGCGCCAGGCCCGGGCACTTCTTGACGAGGCCCGCGAGGCGCGACAGGCCATGGCGCTGTGTCGCCAGCGCCAGCAAGCGGCAGCGGCTCGGCGAGCGGATGCCGAGCATCGCCTTCAGGAAATCGCCTCTGAACGAGCGGCGGCGCTTCAGCGCGCCGGATTGTCGCCTGAAAGCGGGGTAGGCGATGTCGAGGAGGAGCTCGAGCGGCGCGTTCGCCAGCGCACGGGGCTCATTGAGGCGTTGGAGTCCATGAACCAGCGAGCAGGGGAGTTGGTCGCTGTCCTCGCCCAAGCCGAAACGGAGCGCGACTTCGATCGCATCAAGATTGAGGTGCAGGAAGTGACCACGCGCTTGGAAGAGGCGCGCACCGATTTCGCGCGATTGCTTCTAGCCAAGCACATGCTGGAGGCGGCCATTGCCACCTGGGAATCGAAGCGCCAGCCAGAGGTGTATCTGCGGGCGAGCCGGTTGCTGTCCCTCATGACCGAAGGGCGGTGGACTCGCGTGAGCCTTACGCGCGAGGGCACTCTGGAGGTAGCCGACGCCCTCGGGCGCACGCGCCAGCCGGTGCATTTGTCCCTCGGCACGTGCCAGCAACTGTACCTGGCCCTGCGTATTGCGCTTCTTACCTGCGCCGATAACGTGGGGAGGGCCATTCCCATCCTCGCCGACGACATTCTCGTGAATTTCGACGAGCAGCGCCGGCTGGGGGCCGCCCGCGCTTTGGTGGAACTGTCGGAGCAGCGCCAGGTCATTCTCTTCACCTGTCACGAAGGGGTCGCGAGGGCCTTGAAGAAGACCGCGAAGCAATCAGGACGCCCGGCGACGGTGATCAACTTATAGGTTAAACGGGTGTGGCTGCATGAACTCAGTCACCAGAAAGACCACGAAGGACAGCACGAGCAGAATCCCCACAACGATGCTGAAGATGCGCCGGTTGCGCTGCAGGCGTCGCAGTGCCGTGCGCCTTACGAAGGCCCGATCGCCCTCGGGCGTGCCCAGGGGAGGATCTGCCGCAGGGGGCGTGCGGCGCGGTGGCTGGTTGTCGGTCATGTAGGGTCCTTCGCAAGCGGAAGCGTCTTAACTCCGTAAATCTTAGCACGAAGCCCTCCATTCCGAAGCATTAGCCTGTGCGGCTGGTATACTGAGCCCTTGCGGAATGTCGTTTTCAGGGCATTCCCCGCCCAACGTCGAAAGGACTTGAAGATGCCCAGCACAGTGCTCGTCGGCGCCCAGTGGGGCGACGAAGGCAAGGGTAAGATCACCGACCTCATCGCCAGCGACTACGATTACGTGGTGCGCTTCCAGGGAGGCAATAACGCCGGCCACACCGTCATTCACGGCGACAAGAAGCTGGCGCTGCACCTGATGCCCTCCGGGGTCATGTACGAGAACGCCGTGCCGGTCATCGGCAACGGCGTCGTGGTAGACCCGGGCGTGCTCGTGAAGGAAATGGCCATGCTTGAGGCCGAGGGCATCTCCTGCAAGAACCTGAAGATTTCCAACGACGCGCACCTTATCATGCCGTACCACAAGGATCTCGATGGCGCCGACGAGAAGAGCCTCGGCGACAAGAAGATCGGCACCACCAAACGCGGCATCGGCCCCTGCTACCAGGACAAGATGGGTCGCAAGGGCATCCGCATGCAGGACTTGCTGGACGAGAAGATCTTCCGCCTGAAGCTTGAGGCGGTGCTGGCCCAGAAGAACCCCATCTTGGAGAAGATTTACGGTCTGCACACCTACACGGTGGAGGAGATCTGCGACGAGTACCTGCCTTACGCGCGCATTCTGGCTCCCTATGTGTGCGAGTCGGCCCATATGCTGAACGAGGCGCTGGGCGATGGGAAGTCCATTCTTTTCGAAGGCGCTCAGGGCACGCTGCTCGACATCGACCATGGCACCTATCCGTTCGTGACGTCTTCCAGCTGCTGCGCGGGCGGCGCTTCCACGGGTACCGGCGTCGGCCCCAAGGCCATCGACCGCGTGCTCGGCATCCAGAAGGCCTATGTCACTCGCGTGGGCGAGGGCCCCTTCCCCACGGAGCTGAAGTTCCCCGAGAACGGCGGCACCGGCCAGGACGCGGAGGACGGCGAGCTTCTGTGCGCCGCCGGTCATGAGTTCGGTGTCACCACGGGCCGCAAGCGCCGCTGCGGCTGGTTCGATGCCGTCATCGGGCGTTACGCTGCCGAGGTGAACGGGCTCACCGATGTGGCCCTCACGAAGCTGGATGTGCTTTCGGCCTTCGACACCATCAAGGTGTGCGTGGCTTACGAGTGCGACGGCGTGCGTTACGACTACTTCCCCATGCAGCAATCGGTGCTGCATCACGCGAAGCCCATTTACGTGGAGCTGCCCGGCTGGAAAGACGAGGACATCACCGGCTGCCGCACCTACGAGGAGCTGCCGGAGAACACGCGCAAGTACATCGAGTATTTGGAAGAGGTGTGCGGCGTGCCCATGAGCATCATCTCCGTCGGGCCTGATCGCGACCAGACGATTATCCGCATGTCCTGGTTGAGGGACGAGTAGCTTTTACCTGCTGTCCGGGCGCGTCCCCCCGAGAGGGGTGCCGTGCTCAGACAGATGCGAAATGCGCTCATCCGATTCCGGCTCGCGGAATCGTGGGGCGCACTTCGCATAACTGCGCGCGGCACCCCTCCCGGGGGGACGCGCCCTACGCTAAGAAACAACTTGCTGCAAAGCGAGGAAAGGAACGAACGTGAACATTCTGCTGATCGGTTCGGGTGGGCGCGAACATGCCATCGCGTGGGCGCTGCAGAAGTCTCCGAACACCGACGTGCTGTACGTGGCGCCGGGCAACGGCGGCACGGCGGAAATCGCCGAGAACGTCGACCTGGATATCGCCGACGGCGAGGCGCTGCTGAGCTTCGTGCATGAGCGCAACATCGGGCTTGTGGTCATCGGCCCCGAGGCGCCGCTGGTCGATGGCGTGGCCGATCTGCTACGCGCCGACGGTGTCCCGGTATTCGGGCCCAACGCCGACGGGGCTCAGCTGGAAGGCTCCAAGGCCTATTCGAAGGCGTTCATGGAAGCCAACGACATTCCCACGGCCGCTTACGGGCGCTTCGACGACGAGGCCGCCGCGCTTGCCTACGTGCGCGAGCAGGGCGCTCCCATCGTCATCAAGGCCGACGGTCTGGCGGCGGGCAAGGGCGTTGTGGTGGCCGAAACTGTGGAAGATGCCGAGGCTGCCGTGCGCGCCTGCTTCGACGGCGCCTTCGGCGATGCCGGCTCCACGGTGGTTATCGAGGAGTGCATGACGGGCCCCGAGTGCTCGCTTCTGTGCTTCGTCACGGCCGGGCAGTCGTTCCCCATGGCTCCGGCGCAAGACCACAAGCGCGCCTACGATGGCGACTTGGGCCCCAACACCGGCGGCATGGGCGTGTACTCGCCGGTGCCCATCGTCACCGATGAGGAGATGGCCGCCATGGTGGCCATCATGGAGAAAGCGGCCGCTGCCACGGCCGTCGCTCCCTTTACCAGCGACTACCGCGGCACGCTGTACGGCGGCTTCATGCTGACCCCCGAAGGCCCGAAGATCGTGGAGTTCAACGTGCGCTTCGGCGACCCCGAGACGCAGGTTGTGCTGCCCCGCTTGGAAAGCGATCTGGTTGAGGTCATGCTCGCCGTGGCCGAGGGACGTCCCGAGGACGTGCAGCTGGAGTGGTCCGACGACTGGGCTGTTTCCGTGGTGCTTGCCAGTGAGGGGTACCCGGGCGCTTACGAGAAGGGCAAGGTCATTCTGGGTATTGAAGAGGCCGAGGAGCTGCCCGGCGTGACGGTCTTCCACGCGGGTACCCGCCGCAACTACGACGGCGAGCTGCTCACCAACGGCGGCCGCGTGCTGAACGTGGTGGCCAAGGGCGACAGCTTCGAAGAGGCTCGCGAGCGTGCCTACGAGGCCTGCGATCTCATCAACTTCGAAGGCAAGATGTTCCGTCACGATATCGGCAAGAAAGCTTTGCAGGGCCGATCTGCCTGGGACGAGTAGGAACCTTCTAAAGGTTCAATGCCAGGAATAGAACCCGTAGGGGCAGACATTGGTCTGCCTTCCTCAAGCATGGCGATCAGCCAAGAAAGAAGGAACGCACGATATGCTTTCAGAACGAATGCTTTCCAAGGTGGTGGAGGCTTGCACGGCCAACTACCTGCAGCTTAAGCCCTGCGACGAGGCGTTCATGCCCTCGCCCAACCCGGGTCAGCCTTACATGCTGTACATGCATGTGCCGTTCTGCGAGCGTCTGTGCCCCTACTGTTCCTTCAATCGCTTCCCCTTCCGCGAGGATCGCGCGAAGCCCTACTTCCAGAACATGCGACGCGAGATGCGCATGTTGAAAGATCTTGGCTACGATTTCGATTCTGTCTACATCGGCGGCGGCACGCCCACCATCATGATCGACGAGCTGTGCGAGACCATCGACATGGCTCGCGACCTGTTCTCGATCAAGGAAGTTTCTAGCGAGACGAATCCGAATCACCTCACCCACGAGTATTTGGAGAAGTTGAAAGGACGCGTGCAGCGCCTTTCTGTGGGGGTGCAGTCCTTCGACGACGATCTGCTGCGCCAAATGGATCGCTACGACAAGTACGGCAGCGGTCAGGAGATTCTCGAGCGCATTCAGGAGGCGAGCCCGTACTTCACCTCGATGAACGCGGACATGATCTTCAACTTCCCGGCGCAAACCGAGGACACGCTCATTCACGACATTGAGATGGTGGTGGCTTCCGGCGCGAGCCAGACGACATTCTATCCGCTGATGGCCTCGCCGTCGGTGCAGCGCTCGCTCGCTGCCACGGTGGGCAAGGTTGACTACAACCGCGAGCGCCGCTTCTACGAGATCATCTGCGATCTGCTGCTGGGAGATTTGCCTGGCGGGCAGCCGGGCCTGTTCGAGTTGGGCAGCGCCTGGACGTTCAACCGCCGCGGCACCGGTGCGGCCGGCGAGGACGCCATGATCGACGAGTACGTGGTCGATTACGAGGAGTACCCGGCCATCGGCAGTGGCGGCATCACCTATCTGGGCGAGAATTTGTACGTGAACACGTTCTCGGTGCGCGAGTACAACACGGCCATCGAGGCGGGGCATATGTCCATGATGGGCAAGACCACGTTCTCGCTGCGCGACCGCATGCGCTACCGCTTTATGATGCAGCTGTTCGGTCTGCGTCTTGATAAGCGCCAGTTCGAGCGCGATTTCGGTATGTCGGTGGAACGCGGTCTGCCCGTGGAAATGGGCTTCATGCGCGCGTGTGGGGCTTTCGCCACCGACAACGCCGACGAGCTGACGCTGACGCCGAAGGGCCGCTACCTGGTGGTGGTCATGATGCGCCAGTTCTTCATCGGCGTGAACAACCTGCGCGATCAGGCTCGCGCGGCGCTCACCGGAGAGGAGCGCGAGCTTATCTTCGGCGACGGGAAAGATTGCGGGACCGTGGGGGCCAAGCCGGCATCGGCCGACGCTGTCGCGGCGGAGATTGCTCGGGAAGAAGCGGCCTCGGCGATTCTCGATGGCACTCAAGCCGTGGCTTCGGAGGAATAAACGGCGCCGATGACTTATGTTTCCGTCATAACGCTGGTCACATACGCCCTCGTGCTGGGTCTGCTAGCCGTCGTATCCGTTATCGATGTGCGGTCGCGGCGCGTGCCCAATGTGCTGGCCGGCGCGCTGGGGCTTCTGTGGCTGGCTTGGCGCGTGGTGCTTGGGTTTGCGGGAGCGCACATGGGCTTGGGTTTCCGGGCTGAGTTTCTCGGGCCCGCGCCCGATGTGCTAGTACCACCCGGCCTGGAAATCGGAGGCATCTCCTTTGCGAGCGGCATCTTAGGCGCTGTGGTGCTCGGCGGGGGCTTGCTCGTGCTGACGACGGTCTATGAGCTTGTTCGGCGCAAGGAGGCTTTCGGCGGCGGCGATATCAAACTCATGGCCGTGCTCGGGTTGTTTCTCGGGTTGGAGCGCGGGGTTGTTTGCCTGCTGGCGGCGTGCGTGCTCAGTGTCGCCTATGTGTTTGGCCGCGAGATTGGCCGCCGAGTGATGGGGCGAAGGCGCCACGATCGCAACACGGGCGCTTCCGGCAGCGCCGATCATGCTGGCACTGGAGTGCCTTCTGTCAGTGAGCCTTTCTTAAGCGGCGCCATTCGGGAGGTTGCCACCGAGCACGACCGCGATTCCCTCCTCGCCGGCACCATGCCCTTCGCCCCTTTCATCGCCCTCGGCACCCTCGTCGCCTTCGTGGCGTAAACTGAGTCAGAAGAACCGTCTCCTTGGCTCATTGACTCAGAACCCAACATAAATAAAAAAGTTCTTGCGTCTGGGAGGAATACCCGCTAGAATATATGCTCGCGTCGAAACGGAAACCGTTTCCGCGTATCCGGTCGGGTAGCTCAGTTGGTAGAGCAGCGGACTGAAAATCCGCGTGCCGAGGGTTCAAGTCCCCCTCCGACCACCATAACTTCGAAGGGCCCCAGCAACGGGGCCCTTTTCGTTGATGATCTCCGACGGCGCCGATACTGCCTGCCGTTGTTCTACCTGTAGGGGCTGACCTTGGTCAGCCCTTCTCAACCGAAGAGCGGGCGCAGCTCCACAGTGCCATTATCCCAGACGGCATAGCTGGCGGAACCGTCCTTGGGGTGGCCGATACTGCCGGGGTTGACGAAGGTGACTGAGGGCTGTGCGGACAGCGCGGGGCAGGCTTCGGCTGCTCCTTCTTTGCTGCCGGATTCTGCGGCCCCGGCGTCCTTCACGAATGCGGGTGCCACTTCCGGCCCGATGCCCTTCACGTGGGTGTGGCCCGAGAGCACGAACGACCCTGCGGGAAGCCCTGCGACAACCCGCGACAAATCCAGATGCCCATGGGTGAGCATCAGCGTAGTGTCTGCGTCCACCACCAGCGCGTAATCGCCCAGGCAGGGAAAGTCCAGCACCATCTGATCCACCTCGGCATCGCAGTTACCACGCACGGCTGTAATGCGGTCGGCGTATCCGTTCAGCAGCTTCGCCACCTCGGCCGGCGCATAGCCTTCGGGCAGGGGATTGCGCGGGCCGTGGTACAGCAGGTCGCCAAGCAGCAGCAGTCGGTCGGCGCCTTCTTCGTGAAAGCGAGTCATAAGCGCTTCGGCTGCCGGTAGCGCGCCGTGGATGTCGGAGGCGATGAGATAGCGCATAAGGTTCTCCTATCGAAAGGGGCACGCTTAAGGGGCGCCCCGTCAATACTGCGTCGTCAGTATAGCAGCGCTTCTCGAAGCGGTGATGTTCGCCGTGGGCTGGCGATAGCGTGCGCCGCTGGCTCCTCTTCTCGCAGCAAATAATTACATATGAGGGGGGAGTTGTTGCAGCAAGGGGTTTCCAGAGGCACCGGCGGTGGTATGATCGTGGGGGAGCAATGAGACGTGGGGGTCGCGGCTGGCGGCTTCCCATTGGTAAGAGGTACGTAGGGGGCTGGTTATGACGGTCTTTCATCGGGTGACCGAGGGCAAGCTCGGTTCTCATGACGGGTGCACGATTGAAGATGAGGTATCCCAGGAGTTCCTCGACCGCATTCCCGGAGGCCTGTTTCGCTATCGCGCCGATGACGAGGGCGGCACGATCGACTACGTAAGCCGCGACGTGCTGGAGCTGTTCGGCTGCGCCACCTACGAAGAGTTCTGCTCCATTACGGGCAACAGCTTCATCGGCATGGTGCACCCGAACGATCGTCAGCGGGTCACCGAGGAGATAACCTCTCAAATCAAGTGTGGCAACACTGACGCAGTCACCTACCGGCTGAACCGTCCCGACGGCGCTGAGGTGTGGGTGGATGACCGCGGCCGCTACGTGGTGGACGACGAGGGTCAGGCCTGGTTCTACGTCACCATCATCGACATCACCGAGAAGATGAGCTATCAGCGCAAACTGGAACGGGCTGAAGAGCGGGTGGAAATGCTCACGGTGCTCTCGCGCGACGTCATTTTCGATATCGACTGCCAGGCACAGACCGGCGAGATCTTCGGCGATTTCGAGGTGCGGTTCAACCGCGAGCCGCAGTCGGACGACCTCATTTTGCAGAAGCGTTGCGACAAAGAATGCTCTATCGATCTGGAGGTGCACGACATCGAGCGCATCCGCGACATCGTTGCGCAAGGCGACTTCATCGATATGGAAACCTCGCTGCCCAATGCGGAGGGCGACCCCATCTGGTGCCGCTACCAGTCTTTCGTGCTGTTCAACGGCGTCGGTTGTCCCGTTCGCCATGTGGGTCGTCTTCTGGACACCCACGATATGGTTATGCGCGAGGCCACGCTGCGGAAGAAGGCCGAGCTGGATGGGCTCACGGGCGTTTTCAACCGCGAGGCGGCTATGGCGCGCATCGAGAAGGCCCTGGCCAGCGAGGATTGCTCGCACGGTTGCAGCCTCTTCCTCGTGGATGTGGACAACTTCAAGCAAGTGAGCGATGGCTTCGGCCATCCGGAGGGCGACCGCGTGCTGAAAGAGATTGCCGCGTTCCTCGGGCGCAACATGCGCAAGGACGATGTCGTGGCTCGCCTCGGCGGTGACGAGTTTGCCGTGTTCGCTGCAGGCCTCGTGCCAGGGCCGGCGTTGGAGCGCGTGCTCGCCCAGCTCTCCGGTGGCATTTATGCGCGCAATCCGCGTCCGGCTGACATGCCCGAAGACTTGCAGCCTTCTGTCTCGATCGGCGCTGTGGTCTGTACGCGCACCTCCGTCACCTTCGATGACTTATATCAGGTAGCTGATGAGGCCCTCTATGTGGCCAAACGCGGCGGCAAGAGCCAAGCGGCCTTACGGCGTCTCGACTAACGCCGGTTTCTCGGTGAGCACGACGACGGCCCGACTGTCCCCCTGTTTGGGGGATTCAGCCGGGCCGCTGTTATTTGAATGGGACGAGTTAGTCTATGGTGTAGAACGCGTACTCGGCCTCGCCCTGGGGGAACGTCGCCTTCACCTCGTAGAGGTAGTTCGGCTCGATGCGCAGGGCCGCAGTGCCGTCGTCGCCCAAGGTGCAAGGTACGTCCTCGCCATCGCTCTGCGGGTCAATCTTGGCGGTTTCGCCCTTCACCAGGGGCCGACGCTCGATTTCCAATGACGTGGGATTCACTGAGAAAGCGACGAATGCATCGACAGCGTTAGGGATGCGCGCATCGACGATCGTTTCGTTCAGGGTTCCGTTTCCATCAGCGGCGGAGCCGTCAACCTGGGACGTGCTGGTTTGGCCGTCTTCCGTTTGCCACTGCCAATCGAACTCGTAGGGGTTCAAAACGACGGAGGTGTCGGCCTGATCCGTCTTGTAACTGAGGCTGCCGACGGGTACCTGGCTTTGGTCGGGCGCTGCGAACACGGTGTCCACGATGTCGGCGTACTGCTCGGCGTCGGCGGGGCTGCCGGTTTCTATGACTTCGACTTTAGTGATGCCAGGATACTGCCCCGGGTAGCTTTCCAGCATGATGCCGTTGCCCGTGACCTGCACGATATTACCCGCCACCAAGGCCTCTTCGTCAGTCTGCTGCCCGTCGACGATGATGGTCGCATCATCAATTTCCGTAGGAATGTAGGGAGTCTGCGTCTCCTGGTCGACGAAAAGCACCTGATCGCCGTTGGCGTAGGCAACCATGGCCGTGCTGACGACGTCGCCCTGGGTCGCCTCGCTTGCTCCGTCAGCAGAGCGATTGCCCACGGCATCGGGTTTGCCAGGCGAGTCGTTGGAGCCGCCGGCGCAGCCGGGCAGAATGAGCATAATGCTTGCGGCGGCGAGGGCCACTATAAGCAGGGTAAGGGAGGTGCGAATATGTTTCCTCATGGCAAAACCTTTCAACGAGGAGCAAAGAGGCATTTCGAAAGGGCGCCTTGCTCTGCTTCGGGAGAGCCCTTCCGTAACGCGATTGGCCCTTCATAATAAGGCAAGGAAAAGCGGGCGCGAACCCTGCACAGCCGAACTGTTCCTGGGTTGCTACGCAATTCCACGCAGTCTGCACGGCTTGAACGGTGGCTAGAGGGCTTTCGCCTTTTCCACGCAGGCTGAGATGGCATTCATGACCGATGCGCGGAAAGCGCCTTCTTCCAAGGCCCGCACGCCCTCGATGGTGGTGCCGCCCGGAGAGCAGACCATATCCTTCAGGTCGCCCGGATGACGCCCGGTTTCCAGCACGAGTTGGGCCGATCCGGCGACGGCCGCCGCGGCGAATTCGTACGCTTGCGCGCGGGGCATCCCGGCGGCCACGGCGCCATCGGCCAGGGCCTCGATGAACATGAAGACGAAGGCGGGGGAGGAGCCGGCCGTGGCGCTTGCGGCATCCATCAGCCGTTCGGGAATGACGATGGCCCGGCCGAAGCTTTCCATGAGCCGTAGGCAGAGCGCTTCGTCGGCTTCCGTTGCGCCGGGCCCCGGTACGACGGCGGTGCACCCGGCGTTCACGAGGGCCGGGGTGTTCGGCATGCAGCGAATGAGCCGCATGGCGGTAACGTTGCGGTCGAAAAGGCCCGCGATGCGCTCGAGTGTGAGACCGGCGGCGATGGAGATAACCAGGGTGTTTTCGCTCACTGCGTCGCGGATCTCGGCGATCACTTCAGGAAAGAACTGGGGCTTCACAGCGAGCACCAGCACATCGGCCGCTTCGGCAACTTCGCGGTTGCTGGCGGTGACGGCGATGCCGAATTGCTCGGCGCGCTTCTGCCGCGTGGCCTCGGTCTTGGCCGAGCCGATGATGTTGGCGGCGGTGATCACAGTCGCGTTGCCGTCTTCGCTGTTGAGCGTTGTGTCCTCGCGCAGCAGGCCTCCGATAATGGCCGTGGCCATGTTTCCTAATCCGATGAAACCGATCTTCATGGGAATCCTCCCCTTTCCTTTCCGCAAGGACCAGCAAACTGATTCCATCATTTCGCGCGTCCAGAGGTATTGAGTTCTCTCAAAACCCCCATCTATTTCTTGTTCGTCCCTCGAAACCCCCATCTATTTCCATCTATTTCCGATTTCTATTTACTTATTTGACCTGGGAAAATGTAACGAACCCCCTGGTCAGCTCATCGGAAATAGATGGGAGTTTCGAGGCTGAGCCTAGTATACAAGAAGAGCCCCCGACATGGCCGGGGGCTCGAAAGATGCCGTGCGCTACGGCAGGCAAAGTTGCTGGATCTGCAGGAACGCCGCCTACACTTCCAGGTTCTTAAAGGCGTCGGGCACTTCCTTGAAGCCCTTGGAAATGACCGCGGCAATGATGAGGCCCACGATGAACCAGCTGACGCCCACGCCGTAGGTGAGTAGATCGAAGCCGGTGAACACGTAGATCAGGATAAGAATGCCAATCCAGGGACAGATGAGGTAGCGCAGAACGGCCTTTCCGCCGCGCTGCTTCTCCTTGCACCAGAAGTACCAGAACACGCCGAAGTTCAAAACGATGAAGGAGGCCAGCGCTCCGAAGTTGACCATGGGGGCGAGCACCGTCATGCCGCCGAACTGGCCGGCGGTCAGAGTGAGGACCAGCGAGAACGCGCCCAGGAAGATAGCGGCCACCCAGGGGGTCTGGTACTTGGGATGCACCTTGCCGAGCACGCGGGGCAGCACACCGTCGCGGCCCATGGAGAACAGCAGACGCGAAGAGGCGATCTGGGCGTTCATGATGTTGGCGATGCCGATGGCGACGATGTTGATGACCAGCATGAAGTTCTGCAGCAGCAGACCGCCGGCAGCGTAGCAGGCGTCGAAGAAGCCCATGTCGGGATCGGTGTTCGCCCAGTCGGGAAGAATGAGCGCGGCCACATAAGTCTGAGCCACGAACACGACGATCATGATGCACAGCGCGATGAGGATGCCCTTGCCGATGTTCTTCTCGGGCTTGTAGGTTTCCTCGGCCAGGGTGGACATGCCGTCGAAACCGAGGAACGACAGGCAGGCCAGGGATACGGCCGTGGCCACAAAGTGGAGGTCGACCTCGCCGGGTTTGTAGAACGGCTCGGTGGAGAACTCGCCGTAGCCGCCGCCGCCGGAGACATACATGCAGCCCACAGCAATGAACACGATGAGCGCCAGGATCTCCACGGCGAAGATGATCCAGTCAACGCCCTTCGACATGGTGATGCCGCGCACGTTCACAAACGTGTTGAAAGCGATGAACACGACCACCCAAAGCCACCAAGGCGAGCCGGGAACGAGGGTGGTTCCCCAGTTGGCGACCATGACCAGCAGAAGCGAGGGCACCAGGATGTAGTCCAGCAAGATGAGCCAACCGGACATGAAGCCCACATGCGGGTTGATGGCGCGCTGCACGTAGGAGTACACCGAGCCCGCGATGGGAAACTTGCTGGACATCGCGGCGTAGCTCAGGGCCGTGAAGCTGATGGCAACGAATCCGATGATGTACACGAGCGGGGTCAGGCCACCGGAATCAACCTGTAGCGATCCCCAGATGGACTGCGGTGCGATGAGCACCATGAACAAAACGCCGTACAGAACGACGTCGTGAAGCTGAAGGCCGCGCCTCAGCTCCTGCTTGTAGCCGAAAGCCTCGATGTCCTCGCCGAGGCCGATAGTCGGCTCTTGGATGGGTTGTGACATAGACGTCTCCTCTCTATCCCTTCCAAGTCTTCTCCTCGTGAATCGTGCGGCCCGTGATCCCTCCCAACACGGGTCGGGCGATTCCCCTTTCCTGCGCTTTTGCGCGGCCATAGTTTACCATTTTGCACAGCATTATGAAGCGTAAGCGGCCCGTATTCCGCCAAGGGAGAAGGCATGGAGACCAAAAAGAAGCCGCCTGGGAAGGCGGCTTCTCGAGCAGAGCGGCGACGGCGGTGATGGCACCGCGGCGCCGCTGCGGCGCGGGCAGGGGAACGCCTACCCCACCAGCGGCGGGAACTCGGTCAGCTTCGGGGTGCCGATGCGCAGGGACAGTTGCACTTCGCAGGGCTTGCAACCTTGGCTGATCTCCACGTCGGACTGCACCGACATGTACATGTAGGTTTCCACGGCATCCCAGCCGGTGATGTTCATGAGCAAACGTTGCATTTCCTTCGACGCGCAGATGAGCGCCTCGTTGTACTCCTGGGCGCTGGCGTTCACGTACCACTTGCCTGCCGGGCCGAACGTCTCCAGCACGGGCCAGTGCAGCTCGAGGTTCTTCAGCACGTTCACGCGCACCGTGATTTGCGCGGCGATCTCGATGCCCGTGCCGCACAGCTCCGCATCGCCCATGGTGGCGTGCACGTCGCCCATCTGCAAAAGCGCGCCGGGGACACGCACGGGGAAGTAGAGGCGCGTGCCTTTGGTGATGAGCTTGTTGTCCATGTTCCCACCGTAGTTGCCCACAAAGCCGTCGGCGGGCGCCCCCTCGGCCGGCGCGGTGCCAATGACGCCGATCATGGGATTGATGGGGAAGC
Source organism: Adlercreutzia sp. CNCM I-6207 (assembly GCF_977072305.1). Lineage (NCBI taxonomy): Bacteria > Bacillati > Actinomycetota > Coriobacteriia > Eggerthellales > Eggerthellaceae > Adlercreutzia > Adlercreutzia sp. CNCM I-6207. The sequence goes on from NZ_CDRVLZ010000003.1 coordinate 54,400, forward strand.
GCACACCGTTGAAGTCGGCCATGCCGCCCTCGATCTTGATTTTCTTCGTGCGGTAGTCGGTGCCCTCGAACAAGGGCCCGCAGTGGTCGTCGGTGGCGATGGTGCCCTCGTCGGCGACTTGGATGTCGTAGATGTCCACCACAAGCACGTCGCCCACCTCGGCGCCTTCCACGTACACCGGACCGGCAGCGGGGTTGGTGATGTTGTAGGAGAAGTCCATGTCCTTCATGGTGACGGTCTCGTCGGTTAGGCGCCCGGAGAAGCAGTCGAGCGTGTTGAACTGCAGCACCTCGCCTGGCTGGGCGGTGTAGCACGGCGGATTGTCCTTCGAGAACGCGTACACTTTGTCTTCGATGATTTGCACGGTTTCCTCCTCAGATCAGACATCGGCGCGGCTCTTGCCGCGCAGTGAATCCATCATACGCCGCTCGGGTACGGCTGCGGACGGGAATTGCCGAAAAGTATGGGGCGCCTTTGCCCGCCCCCGCCCAGCGCGCCACGGCTATGCTCCAGATCGCGTATCTCGGCCCGCGACCCGCGCCCCGGCTTGCATCCTCGTGGCCTCTATTCGGGCAGGCGTGCCTTGGCGGTCAGCTCGCTCGGCGTGATCTTCCACACGAGCGTGCGCGGCAGCTCCTCGGCCAGCGCCTCCTTGAAGTGGTCGAGATTCTCGCCGGCATAGCGCTTGGCGATGGCTTGCAGGGCGGTCACGCGCTCGGCATCGTCGGTCACTTCGGCGATGGTTCCGCGCACGATGGCGCTGGCGTATTCGGTGGAGTACGCCTCGGGCAACGGCACCACATCGCGCACGCCGACGAGGCACACGGCGGGGTGCGCGCGCAGAAGCTTCGACTTCGTGCCGTGCTTGGCTGAATGGAAGTAAATGGCGCCGCCTGCCACGGCCGCCGACACGGGAATGCTGTAGGGGAGCCCCGCATCGTCGGTTGTCGAGAGCACGGCGTAGGGGCACGTCTCAAGCACGTCCCAGCCGAACTCCTCGCTCTGCTCGCGATCTTTTCTGCGCATGAAAGCCCCTCTCCTCGGCCAGTGGACGGTCGGTGGATTCAGCATCGATAGACGACGCCCGCATTATAGCGTAGAAAGCTTTCAGAACCCAGTAAATTCAATGTGAAAAGATCATCAATGTTTAAGGTGTGAAATCGGAAGATTCTCGCGCTTTTCCTGGGGATATGTAGTTGAATAGCTATCCCTATTTTGGTACAGTTCCATATAAATCTAGTAAAACACTAGACATTGATGAGATCTTTGCCGCCGGCGGAGAGCCGGCACTGAAGAGGAAAGAGTTTTCACGTGAAACTGTTAGCTGATTTTGCCGCCCGCTCCTTCTCTTCGCTGAAGGGGCTTCTTGGCGCTATGGCTCTGGTCGGTGTTCTCTCGCTGACCCTCGCGGCGGCGCCGCTTCCGGCGATGGCCGAGGAGGGTGGTTCTGCGAGTGACGAGAACGCCACTCAAACCGTTACGGTTTACCACTTCGAGATGGTTTACTACGACGATCCCACCTTCGAGGATTGGGGCGTTCCCGAGCTTACGGGTCTGCGCCTGATTGGCACTTCGACGGTGGAGGGCCTGAAGCCCGGCGATGTCGTTCGGGCGTGGGATCAGGTGGGCACCCATCCGGGCTTCGCCTTTTTCGACGGCTGGCCGCGCGAGCTGACGGTGTCGGAAGATCCGTCGGAAAACGCTATCCAGATGAACTACATCCGCCAGTCCAGCGAGGTGACGGTGAATTATTACGAGGCGTCTCTGCTGGATAACATGGCGGCCATGCCCCTGTACGGAAACACGATAGTGGAAAACGTTGGCGACCATATGGTTGAGTTCACGAAGATGGGCAGCGAAGTGCTCGACCGTGGGTTGTACGCCGAGGTGCTCACAGGCGACGAGCTGGCGGAGGAGACCGATATGGTCGATGGCCTGGCGTACGCGGGCAGCTACCCCGACGACGTGTTCGTGAGTATGGATACGTCGAAAAACGAGATCAACCTGGTTTACACCCGGCCTACCGTGCGGCCCGACGACGTTGAGGTTGGCGCCGATGTGGCCGACGTTCCCGACGAGGTGGCGCCGCCGGCGCCAGACGATGCCCCCGAAGGGCCGGTGACGGGCGACGGGGACGGCGATGCTGCTCCGGACGACTCTGCGGGCGACAAGGAGCCCGCAGGCACGCCGGAGGAAGACGCGGCATCAGAGAGCGGGGCGAATTCCGACACCCAAGTTGTCGAGGGTTCGTCTGACGATGAGGCCGCCCGCGCCGAGGCCCAGGCGGCTTCCGAGGACGGCGTGCTCGCTCTTCCCCAAACGGGCGACGAGAACGACATCGCCTTCTCCATCGCGCTTCTGCTTGGCGCCCTTGCCGCCGTCGGCGCGGCGGTGGCCCTTCGCAACATGAGGCGACAGTAGCCGCACGGCCGGAAGGCGACAGGCTTCCCGCCGAAGAGTGCTGCCGCCGTCGGCGCTGGACGAAACTTCGTTGTACACTCTAGGAAACGAGTCAGCCAAAAGCGGAGACGGTGCCAGCGATATGGACGAGCAACGCTACGAACAACGCTACGAACAATGGGCGGCTCCCTTGCGGAGCCGTCCTGGCGTTGTGCGGGCCCTTCGCGTTCTCAACCGCGGCATCGTAGGAGTGTTCTATGCGGCCTATGCCGTATTGCTCGGATGGGCATGTGCGACCGACCCGTGGAAGCTTGCTCCCCTGTCGGGCGTGGTTGCTCTGGGGTTTGCGGCGGTGAGCGCCTATCGGAGTTGTCTTAATGCGCCTCGCCCTTACGAACGCTGCGCGATTTCGCCGCTCATTGTCCGCGATGGCGCGGGCGAATCGTTTCCGAGCCGCCATGCTTTCTCGGCCTTCGCCATCGCGGCAAGCTGGTTTGCGGCCAGCGTGCCCGTTGCCGTCGTGCTGCTGGTCGCGGCCGGTGCGCTCGCGGTTTGCCGCGTTCTCGGCGGCGTGCACTTTCCGCGCGACGTTGTTGCCGGTGCCTTCATCGGCTCTGCTACGGGTGCGCTTGCTGCTTTTCTTGCGGCGCTGCTCTAAAGGCTTGACCTGGGGTTTGCAACCAGAAGGCGCTTGTGCGTTGCGAAAATTGATGCCGAAAGTTGGTAGAATGCACCCTGAGTGACAGGTAAAGTGGTCGTTGTTGATCAACCGAACTTGTCCTTTGGGGAAGGCGACGACTGATGGCACGGGCTCCTTCGTGGAGCCCGAAGACACAGGGCAGCGGTCTTCCCTCGTTCAGAGAAAGTAGGCCCACCATGAGCTTCCGCGATAACCTTCAACATCTTCGCGCTACCCATGCGATGACCCAGGAACAGCTGGCCCTCATGCTCGGCGTCAGCCGTCAGTCCGTCACGAAATGGGAGGCCGAGAAGTCCTATCCCGAAATGGACAAGCTGCTGAAGCTGTGCCAGATATTCGACGTGACGTTGGACGACCTTGTGCAGGGCGATCTGACGACCAGCGTGCCCACGGCCGCTGTGCAAGCGCGCGCCGCCGTTCTGCGCGAGGCCGCCGGTGGGCCGCCCCAAGATGTGTGCGGCTACGATGAGCACATGCGCGCCTTCGCATGGAAGATCGCCTGGGGCGTGTTCGCTATTCTCATCGGTGTGGCGCTTCTCATGGCCGTGGCCGGTTGGGCCGAGGCGACAGCGCCCTCTCTTGCGGGCGCGAGCCTCATCCCCCTGTTCGCGGGCATCGCCGTCGGTCTCGGCCTTATCGTAACAGCTGCTTTTCAACATACGGAGTTTCAGCGTAGCCACCCCTTCATCCAGGATTTCTACACGGTGGAAGATCGTCAGCGCACCCAGCGTCTTTTCGCGTGGCTGCTTGTAGCGGGCATTGCGCTCGTTTTTACGGGCATCGTGCTTACGGCTTTGACCGACTCCTTGAGCGAATTTGTTCAGACCGAGGCGGCCGCGCTCATGATGGGGCTCATTGCGGTCGGCGTGTGGTGCATCGTATACGGTTCCATGATGCTCGGCCGGCTGAACATCGCCAACTACAACGATGCGCGCGAGCAGGCGATTGCTGAAAGCGACGAGGGTAAAGTCATTGTGAACTCCGACGCGGCGGCCCTGCGCGCGATGTACACCGACGAGCAGATCTGCGCGCTGCTCGGCGTGCCCGAGGCGTCCGATGAGGAGATCGAGCGTGCCCGCGCCCGTATCGAACGCAAGCGCCGCAAGGATCAGCTTACCAGCGGCTTGTGCGCCTGCATCATGATCGTCGCGACCATTGCCGGCTTGGTCATGCTGTTCGTGCCCGAGTACGAGACGCCGTACTTCTGGCTCGCGTGGGCCATCGGCGGCCTGCTGTGCGCTGTGGCCGCCATCGCGGTCGGCTCCTTCGTGAAGGATCAACCGAGCTGATAGAGCTCGCGTTCCCCGCTGCATCCCCCCCCCTATCGCGCATCCCACTGTAGGGGCTGACCTCGGCCTGCCCTCCCAGTCCCCACCGTAGGGGCTGGCCTTGGTCAGCCCTCGCGAGCGCGTTTTGCTCGCATGACAAAAAAAGGGGGCGACCAAGGTCGCCACCTACGGAAGATACGGAAAACGAACAGGGTGCGAGTGCCCCTTCGAAACGGTTTACAGCGCCGCGGCGATAACCTCGCCCAAGCGCTGGATGCCATCGCGAATGGTGTCGGCGTCGGCGTTGGTGAAGTTCAGGCGCATAGTGGAATACGCACCGGGCTGGGCGTAGAAAGGCTCACCCGGCACGAAGGCCACATTGCGCTCCAAGGCCTTCGGGAACAGATCCATGGTGTTCAGGCCCTCGGGCAGCGTGGCCCACAGGAACATTCCGCCTTGGGGTTTGGTGAAGGATACCTCGGCGGGGAAGAACTCGGCCATGGCGTCGGTCATCGCGCGGGCCTGGGTTCGGTACAGCTCGCGGATCTTCACCAGATGCTCGTCCAAGTCGTTGTGGCGCAGGTAGTCGAGCACCACGAACTGGGCGAACACATTGGTGTGCAGGTCGGCGGCCTCCTTGGCGGTGTTAAGGGCGCGCAGCAGGTCGTGGTCCTTCGTGAGGAGGTATCCCATACGGAAGCCCGGCGTGACCGTCTTCGAGAACGATCCCATGACCACGCCATGCGGCAGCGCCGTGCCACCGATGTAGGGCAGCGACTCGCCTTCGAAGCGAAGCTCGCCATAGGGGTCGTCCTCCACTACCACGATGTTGCGGCTTGCCAGCGCCGCGCGCACCTTCTCGCGGTTCTCGGCGGTGTAGGTAAGGCCCGTGGGGTTCTGGAAGTTCGGGATAAGGTAGATCATCTTCGCGCCGGCATCGAGCGCCGCATTGAGTTCGTCGATGTTTAGGCCCTCCTCGGTCAGCTCAACCTCGCGGAAGACGGGCTGCTGCAGCGCGAAGGCCTGAATGGCGGCCAGGTAGGTGGGCTTTTCCACGATAACTCCGTCGCCCTTGTCGAGCAGCACCTTTCCCAGAAGGTCGAGCACCTGCTGCGAGCCGGTGGTCACAAGCACGTCCTCTTCGGTGTAGTCGGTGCCGAAGCGATGGTTATAGCGATCGGCGATCCAGGCGCGCAGCTCGGGCACGCCAGCGGTCACGGAGTACTGGAAGGCTTCCGGCCCGCGCTCGGCCACCACGCGCTGCATCGACTCTAGCAGCTTTTCCTGCGGGAACGAAATGGGGTTGGGCAGACCGCCGGCGAACGAGGTCACCTCCGGATCGGAAGCCGCCTTCAGGATGGCTCGCACGAACGACGGCGGCGTGTTGGTGATGCCGTCAGACAGAAGCTCGTCGATGGGGAATTCCCCGACAGCTTCGGTGGTTTCGGTCGCGATGGTCTCGTTGGTCATGGTGTTGCCTCCGCTCGGTTGAAAGCGCTTCGTCGATGGCGTTGCGTTCGTTGACTAATCTGCTCTTCCATTTTTCCACGAACCGGCCTGTGTGCAACCATTATTTCGGCTTACGTGTAGAAGTGCTCCGCTTTGGGCGCAAACTCCGTCTTTGACAAAACTTGAGGTTTGGTACCCCGTGATCGGTTTTTAGCCCGAACTTTGGCGAAAGTCGAGGTTTGGTATCCCGATTTCTGTCAACTTCGGCGATTTGGTTCCCGGGGCCTGGAGAAACGCCTGGTCGCGAAGCGCGCGAGCGGCCTTCGCGGGTACCAAACCTCGAGATTCGCCCAAGGGCGGGTACCAAACCTCGGATCTTGCCGCGAAAAGGTACCAAATCACGCGATTTCGCCAGAATTTTCTCTTCACGCGGTACCAAATCTCCGATCTCGCCACCGCCCCGTTCCGCTGCGGTACCAAACCGCCGATCTTGGCAAGGAAGGCTGTGGAACTGAATCTCTAAAACGTCTCCTTGTGCACCTTCCCCAGCAGCGCTTCGTCGAAGGGGCGGCGCGGGGCTTCGGCTCCGGGCATGCCGAGGGAGAGGATGGCCTCCAGCTGGTAAGGAGCTGGCACCTTCAGGAGGTTCGCGACGAACTCGTGGGTCGAGCGTCCGTCGGCCGCCTGGCGCAGACGGCCCTGAATCCAGCAGCTGCCCACACCCGAGGCTGCCGCCTCCAGCTGCATGTTCGCCATGACGATGGAGCAGTCCTCCACCCAGGTGTCGGCGAGTGTCGGGTCGGCCACCACGACGATGGCTGCGTCGGCTCCGGCGAGCATGCCTGCGCCCTGTTCGCGGCATTCGGCCAGATCGTCCAGCATAGCCCGGTCGCGCACGACGATGAGTTCCCACGGCCGCCGCGAGCGCCCCGACGCTGAGCGCAGTCCCGCCTCCAGAATGCGGTCGAGCAGCACTTGCGGTACCGGCTCGCCGGAATAGCGGCGCAAGCTGCGACGACGCGCCATGGCGTCCAGCACGTCCACGCCGCCCTGGGGCGCGAACTCGGCCTTGTTCGGCAGAATTTCCAGCCAGCAGCCGTCGGGGTCTTCGATGAAGTACAGCCCCATGACCTCGTTCACGTGGCAGATGCAGCCCATCTCCTCATGCAATGCGCGGGCCGCTTCGTAGTCGTCCACGGTGAAGGCCAGATGCGAGTCGCGGCCACCGTTGTCGTAGGGTTCGGTGCGCCCGCGGTTCCAGGTGAGTTCCAATTGGAAGCCCGAGGCGTCGCTGCCCATGAACACGTTGGTCCACGAGCCGTCCTCGGGCCCCATGCGGCGAATCTCAGTCATGCCGAGCGCCTTCTCGTAAAACGCGATCGACTTCTCCAAATCCAACACATGCAGGCACCGGTGAATAGCTTTCCCGTCCATGCGATTCCTTTCTCAAGCGTTCGCGAAGATATGAGTCCGCTGGCATTTTAGCCTGAGGGCTGGCTCTCTACGACTTCGTCGTGAACTGGTTGCGGCACTTCGGACACGTGATCTTCAGCGTGCCCTTGCCCTTGGGCATCGAAAGCGACTGGCCGCACTGCGGGCACTTCAGGAACTTGGTCGTCTTGCGCTGATCCCACCGCGTGTTGAAACGAGCCCAGGCGGCGCGCGGTTTGGCCGTCAAGGCGATGTAGCGGGCGTTTTCCCGAGTGCGGGCGGCAATATTGCGCGAGAAGCAGCGGAACATGAAGTACAACAGGAACACCATGCCGATAAGCGAGCAGATGCCCAGGCCGGTGATGATTTCCAGGAACGTGAACAGCACGCCCATCCACAGCGACGCGCGCGCCAGCGCATCCGGCCCGTTGCGCCCCGCCATGAAGTTCGCCAACTTATACGGCAGATTTTGGAAGAAGTTGCTCATAGGTGCCTCCTTGGCTGTTCGACAGGCACCTTATCATGGGCACAAATGGTTGCATGAAACAATTATCAAACTGGCATAACTGCAACATCTCTTGATATCGTGCTGCTGAGAAGGCTTTATTGCTGGGCCGTCGAAACCCCGTAGGGACGGACTTTAGTCCGCCCTCGTGTTCCGATAGTGGCTACGTCTGGGGTCGGGGGGGGGGTGACTAAAGTCGCCCTCTGCGCCCTCTGCGGGAAGACCGATCAACCATGTCGAAATATGTGTTTCTTCTCGAACGGGAAAAGGTGCGCTATAATTCCCTTCACGCATGCGGGCGTCGCCAAGTGGTAAGGCCCAAGCTTCCCAAGCTTGTATTCGCGGGTTCGAGTCCCGTCGCCCGCTCCATGAACTTCCCGACCCTGCCTTCCGGCGGGGTCGTTCTTTTTTGGGCGGGGATAGGGTTAAGTTTCAAAAAGTGTGTCCGATCGGATTATTCAACGTCGGTAATTCGTGGGCATGTGGAATTCGGATATTCGGGACGAGGGCAATCGCTACTCGAGCGCATCTTGCTTGTGCTATGCTGGACGCGGCAACTTCGCTGAAAGGACTTCCATGGCCGCTCTGCAACCTGATCCCTGTGCGCTCCTTCGCTTTTCCGCCGGGCAGCTCACGCCGATGCAGGCGATAAAGGAGCGCCATGCCGTGCGTAGTTACACCGACGAGCCCCTCGCGCCCGAAGCGGTGGAGGCGCTGCGGGAGGCCATTGCCTCGGTGAACGAGGAGGCGAACCTGAACATTCAGCTTGTGCTTGATGAGCCGCGGGCTTTTACCGGCTTTAAGGCGCGGCTTGTGAACTTCACAAATGTGCGCAACTACCTGGCGCTCGTGGGGCCTGAGTGCAAGGAGCTCGACGGCATTCTGGGTTACTACGGCGAGCAGCTGGTGCTGCTGGCCCAGTCGCTCGGGCTGAACAGCTGTTGGGTCGGCGGCACCTACAAGGTGGTGAACCGCGCCTACAATGTGGACCTGGGCCAGAAGCTGGCCGCCGTGATAGCGCTCGGATATGGGGCCACGCAGGGGGTGCCGCATCGGTCGAAGGCGCCCCAGGAGGTGACCCCGGGCTACGACGGGGCGCCGGAATGGTTCAAGCGCGGGGTGGACGCGGCCCTCCTCGCTCCCACGGCCTTAAACCAGCAAAAGTTCTCCTTTGCGCTGGGCGTCGAAGAGGACGGCGCGCCGGTGGTGCGGGCGACCACCAAGCGCGGAGCCTTCACCCAGATGGATCTCGGCATCGCCCAATGCCACTTCGAGATCGGTGCCGGCCCAGCCCTCTACCGCTGGGCGGAATAACCGACTTGAAGAGCCAAGAGAACCGCTCTCTTGGCTCCTGCTCAGATCCCCGTAGGGGGCGACCTTGGTCGCCCCTGTTTTGTCGTGAGCGGTTGTCCCGCTCGCGAGGGCTGACCAAGGTCAGCCCCTACGGGGAGGCGTTCGGAAAAGGGAGCGGCGCCCGCTATTTCCCGGGCATGACCAGCTTCAGCAGGCGCATCTTCCTTTCGTTGAAGGGCGGGTTGCGGATGCCGGTCTCGATGAGGGTCGACTTCTTCATAGTGGACTTGTAATGGGTGAACGCGTCGAAGCCCACCTTGCCGTGGTAGGCACCGATGCCGGAGTTCTGCACACCGCCGAAGCCCATAGCATTACTGCTCGCGTGAATGACCACGTCGTTGATGGTGGCGCCGCCGCAGCGCACCGCATCCAGGATGTGCCGCTGGAACGCGCGGCTCTCCGAGAAGATATAGCAGGCCAGCGGATGTTTGATCGACCGCACAATGTCCAGCGCCTCGTCCACGTCGCGCCAGGTGATGACGGGCAGCGCCGGACCGAAGATCTCCTGGCTCATGAGCGGGTCATCGATGCGCACGCCCGTCACCACGGTCGGCTCAATCTGCAGCGTCTCAGGATTGCGCCGGCCGCCGAAGGCGATGCGGGTGCCCTGGGGGCGGTCGTCAATGAGCCGGCACACCATGTCGAAGTGCTTCTGGTTGATCATGTGCGGGTAGTCGGGGCTGGCCAGCACGTCTTTGCCGTAGTACGCGTGAATCCACCGCTGCAATTCTTCCACGAACTCGTCGGCCACATCCTCGTGCACAAGCGCGTAGTCGGGCCCCACGCAGGTCTGACCCGAGTTCAGGCACTTGCCCCAGGCGATGCGCTGGGCGGCGCGGCGGATGTCGGCGTCCGCGGCGATGAACACAGGGCTTTTGCCGCCGAGCTCCAGGGTGACGCTCGTCAGGTTCTGGGCCGCGGCCGTCATGATCTCGCGCCCGACGCGCGGGCTGCCGGTGAACATGATTTTGTCGAATTCCACCTGCAAGAGCCAGTCGTTCATCTCGTTTGAACCGTGCCAGCAGTACACGTAGCGCGGGTCGAACAGCTCGCGGCACATATCGCGCAGAAACTGCGACGTATGCGGCGAGGTCTTCGACGGCTTCATAGCTACGCAGTTGCCCGCGCCAATGGCGTCCACCAGCGGAATGAGCGTCAGCTGCAGCGGGTAGTTCCACGGTGACAGCACGGCCGCCACGCCGAAGGGGTAGGGGTACACCGTGGACGAAGAAGGGAAGTGCGCAAGTGGTGTAGGCACGTGCCGCGGCCGCGCCCATTGGCGCAGCTTCTTCAGGTAAAGGCGGATCTCGTCGTAAACGAGCCCCAACTCGGTGGCGTACGACTCGAAGGCGGACTTCCCCAAGTCAGCATGAAGGGCGTCCAGGGCCTCCCGCTCGTGGGCAAGCAAGTAGGCTTGCAGCCGGCGCAGCTGGCGCAGGCGGAAGTCCACGGGCAGGGTGGCGCCGGTTTCGAAGAAGGCCTCCATCTCGTTGATCTGGTTCTGCACGTCGGCCATGGAGGTGGCAACGCCGTAGTTGTTGGGGATGGGGGTCGCGGCAGCTGCAGACGTGGAAGGCGCGGAAGGCGCGACAGATGCGGAAGGCACGGAAGGCGTTTCGCTCATGAGGACAATCCTTTCGAAGGGGAGGGCCGCCGCAACCAGGCGGCGTAACGCGGTGGGGCGACAGGGAGAGGCGTTGCTATTACAGCCGGCGCAGCACGTCCCAGCCGGCCATGGTGATGCAAGAGGGAACGACCTTGCCGATGAGGCGCAGCGCCGCCGACTGAGGGCTCGCGCAGGCCACGGCGAAATGGGCCTTGTTCGCGCACAGCGCCCGACGCACCACTTCCTGCGGTGTTTGCTCGCCGAGGAGGTGCCCCACGTCGTGGCCGCCGCCCGAGGTGCGCGCCACCTTCTCGAAGCCGGTCTTCACCCAGGTGGGGCACAGCGCCGTGGCGGTGATGCCCGTGCCGTGCAGCTCCCAGCGCAGGGCGCGCGTGTAATGCAGCACGAATGACTTGGTGGCGGCGTACACATTCATATGGGGCAAGGGTGTGAAAGCGGCGGCGGAGGCCACCTGGATGATACGGCTGCCCCGTTCCATATAAGGCAGCGCCGCGCGGGTCATATCCACCAGTCCGCGGCAGTTCAGGTCGATCATGGAATCCACGGCGGCATCGGAAATGGTCTGCCAATCGCCGAACTTGCCGAAGCCGGCCGCGTTCACCAAGAACGTGACGCGGGGGTCTTCCGCGGAAAGCGTTGTGCGAATGTTCGCGATGTCGGCCTCGCTGGTGAGGTCGGCGGCTACCGCGCGGGAGGGCGTGTCCAGCTCGCCGGCCACGTCGGCCAGGGCCTTCTCGTTGCGCGCGACCAGCCACAGCTCGTCGGCCACCTGCTGCGCGTCCAGCTGCCGCGCGAACTCGCGCCCCAGCCCGGAGGACGCGCCCGTGATGATGGCTACTCGTTTCGAAGGATTCATGGAAAGCCTCTTTTCTGAACAACCGTGGGTTTAACCTAACAGTCAGAAGGCTGTTTCCGCATTGGAAGCGGGCAACCGTTACAATGATGTGGCTCTATAAAAGCTCGAAAGGACCAAAGCCTCATGGCTGCTGAAAAACCAACGCCGCCCTTCGACACGTTCGTGTTCGACGTGGACGGCACGCTGCTCGATACGCTTGACGACCTCGTCGTGCTCACTAACGACGCGCTTGCCGAATTCAACCTGCCTCCGCGCACCCGCGAGGAGATCAACTCCTATGTGGGCAACGGCGTGAAGGCGCTCATGTACCAGGCGGTTCCTGAAGGGACGCCCCAGGACGTGGCCGACGCCTGCCTCGCCCGCTGGAAGGAGAACTACGGCACCTATCCCAACGACCTGACGAAGCCCTACCCGGGCATCCCCGCCCTGCTTGCCGAGCTGCGTCGGCGCGGTTGCAAGCTGGGCGTGCTGTCGAACAAGTTCGATGGAGGCGTGCAGTTCATCATGAACAAGTGTCTCCCCGACGCTGTGGATGTGCAGCATGGGGAAGGCGGCCCGCAGAACTTCCCACGCAAGCCCGACCCCACAGGGCTGCTCACCACCATTGAAGAGCTGGGAAGCGCGCCGGCGCGCACGGTGTACATCGGCGACTCCCCGGGCGACATCCACGTGGCCCGCAATGCCGGCTGCTATGCGGTCGGTGTGGACTGGGGCTACCATGACCCGGCCGATTTCGCCGCCGAAGGCTGGGAACCCGACCTGCTCGTGAGCGATCCGAAGCAGATTCTCGTTCTTGCTCCGGAAGTCTAGCGCCTGTGTCGCAGCGAGCCCACCTCATACTCTCCTGGGTTATCGTCGCCCTGTGGACGGGCGTGATCTTCTTCATGTCCGCCCACACCGGCAGCGATTTCGACGGCACCGGCCCGCTGGCCGCGATCAAGCGTTGGCTCGTGGGCCTTGCTGCCCCCGTTTTCGGCCCCGATACCGACATCGTGAATGTGGCAGCTCATTTTACCGAGTACCTGATATTCGGTGTGCTGCTCGTTGTGGCCGCGCGGCGCACCTGGCCCGCGCTGGGATGGGGAAAGCTCGCGCTCGTCGCCGTCGCCCTCGCCAGTCTTTACGCCGTGACCGATGAGTTCCACCAGTCCTTCGTCCCCGGCCGCATGTGCGACCCCGCCGACTGGCTCACCGATACGCTGGGGGCTGCATTAGGAGCTGGCACTGCTGTTCTTGCGCTTGAAAAGATGTTGGCAAAGAGGCAAATGGGTTGATCGGGCGAGGCAAGCGGCGGGATCAGAGAGCGAAAGTCTCCGGCAGATCTGGAGGGCGATTTCGGGCGGAAATTTCGACTTGTTAGGCATGTGCATAGGTTCAAGTACGCACCGAATTGCTATGTATAATGTAATTCATGTATTAATATGCGAATCGAATACGATCATCTAATTCGCACTATTATTGAGCGCCTGGCAAACTCTAACAAGTCGAAATTATTGTCCTCGCAAAGCGCTAGTTCTGCGAGAAATGGGCACGAGAAGCTCCTGCGCCTATTCCGCGTCCCCGTAGCCGTCGGGGTTCTGGGACTGCCAGCGCCAGCCGTCTTCGCACATGCGGGCCATGTCGTATTCGGCCGTCCAGCCCAGCTCGTCGCGGGCCTTCGTGGCGTCGGCGTAGCACTCCGCGATGTCGCCGGGGCGCCGGGCCATGATGCGGTAGGGAATCTCGTGACCGCACGCAGCCTCGAAGGCGTGAATCACGTCGAGTACCGACGAGCCCTTCCCCGTGCCCAGGTTGAAGATGCCCACGCCCCGGCGCGTTCCGTCTTCCGCCGGCTCGCCGGCCACCGAGCCCACGCCGATCGGCGCGCCGGTACCCACGCGCCCGGCCATCCAATCGAGCGCCGCCACATGGCCGCGGGCCAAGTCCACCACGTGAATGTAGTCGCGCACGCCGGTGCCGTCAGGGGTGGGGTAGTCGTCGCCGAACACACCGACCTGCTCCAGCTTGCCTACGGCCACCTGAGCCACATAGGGCAGCAGGTTGTTCGGAATGCCCTTGGGATCCTCGCCGATGCGACCGGATTCGTGGGCGCCGATGGGATTGAAATAGCGCAGCAGCACGACGTTCCACTCGTTATCGCCCGTGTACAAGTCGGAAAGGATCTGCTCGAGCATCGATTTGGTCCAGCCATAGGGGTTGGTGGCGTCGTGCTTCGGGCAACTCTCAGTGATGGGCACGAACTCCGGCTCGCCGTACACGGTGGCGCTCGACGAGAACACGATGTTCTTGCAGCCGTGCTCGCGAGCAACTTCGCACAGAACCAGGGTGCCGGCGATGTTGTTCCAGTAGTACTCAAGCGGCTTGGCCACCGACTCGCCTACGGCTTTGAAGCCGGCGAAGTGGATAATGACGTCCACGGCGTGCATGGTGAAAATGGTCTCCAGGGCCGCGCGGTCCAGAATGTTCGCCTCGTAGAAGGTGAGAGAGGGCCCCGGCGCAACCTTGCGTACCGCAGCGCCGGCCACAGCCGCGACGGCCTCGGCCTCTTCCTCGTTGGGCAGATCGGCAAACACGGGCGCCACGCCGGTGATTTCGCCCACGCGCCGCACGGCCTCGCGACTGGAATTGCTCAGGTCGTCCACGATGACGACCTGGTAGTTACGCTCGAGCAGTTCCACCACGGTGTGGCTACCGATGAACCCGGCACCCCCCGTCACCAGTACGCAGGTTTCGGCGGGATCTTTCGCAAGCAGGGCGTTCGCCATGGGAGCCTTCTTTCTTGGAAACGACGACGCAGGTTTTGCGCTCTTGAATCGCATGACGCTATGGTATCAGGTTGGGATGGCTTGCCGCTATATTTGATGGAAAGCGCATGGTCAGGGCGGCCAGCGAGTTAGGGGGTTCTCCTGACTCGCTTAGGGCAAGTCAGGAGTCGAGAGAACCGTCCTCCGACTCGCGCCCCCGCCTCACCCGCGCCCAAAGAAAGCCGCCTTCAACGAAAAGGCGACTTCTATGGCTCGCATCCTCTATAATCGTTCTCGCAACAAAACTCGCAGAAAAGGCCCAGGAGGCATTGCTCATGGCTGACATTCATTTTGGAACCGACGGCTGGCGCGCCATCATCGGCGAAGATTTCACGCCCGACAATCTGAACCGCGTCGTCGCGGCGGCGGCCCGCATCTTCAAGGAGGAGGCCGTGGCCGCTGGCCGCGATCCGCAAGCCCCGGGTACGCTCATCGTCGGCCATGATTGCCGCCAGGACGCCCACGCCTATGCCGAGCTGGCCGCGCAGGTGGCCGCAGGCGAGGGCTTCAACGTGCTGCTCACCGAGGACTATTGCCCCACGCCCACGCTGTGCTGGTCGGTGGCCCATAACGACGACGCGGTGGGCGGCATCATGCTCACGAGCTCCCATAACCCCGCCGAGTATCTGGGCGTGAAGCTGCGCATGGCCGACGGCGGCGCGAGCCCCGCCGAGTTCACCGACCGCGTCGAAGCCGTGCTGCCGCCCGAGCCGACGGACATTCTCGGCCCCTTCCAAACGGCCGACCTCATGACCGACTACCTGGCCGCCCTGCGCGAGCTGGTCGACGTCGAGGCCATCCGCGGCGCCAACCTGCGCGTGGTGTGCGATCCGCTTTACGGCGCCGGCCGCCACTATCTGGCTGGCCTTCTGCGCGACATGGGCGTGGAGGTCGTGGAAATCCACAACACGGAGGACCCCACCTTTGCCGGGCTGCATCCCGAGCCCATTCAGCCTTGGGTCGATGAAGGCCTCGCGAAAGTGGGCGAGCTGGGCTACGATGCCCTGTTCATCAACGATGGCGACGCCGACCGCATTGCCGCTGGCGACTCGCGCGGCAACTACGTGAACGCTCACCGCATCATCACGCTGCTCACGAAGCACATGGTCGACCGCGGCGAGACGGGCCGCGTGGTGTCCACGGTGACGGCGTCGGCCATGCTCGACCGCATGTGCCGCAAGCTGGGGCTGGAGCTCGTCAGTACGCCCGTCGGCTTCAAGTGGATCTACGGCGAGATGGAAAAGGGCGGCGTCATGATCGGCGGCGAGGAGTCCGGCGGCATCGGGCTTCCCGATCACGTGAAGGAACGCGACGGCCTGCTCATGGCGCTTTTGCTCACGGAATGCATGGCCCAGTCGGGGAAGGACTTGGGCACGATCATCGACGAGATGCTCGCCGATATCGGCCGCTTGGAGTTCGCTCGCCGCGGCCTTTCTGTCACCGACGATCAGATGGCCCGCTTCCGCGCCGAAACCGTGCCCACGTACACGGCCGACGAGATTGCCGGCAAGCGCGTGCTGGACGTGGATCGTCGCGATGGCGTGAAGCTGCTTTTGGAAGGCGACGCCTGGGTGATGATGCGCCCCTCCGGCACCGAGCCGCTCGTGCGGATCTACGCCGAGGCGGCCACCACCGACGAGGTAAACGAGCTTCTGGACGCTGCCGAAACGGTGGTCACGAGCCTGTAGGCCGTCTCGGCACAACGCGCCCGAAAGGCCGCCAGAGCCACTGTGCCCTGGCGGCCGCCCGACTTTTGAAGCACTGTTTGTAAAACAACCAAAATAGCGAAAAAATAGTGAAATTGGAGTTTCGCTATTCAGAAGGTCTCTCTACCGCAGCTTCTTCAGGAGCGCCCAGGCGCGTTGTTTGTCGGCGGGGGTGTTCATCATGCCTTCGAAGTCTTGGAAGATGGCGGCGGTGCGGCCCATCAGGCGATTGTCGGCATCCAGGGTCACCGGTGTGCGGTAGGCGGCCGAAAGCGCCTCGGCGGCGAAGGCGTCGCAGGCCACAAGCGCCACGGGGTCGAGGCCTTCCACGATGGTTCGCACGTCTTCCGCGCCCAGCTTGCCCTCGGCGGTTTCCACGACCACCTGCGCCAGAGGGGCAGTGCCGAACTCCAAGCTCACCGCCGATTTCTCTAGGGCCTCCAAGGCTGCGTCGCCCAAAGGGGTCTCGCTCAGCACGAGCAGCGTGGAGGTTGGCGCGCCGGTCAGGTGGCTGCCGTACAGCATGAGCACCGATTCGCCCGTTACCTCAAAAATGTTACTTTTCACGGAAGAAATCACACTCCCTCTTGCGCTGCGCTCGCACTCGCGATAAAACATTCCTGTATATAGTAGCAAATTCCAAGGAGGCGCCCATGTGCACCAATGGAGTCAACACCGGCCAGCTGGAAATGATGATCGACCAGATCGACGACCACATTAAGCTCGAGCGCCGCCATGCGCACGATCTGGGGCATTTGGCCTCCGACGCCGGGTTTGCCACGGTGGGGGAAAAGCTGCATGACGTGATGCGCCTGCTCGACGAGGTGCGCGCCGCACTTGACGAGGCCAAAGAGGCCATGGAAGATGACGCGAAGGATGCCGCCGGCTTCACCGTCGCCCGCGTCTAGGCGGCGCGACCGATGAGCAACGACCTTGTTCGTTTCTCCGTGGCCATGCCCGAGGGGCTGCTCATGGAGTTCGACCAGCTGGTGGCTCGCCGCGGCCTGGCGAAGAACCGCAGCGAAGTGGTGCGCGATTTGGTGCGCGACGCCCTCGTGGAAGAAGAGTGCGCAACGCCTGGGGGCCTTGTCATGGGCACGCTCACCATTATTTACGACCACCACTCCAACGATCTGCAGGAGAAGCTGCACACCATTCAGCACGACTACTTCGACACCATCATCTCCACGATGCACGTACATGTGGACGAGCATATGTGCTTGGAGGTTATCGTCATGCGCGGTGAAACGGGCCTCGTGCAAAGCGTGGCCAACCTCATTTTGGGCACCAAGGGCGTGAAGAACGGCAAGCTGGTGCTTACCACCACGGGAAGGTTTATGTAATGGCAGACGAGAAGGTAATGCTGGGGCATGGTTCCGGCGGTTCCATGATGAAGCGCATCATCGACGAGGTGTTCTTCGAGGCCTACGGCACCGACGAGCTTCTGCGCGGCGATGACGCGGCGGTGCTGCCGGCCCTCGCGCCGGGTGAGCGCATCGCCTACTCCACGGACAGCTTCGTGGTGACGCCGCATTTCTTTCCCGGCGGCGACATCGGCCGTTTGGCGGTGTGCGGCACCGTGAACGACGTGGCCACCTCCGGCGCCCGCCCGCTGTATCTCTCCTGCGCCTTCATTCTGGAAGAGGGCTTTCCCATGGATGACCTGCGCCGCATCTGCGCTTCCATGGCCGAGGCGGCGCGCGAGGCCGGCGTACGGTTCGTCACCGGCGACACCAAGGTGGTGAACCGGGGCCATGGCGACGGCATCTATATTAATACGAGTGGCGTGGGCGCTCTCGCCGAGGGCGTGAACTTGGGCGGCGCGCAAATTCGTCCCGGTGATGCAGTGCTGGTGAGCGGCACCCTGGGCGACCATGGCATCACCATCATGAGCTGCCGGGAGGGCTTGAATTTCTCCGCGAACATCGAAAGCGATGCGGCACCGCTGAACCACCTCATCGCCGATGTGCTGGCCGCGGCGCCGCACACCCGTTGCTTCCGCGATCCCACGCGCGGCGGCATTGCCTCGACGCTGAACGAGCTGGCCGAGCAGTCCGGCACCGACATCACCGTGGACGAGGATGCCATTCCCGTGAAGGACGCCGTGCTGGGCGCCTGCGAGATGCTCGGCTACGACGTGATGCAGGTGGCCAACGAGGGCAAGATGGTCTGTGTGGTGGCCGCCGATGAGGCTGAGGCGGCGTTGGCCGCCATGCGGAAGAGTCCCTATGGTGACGACGCCGCCATTATCGGGCGCGTGACCGAGGCCGACCCGGCCCGCGGCCCCAAGGTGTTCCTGCGCACCGCTTTCGGTAGCACCCGCATCTTGGACATGCTCGTCGGCGAGCAGCTTCCCCGTATTTGCTAGTTCGTTACGCACTCCTTAGCCGCCCCCTGAAAAGTTTTCTATTTCTACTTGCGCTTTGGCTCTTTCATGGTATCTTGCGCAGTGAAGTAACGGGGGGCGGAAAGCCCCTGCTTCATAGACGAGGATTATCACCCGAGAACGAAGGAGCTTCCCATGTCTCATCCCGTAATTGAAGCTGACGAGTGCATCGGCTGCGGCATCTGCGTTGACGCGTGCCCCCAGGAAGTGCTCGAGGTCGTCAATGGCGTTGCCGACGCCGTGAACGAGGAAGCTTGCATCGCTTGTGGCGACTGCGTCGAGGAGTGCCCCATGGGTGCTATCCCGGAGATCGTCGAGGACTAACTCTCAATTTTCGGTAAGTGCGATTGAACGCGGAGTCTTCCGGAGTCTCTTTTATCGAAATCCATTGAAAGCCCGTTGCTGCTGCAGCGGGCTTTCTTGCGAATTGAGTAAATGAACACGCAAAATGAGGTAGCCTGTCGTACCTTAAAGGGGTAAAATTGGCGAAATGAAAATGAGTTGCCCCACGAGAAGCAACATTCAGGAGTCACGTCGTATGCGAAAGAGCAACTGGATCATAGCCGCTGTGCTTCTGCTGGCTTCCGTTGCCTTCCTCTGGATTTGGCATGCGTTGCAGTTCGATCTCGTGGACAACCCTCTCGATATCGTGGTGACGGTTGTCTGGTGGGTCGTTATTGTCGCTGCCTGCGTTGCCATTCACTGGGCCGAAAAGAAGCGTCAGGAACGGATCCGCACAATCTTCGTTGCGCCGGGGCTGCTCTACAACAGCGAGATGGGAGTGGTGCGTCTGAGCCCCGATGATGAGGTGGTCGACGCGTTGCAGGCGATTCTCTCGAACCTTACCTATGGGTTCGAATTAGCCGAGCTGCCTGCCAACTCACGAGTGCGCTTCCAGCGCATCGTGCATTCCTCGAAGTTCGGCGATGCGGGAGCCACCTGGGAGGGCGATGTCGTGGAGGTTTCACGCCCCGATCGCCCCAGGGAGTTCCATGATCGCAATGAATTGGCCTCTCTGGTTCGCGGCGCCGTTTAGCAAATTTCTCTGAAGGACTTTCCTTATGGCGGCTTCGGCCGCTTTTTCTTGCCTGTCATTTCCATTTCAGAACAGAAGAATGACAAATTCATATCAAATGCAATGTCATTACCCTATCAATATCCTATCAACTTACCGCAAAAGCGACTTCCTCTTTAAAGCTGCGTAGAATTCTCATCGATATTGAAATCACTCTGCATTATGCGTATCGCCGGTGTTTTCGGTATCGCACTCACAGCCTGAAATGTGAGGATGCAAGGCGGCGAAAAAGCCGCCGGGGTTAAGGAGAAGTTGGTGGAAATGAACACAATACAGCGATTCGCCGACGCGCGTAACTGCCTCGAGGGAAAGATCGTGGCGGTCGCGCTCTCTCTGCTTATGGCGCTCTCGTTCCTGAACGTCTCGGTGTTTGCCGATGCTGCGCTGGCCGTCGAAGGCTTCGATGGTGAAGTGGGCGAGAAGACGACGGAGCCAACGCCGCCTGAAAATGCTCCGGAGAAGGCGTCCGAGAGCGTTTCGACGCCGACGAATGATGGCGCCAGCGAGACGCCCGCCCAGAAAGACGACGGCCCCCTCGATGCTCCGACGTCCGATGGCCTGCAAAACAATGCGGCCGTCCTGACCGTCGACACCGATGATGTGACGGTGGAGCTGACCGCTGCGGGTGCGCTTCCCGAAGGAGCGCGGCTGACGGTTGATGTGGCGGTAAACGACGAAGGCAAGACCGCCATGGAGAAGGCTCTGGAAGAGGGATACGGGCTGTACCGCATCTACCGCCTCGGCCTTGTTGACGAGGCAGGCGATCCG
Organism: Adlercreutzia sp. CNCM I-6207; assembly: GCF_977072305.1. NCBI lineage: Bacteria > Bacillati > Actinomycetota > Coriobacteriia > Eggerthellales > Eggerthellaceae > Adlercreutzia > Adlercreutzia sp. CNCM I-6207. The sequence goes on from NZ_CDRVLZ010000003.1 coordinate 74,728, forward strand.
CTCACGCTTTCTGACATGGGCTACCGCGTTACCGTGACGTGGAATGGCATGTTTGCGGGCGAAATGAAGGCGTATCGCATTGATGGCCCCGACACGGTCACTGAAATAACGCTGGAAAAGCCCCTTACGACTCAGGGCGATATCAATCCCAACGCTCTCACGTTCTCCACTGATGTGCTCAATGCTCCCTTTGCGTTCGCCATGCCGACGCCCAGTGACGATGAGGGCGACAAGCCGAACGGGCCTGCCGACCCGACCAATCCTGAGCAGTCCGTAATTCCGGGTGATGAGAACGTCGGTGAAGGTGATGGCGACAACGCCGAAAATGACAACGGTTTCGGCAAAGAAGGCGACGTGCCCGGCACCGATAACGGCGATACCGGTACAGGCGCTGACGCTGACGTGGACGCTCCCGAGCAGCCTGCGCTGTCCGAGCCCGCCGCGAACAAGCCCGTCGATGACTCGGACAACGAGCATCAGCTCACCCTGTATGTGGGCGAGGTTCGCGATCTGCACCGTTTTGCCGCTTCTGGCGGCACGTGGGCTTCCGAAAACCCGGCTGTGGCCGAGGTTGCCACCACGGGCAAGGTGACAGCGGTCGCTCCGGGAGACGCGGTGGTGCGCTGCGGCGAGGTTACGATCAACGTCACGGTGCGTCCGGCTCTGACCGAAGACGCCGAAGGCCCCCAGCTTGCCTACTTCTACTTCCTGCCGCCCTCCGAGAATGGTTTGAACGGCGGTGCCGCGGTGGCGGCTGGCAGCGACATGAGCGGCGCTACGTTCCTCGGGTCGGGCGCCGCGCAACTGCCCTCGGGCTATGACGGACACAGCGCCCTGCTCAATGGCACGGTGCTGCCTCTCAGCAAGGATGCCAACGGCAACGAGATCCGCAACAATTACGACGTGCAGGTTGTTCCCGGTACCTTCACCATCGGCCCGGCCGGCTCTACGGTGGTGCCGCCGCGCAACCCGCTTCTGCCGCCGCGTTCGAGCCTGGGCGCGGGCATGCCGGCGGGGGCCACGACTCCGGCTGATGCCATTGCCGGCGTGGTGACGACGATGGTCGGAAGCCAGCGCGCTGCTGCCGTGGCCGAGCAGTTCGGGGCTGTGGCGGGCATCATTCTCGACGAGGACGTCCCCATGGCCGCAAGCGTCTCCTTCGATAACGAGGAGCCCACGGTGACGCGTGTCGGCGGCGAGGTCATCGAGGACGACGCCACGGCTCTGGGCGCCTTCGACGAGCCCCACTGCTGGGTGCACTGGGTGATGCTCATTGGCGTTCTGCTCACGGTGGGCTACGCTGCCGTGGTAGTGGCGAACCGCCTCGGTTACGCCCGCAGGATTGACGACTTCAACAACTCGCTTACCAGCACGGTTACGACGGGAACCGAAGATACTCGCGCGGCCCGAGTCGCCCATAAGGCCTAAGGGCGCAAGCGGCCGCAGAGGCCGACGAGTCGCACGGATCAGGACGCGCGACCGGCGGCCAACTCCATGGACTGCCCGCACGGATCAGGACGTGCGGGCAGTCTTGTTTTCAGATCTGGTTGAGCAAGTTCGAAGAAGGGTGCGATGGGCTACTGAACCTGCCAGAACCCCGACTTGTCCGAGCCGATGCGGGCAATGAGCCCCAAATCGCGCAACCGGCGGAAGCTGCGGCGCACGGTGCTCTCGCTGATGTTGAGGTTCTTGGCGATGCGCGGCGCGGTGAGGCGCCCGTCGATGTCGAGCATGGCGAGCACTTTCTCGTCATTCAGCGTGAGGCTCGTGTCCTGCTGGGTCGCCCGGGCTCGTGCCGTCTGCTGCACTTCGGGCAGGTCAGCTCGGGCCACTGGTGCGGCGCTGATGGCGTTCGCGTGCGTTATCGAGGCGGTCAAAAGGCTGTCTGAATCCATGGGAAAGCACACCATAGTCTCGTCGTCGCGTAGTTCGAAGATGGGCTCGGGCGTGCCGGCTTCCATGCAGCTCATGCGGATGCGCGAGACCCCGTTGCTCCAGCCGTCGATGATGCCGAGCGAGCGCAGGGCCGCCACGAGATTGGGGTTGTTGGGCCGCGATGTGTGGCGTCCGAGGAGCGCGCCCACGGTCCAGGTGCGGGGCGGTCGGCCCACGTTGTCGATGCAGAGGCGGTCGGTGAACACGCTCACCTGCACGGGGGCGCCGCTGTCGTAGTTCTTATGGGCGAGCGCGTTGAGCACGGCTTCGTGCACCGCATCCCGAGGCGGTCGACCATGGCCACCGGCGGTGCCGAGACGGTAGGTGCCGTGCGGGGCCGGCTCCTCTTCCGGTAGGTACTTCTCAAAGAGCAGCTCGACGGTTGAGTGCACTTGCTCGATGAGGGAACCGAAGACCTCGTCCTCGTAGATGGGCGTGCCGCCGTGGCTTCCGAAAAACCCGATGCGCACCGTGGCGCCGGGAATGTACTGGTGCGGTCGGTTGTGCAGCAAAAGGATGCCGGCATTGGTGGGAGTGCCGACGCCGGTCATGAGGCCCGCATGGCGTAGCGTCTGCTCGATGGCCGAGGCTTCGTCGAGGTCGACGGTGAGGTCGGTATCACGAGCCGCGCCGGTGAAGCGCGTGACGAGGCCCATGTTCAAATCGTCCAGACTGGCCTGCACCACAGGACGCTGCTCCCATTTGACGTCGACTTCCATGTCGCGCTGCATGAGCCGATCGAGCGCCTCGTCGTCAAGGATGTGGTTCTCGCCATCTTTATAGAAGAAGAAAATACCGCGGAAGCTGATAGGGTCATTGGCCGGCGGAATAACCACCTCCAAACAGAAACGACCGCTATCGAGCACCAATTCCACCGCGCAGGTGAGGTTGAGCGATTGCGCGATAAGCCCGGGAATGGTTTTCATGAGGCGGCTTGTGCGTCGCTTCACGGCGCCGCGGCTGTCTACGTCGGCATCCAGAATGAGGCGACCTCCACCGGCGTTGGCGATGCCGCAGACCAGCTCGAGGCATTCCGTGTCACGCCAAGTGGCCCGGCGCGCGATAGGAAGCGAAGATTCGGATGGGAGCATAATGGCCTCTCTTACCCTGGCAGTACCGTCGCATTACATTATATATAAACAGCAGCTCTCTGTTCGACGACGAGAAGAAGGGAATGCCGGGCTCGTTTTGCAATGAGCGATCGACTCATAGACATAAATCATTCATATATCGCTTCACGAGAAGCGCTTAGGAAAGTGAAGAGGCACGCACTCAATTTCTTTGAATTCCCCCTGATAACAGCATTGTTTTAGTTTGGCAACAGAAGCTTCGTGTCGTGTCTGCACCATATTTCGGCGCGTATTGTGCTGGGAAGTGAGCTTGTCTCACTGAATGTTGTTGAGAAAACTTGACAGCACCAGACTAAGGTTTTATAGTGCATCTCAACATCATTCATCTATACGTGAAACTGTGAAAGCGAGGCAGTACACAATGGCTAAGATTCTTGGCATCGACTTGGGCACGACGAACTCCGCCATGGCCGTCATGGAGGGCTCCGAGCCCGAAATTCTGGTGAACGCCGAGGGCGATCGCACCACCCCGTCTGTGGAGGGCTTCCGCAAGGACGGCGAGCGCGTCGTCGGCAAGGCCGCGAAGAACCAGGCGGTCACCAATCCTGAGAACACCGTCTCTTCCGTGAAGCGCTTCATCGGCCGCTCCTACGACGAGACTCCCGAAGAGCAGAAGACCGTCAGCTACAAGGTCCAGAAGGGCAAGGACGGCCGTGCGGTCATCGATATCGACGGCAAGGACTACACCCCCGAGGAGATTTCCGCCATGGTGCTTCAGAAGCTGAAGACCGATGCGGAGAAGCAGGTGGGCCAGCCCATCACCCAGGCCGTCATCACCGTGCCGGCTTACTTCAACGACGCTCAGCGTCAGGCCACCAAGGACGCCGGTAAGATCGCCGGTCTGGAGGTCCTGCGCATCATCAACGAGCCGACCGCTGCGGCGCTCGCTTACGGCCTCGACAAGGTCGACCATGACGAGAAGATCCTCGTCTTCGACCTGGGCGGCGGCACCTTCGACGTGTCCGTGCTCGAGCTTGGCGATGGCGTGTTCGAGGTAGCCTCCACCGCTGGCGACAACCACCTGGGCGGCGACGACTGGGATCAGCGCATCATCGACTGGATGGCCGACAAGTTCCAGGCCGAGAACGGCATCGATTTGCGTAAGGACCCCATGGCCCTGCAGCGTCTGAAGGAAGCGGCTGAGAAGGCGAAGATGGAGCTGTCCTCCACCACGCAGACCAACATCAATCTGCCCTTCATCACCGCCGACGCCTCCGGCCCGAAGCATCTTGACTACACGCTGACCCGCGCCGAGTTCGAGCGCATCACCAAGGATCTGCTCGACCGCTGCAAGAAGCCGGTGGAGCAGGCGCTGAAGGACGCCGGCCTGAAGATGGGCGAAGTTGACGAGGTCATTCTCGTCGGCGGCTCCACCCGTATGCCGGCCGTGCAGGAGCTCGTGAAGCAGCTGACCGGCAAGGCCCCGAACATGTCCGTGAACCCGGACGAGGTCGTGGCCATGGGCGCCGCTGTTCAGGGCGGCGTGCTCGCCGGCGACGTGCAGGGCATCCTGCTGCTCGACGTCACCCCGCTGTCCCTCGGCGTTGAAACCATGGGCGGCGTGATGACCAAGATGATCGAGCGCAACACCACCATCCCGACCCGCAAGACCGAAATCTACTCCACAGCGGCCGACAACCAGACCTCCGTCGAGGTGCACGTCCTGCAGGGCGAGCGCGAGATGGCCGCGGGCAACAAGACCTTGGGCCGCTTCCAGCTGACCGGCATTCCGGCTGCCCGTCGTGGCGTGCCGCAGATCGAGGTTACCTTCGACATCGACGCCAACGGCATCGTGAACGTGTCCGCTAAGGATCTCGGCACCGGCAAGCAGCAGCAGATCACCATCTCCGGCTCCACGGCCCTGTCCGACGACGAAGTGGACCGCATGGTGAAGGACGCCGAGCAGCACGCCGAAGAGGACGCCGCTCGCAAGGAAGAGGCCGAGGTGCGCAACAACGCCGACGCTCTGGTGAACGCCACCCAGCAGACGCTGGACGAGCTGGGCGACAAGGTTCCGGCCGACGCCAAGACCCAGGCCGAGGAGGCCATCGCCGAAACCAAGAGCGCTCTTGAGGGCACCGACGTCGACGCTATCAAGGCGGCGACCGAGAAGATCCAGCAGGCCGGCTACAAGCTCGCCGAGGTCGTGTACTCCACCGAGGGTGCAGCCGCCGGCGCCCAGGCAGCCGCTGCCGAGACGGCTCCGGCCGATGACACCATCGAGGCCGACTACGAGGTCGTCGATGACGAGAACGAAGGGAAGTAAGAACGATGACTGAGCCCGAGAAGGACCAGGTCACCTCTTCTACCCAACAGGACGTGGCCGCCGATGTGGCGGCCACCGCCTCCGCCGACGACGCCCGCGCGGCCGAGGTGGTTGCCGACGCCGAGGTGATCGAGGCCAACGAGGCCGGCGAGCTGGATGCCGAGCTCGAGCAGGCCGCCGCTGAAGCGGTGGCGAGCGCGATCGAGGAATCCGAGGAGCTGGCTGCTGCCAAGGCCGAGGCCGCCGATTGGCAGGACAAGTACGTGCGCCTGCACGCCGAGTGGGATACCTACCGTCGGCGCATGGCCGAGCAGCGCGAGGCCGAGAAGGTGCGTGCCACGGAGAAGCTCATGGAGAGCCTTATCCCGGTGCTCGACGACTTCGCCCGCACGGTGGACTACGCCGAGACCAACGGCGAGACCGGCTTGCTCGGCGGCGTGAAGGCCGTGCAGACCAAGCTGTCCGATACGCTGGCCAAGGGAGGCCTGGTCTTGATCAGCCCCGCCGGTGAGGCATTCGACGCCCTTGAGTGCCAGGCCGTGGGTACGGTGGACGATCCGAGCGTTCCCGATGAAACGGTCGCGCAGGTTTACCAACCCGGATACAAAATGGGTACCAAGGTCATCAGGCCTGCCATGGTGACGATCACCACGGGCGGCCCCAAGAGGGAAAAGCCCGAAGAAGAGTAAGACGAACGAGGGCGGCCGCAGCTTGGCCGCCTTCGTGCTTGAAAGAGCAATTCTAAGTAACTAACTAAGGTAATGGAGGTGGAACGAATGGCGTCTACGCCCGATTATTACAAAACGCTAGGCGTTCCGCGCACCGCCACGGCCGATGAGATAAAGAAGGCGTTTCGCAAGCTCGCTCGCAAGCATCATCCCGATGCCGGCGGCGACGAGGCCAAGTTCAAAGAGCTGAACGAGGCCTACGAAGTCTTAAGCGACGAGAAGAAGCGCGCGCTTTACGACCAGTACGGCACGGCGAACGAGAACCAGATCCCCCAGGGATGGGGCGGTGGCCAAGGCTTTAACGTCGAGGATATCTTCGGTGGCGGTGGGGCCGGCGGCTTCGGCGGCAGTTGGGCCGACATTCTGGAGAGCATTCGCCACGGTGAAGGTGCGTTTGGGGGCAACTGGGACTTCGGCGGCGGTTTTGGCGGCCAGCCTCAGCCCCGTCGCGGCCAGGATATGAACGTGACGTTGAACGTGACGTTCGACGAAGCGTTCAACGGCACGGAGAAGCGCATCACCGTGCGCATTCCCGGCAAGAGCGAGTCCGACACCCACACGGTGAAGGTGCCCGCCGGTGCTGTCGATGGCGGCCGCGTGCGCCTGAAGGGCCAGGGAGCTCCTGGCGAAAACGGTGGTGCGGCGGGCGACTTGCTCATCACCACTAAGATTGACGCGCATCCCTACTTCGGTCGCGATAAGGCCGACGTGACGGTTGATTTGCCGATCAATGTGGCGGAGGCAGCGCTCGGTGCTTCCATCGTGGTGCCCACGCCCGACGGCAAAAAGATCAAGGTGAAGGTGCCCGCTGGCACGCAAGACGGCAAGGTGCTCACCATTAAAGGCAAAGGAGCGCCCGATCTGAAGAACAAGGGGCAGTTCGGCAACTTGAAGATTCAGATTCACGTTGAAGTGCCCACGGACATGAACGACGAGCAGAAAAAGGCCATGGAGGACTTCCTCGCCGCGACGGGAGAGGAGAAGCGCCCATGGGCCTAGATGACAAGAACCGGCCGCTGTACATGATCAGCATTGCCGCGGAACTGGCGGGCGTGCACCCGCAGACCCTGCGCTCCTACGAGCAGAAGGGTCTGGTCACGCCGCGACGCACCAGTGGCAACACGCGCATGTACTCCCAGGCCGATATCGATCGGCTCAACCTGATCAACGAGCTGACGAGCGAGGGCATCAACCTCGCCGGTGTCACGCGCATCCTTGATCTGCAGAGCCGGCTGGATGAGCGCGAGGAAGAAGTGGAAGACCTGCACGCGCGGGTGCGCCGCCTCGCCGATCGCGTTCGCGAATTGGAAACCCGCACCCCCGTCGGCGCCATCGTCCGCGTAACGCCGACGAGGCGTTTACCATAAAGGAGAACGTATATGAGACTAGATAAATTGGCGGTGACGGCGCAAGAGGCTTTCCAGAACGCGATGGGCGTTGCTGGCGAAGCCGATGCCGCCGTTATCGAGCCCATTCACTTGCTGAAGGCGCTGCTCGATTCCGACGAGAACAACCTCGCCGCCATCGTGAAGCGCATCGGCGCCGACCCGGTCTGGCTGTCCCAGAACGTGTCCGACGAAATCGCCAAGATGCCCAAGCAGACTGGCGCCACTCCTATGGCCATTCCCGGTCAGGACCTTATCAAGGTCATCGATAACTCGGTGAAGATCGCCGAGAAGCTCGGTGACAGCTACGCGACGAGTGAGCACCTGCTCATTGCCCTGTCCGAGGACAAGGGTGCCGCGGGTCGCATCCTCACGACGGCGGGCGTCACCCGCAAGAACATCGAGGCGGCCTACGAGAGCCTGCGCGGCGACACCCGCGTGACCTCGCAGACCGACAAGACCCAGTTCGAAGCGCTGGAACAGTACGGCCAGAATCTCACCCAGCAGGCCCGCGAGGGCAAGCTCGATCCGGTCATCGGCCGTAACGAGGAGATCCGCCGCACCATTCAGGTTCTGTCGCGCCGTACGAAGAACAACCCGGTGCTCATTGGCGAGCCCGGCACCGGCAAAACCGCTATCGTCGAGGGTCTGGCCCAGCGCATCGTAGCTGGTGATGTTCCCTCGTCGCTGAAGGATCGCGAGATCGTCTCGCTCGATCTGGGTGCGATGATGGCCGGCGCGAAGTATCGCGGCGAGTTCGAGGATCGTTTGAAGAACGTGCTGCGTGAGGTGAAGGAAGCCGACGGCAACATCATCCTGTTCATCGACGAGCTGCACACCATCGTGGGTGCCGGCGCTGGCGGCGACTCTTCCCTGGACGCGGGCAATATGCTGAAGCCGGCTCTGGCTCGCGGCGAGCTGCGCGCCATCGGTGCCACCACGCTCGATGAGTACCGCAAGTACATCGAGAAGGACGCCGCCTTGGAGCGCCGCTTCCAAACGGTGCTCGTGAGCGAGCCGACGGTGGAGGACACCATCGCCATTCTGCGCGGCCTGAAGGAGAAGTACGAGATCCATCACGGCGTGCGCATCACCGACGGCGCCATCGTGTCCGCAGCGGAGCTTTCCGACCGCTACATCACCGACCGCTTCCTCCCCGATAAGGCCATCGATCTTATGGACGAGGCGGCCAGCCGTCTGCGCATCGAGATCGACTCCATGCCCGAGGAAGTGGATGCCGCCGAGCGCAAGCTCATCCAGATGCAGATCGAGGAACAGGCTCTCATGAAGGAGACCGACATGGCCTCCCAGGAACGCCTGGAGAAGCTGCGCCACGACATCGCGGCCGCCCAGGAATCCCTCGATTCCCAGAAGGCTGAGTGGCAGAACGAGAAGGACGCCATCGTCGACGTGCAGAACCTCAAGGCCGAGTTGGAAAGCGCTCAGCTTGATGAGGAGCGCGCCACCCGCGAGGGCAACCTGCAGCTCGCTTCCGAGATCCGCTACTCGCGCATTCCCCAGCTGCAGCAGCAGCTGCACGTGGCCGAGGAAGCCGTGAAGATGAAGCAGCAGGACGGCGCTATCCTGAAGGAAGAGGTTTCCGAAGAGGAGATCGCGTCGGTCGTGGCTGCCTGGACGGGCATCCCCGTGGCCAAGATGATGCAGGGCGAGATGGAAAAGCTCGTCGACCTGGAGGAAGTGTTGAAGGGCCGCGTCATCGGCCAGGACGAGGCTGTGGGTGTGGTGGCCGGTGCCATCCGCCGCAACCGTGCGGGACTTTCCGACCCGAACCGTCCCATTGGCTCTTTCCTGTTCCTCGGCCCCACCGGCGTGGGCAAGACCGAGCTGGCCAAGACGCTGGCCGAGTACCTGTTCGATTCCGAGAAGGCCATGGTGCGCATCGACATGTCCGAGTACATGGAGAAGTTCTCCGTGCAGCGTCTGATCGGAGCGCCTCCGGGATACGTGGGCTACGACGAGGGCGGCCAGCTGACCGAGGCCGTGCGCCGCAACCCCTACTGCGTGGTGCTGCTCGATGAGATGGAAAAGGCCCATCCCGACGTGTTCAACATCCTGCTGCAGGTGCTCGATGACGGACGCCTCACCGACGGCCAGGGTCGCGTGGTGAACTTCAAGAACTGCATCATCATCATGACCTCCAACGTGGGTTCGCAGATCATCCGCGAGCATGCGGCCGAGGGACGTGCCTACGACGAGGCTCAGGCCACCGGCGGCGAGACCATGGGCGAGATGGCCGAGAAGATGATGTCCATGACGCCTGAGCAGGCCGCCAAGCGCATGCAGGAGTTCACGAACAAGATCCAGGACGCCCTTTCCACGACGTTCCGCCCCGAGTTCCTGAATCGTATCGACGACGTGATCACCTTCAACGAGCTGTCCATCTCGGCTATCGAGCCCATCGTGGATTTGCAGCTCGAGCAGGTGCGCGACCGCCTGCAGGCCCGCCACATCACCTTGGACGTGACGCCGGCGGCCATGGAGCACTTGGCCATCGACGGCTACGATCCGGTGTACGGCGCCCGTCCGCTGAAGCGTCTCATCCAGCGCGAGGTGGTCGACCGCATCGCCGAGAAGGTCATCTCCGGCGAGCTGCGCGACCGCAGCCACGTGCTGATCGACCTGGACGCCGAGGGTGATTACACCTGCCGAGTGGAAGGCCCCATGGACTTGGACGGCCTGAACCTGGACGACCCCAGCTTCCTCACGGCCGGCTCCGATCCGAAGGAGACCTTGCAGGATCTGGATACCCTGAGCAACGGCGACCTCGGTGAGGATCCCATCGCTTAATCCGCATACCCCTTTCACAGCAAGCGCCCGGGCAGCCAAGACCCGGGCGCTTTTGCGCGATTGCCGTCGCCTATTGTGCCCCCTATGCCGTTTTCGACTGCTTCTCAGCCTTCCGCGGCTTGCTGGTGACGCAAACCGGTGGCGCCAACACCTATCCAACTTATATAGGCACTCCCTGAGCGGGGGCTTGGTGTTCGAGATCGCACTCACCCTTCCTGATGACAAAAACGTCTTCTCTGGCGCACATTTTTCGACTTATACAGGCATTTTGATTCTCGCTAAGATTCCGCATAGTGCAGTTTGCTCGATTGAAGCTCCGGTGACCTGGGGTAATACGCCAACCTTCATTCATGGTTAAGCCTCCGGGTGTTTTGGTGATTTAAGAATGCCTGTATAAGTCAAAAAACGTGCGTAGAAGGCCCTTGTCGTGTCACCGTATCTCCGAGAGAGAAGTTAGGACGAAGTTGAGCAAGGTTCGAGATGTGTGACATTTACGATCTTGCAAGCAGGCAATGGCATTCAATGTGCGCTATGTTATAAACATCGCCTATGAATATCTATCTCTCACATATCAGCGCATGGTTGTTCTGGATTTGGTGGTCCAAGATGAATGCCATCCCTTTGGGGCTGTTTCATTCGGGAAAGTGCTTCGCACGCGATCGAATGCCGTCGTTTTCGTTGCCGACGGTTTCAATAATCAAGAATGCCGCCGGTTCGAAGCGCGAAGTTCGGCAAATACTCAATGCCAATGGCCAGAGCGTGCGACAGCTGTTGGTGCGCGCTGGTATTGGCACTGGAGCTGATGGCTGTCTGTACGTTTGCGTTCCGTACGTGAAGGGCAGGCGCTGTTCGGAGAAAAATATCCACTTCCACCAAGTGAGTTGCGCGCTGCCTCGGCGATCGTTTGTGAAAGTGGCAGAAGGCTTGTATGTTGCTTCGCCCGAGCTCACGTTTGTGCAGATGGCGAGCGTCCTAGAAGAAGGGGCACTGTGCGCCTGCGGTATGGAATTGACGGGTGGGTATCCTCTGGATGCCGAGTTTCGCCCCGATGGAGAAGTCGTCTACGTGCGGGCGCCCGTCACGTCGCAAACGCTCCTCGCGGCTTACGCTGATCGCTACCAGGGCCGAGGCGGTACCAATAAGGCCCGGCGGGTGACGCGGCATCTTTGCGACAAATCCGCGTCGGTGAAGGAAACTGAGCTGGCGCTCCTCGCTCTTCTCCCGCGCCACTATGGAGGTCTCGGCGCGAAGGAGGCGCTTCTGAATGAAGTTGTGACGCTCAGTCCCGAGGCGGCAACGATTGCGCGCCAGAAGAAAGTCGTCTGCGACCTTAAGTTCAAAGATTCGAATGTTGTCGTGGAATACGATGGTGCAACCCATGGTGACGCCGAAGCGCGAACAACCGATTCTCGTCGCCGGGATGCCTTGCGAGCAGAAGGCTACGACGTGGCTACGCTCACCAACGCGCAGCTGCAGAGCCCGACGGAATTCCAGGCGATCATCGTGCCGGCCTCGCGGAAGGCGGGAAAGAGAACGCGCTACCTCTCCGAGTGCGACATGCCGCGCCATCGGGCCCTCCGCTCGCAAATCGCCCGCTATCACGCAAGAGGGTTTTAGAAGGTTGTCTATGCCTTCTTCACCTTCACGGCGGTACTGGTGACCGAGGCACCGAAGAGGTCCTGGCTCAGAGCTTGGTTCAGCTGGCTCAGCTGCTCGATGGCTACCGCCGTGCCAGTGACCGAGGCGCCGAAAAGTCCTTTCGGCAGCATGTACACGTCGTAGCGTATGGCCAGAATGCCGTTGGCCCCGGCTTCGTGGGCGCGGAACAAAAGCTCGTTCCAGGCGATCCGCTTGACCCGTTCCATCTTGCTGCCGAGCAGAAGGGAACGCTGGTCGGTGAGGTCGGAGACGATGGCGTCAGCCTCGGCGGGAAGGCCCGCGCCCACGACGGCGTCGGTGGACAGCGTGCCTCGGTACTCCGTCACGCGCCAGCCCTCGAAGGAGCTACCAGCCGTGGTCATCATGAGGGAGGGGTTCTTTTCCAGCGCGTCGAGGAACGCCTGTTTGGCCTGCTCGCGCTTCTCGTCGGCCTCGAGGGCCTGCTTGCGCTCTTGGGGAGAAGCGTCCGCGAGATCAGATCCGAAGTCCTCATCCAGCTCGTCGCGCTTTTCCAGCGCCTCTTCTAGGCTCATGACAGAAGTCGCCTCCCATAGACATCGCCAGCACATAAGAAACAATGCCGAAAGTATAGGCCGCCTGCTCCCGTGCAAGGAGAGCGCCCGGCAACGGTTGCGAAGCCTTAACCTGCGCGATTTTTCGGCAGCTTATGGGACGTTTGAATGAGGCGACCTATACCAGCCCGGCACGAAAGTTCTACGCCGCTTTCGCCAGTTTCTCGGCCTTGCGGGCGCGGCGAGCTGCGGCGCGCTTTTGCATGGCATCGACGCAGGTAGCCACGGCGGCATCGCCGGTGACGTTCACCGTGGTGCGCATCATGTCCAGGATGCGGTCGACGCCGGCTACGAGAGCCACGCCCTCTACAGGCAGGCCCACCGACTGCAGCACCATGGCCAGCATGATCATGCCGGACCCGGGCACGCCGGCGGTGCCGATGGAGGCGAGCACGGCGGTCATCACGATGGTCAGCTGCTGGCCGATCGAAAGGTCGATGCCGAACACCTGGGCGATGAAGATGGCGCAGACGCCCTGGTAGATGGCGGTGCCGTCCATGTTGATGGTGGCGCCGAGCGGCAGCACGAACGAGGTGACCTCCTTCGATATGCCCATTTTCTCGGTGCATTCCATGTTGATGGGCAGCGTGCCCACTGACGAGGCCGATGCGAACGCGAAGCCCATTACCGGCATTTCGCCCTTCAGGAACTTAAGCGGGTTCATGCGGGCGAAGATTTTGATGATGCCCGAGTACACCAGGAGAATCTGCACGATCATGGCCACGTAAGCTACCACGATGAGCCACAGAAGGGGCCGCAGCACATCGATGCCGTTGCTGGCGATAACGGGGCAGATGAGTCCGAACACGCCGAAGGGCGCCACCAGGATGATGCCGCGCATGATGGCGATGCACACGTCCGACATGGCGTTGCAAATGTCGATGACCGGCTTGGCTTTCTTCCCAGCGGCGATCATGCCGAAGCCGAACACCACGGCGATGACGATGACCTGCAGCATAGTGGCGTCGGCCATGGGCTGGAAGAAGTTCGACGGGAACATATTCACGATAGTGTCGATGAGCGACGGCGGCTCGGTGGCCTCGTAGGAAAGCTCGCCTGTGGGCATCGTGTAGCCGGCGCCGACGTTCATGAGGTTGGCGAACACAAGCCCCAGCGTAACGGCGCAGGCGGTGGTGGCCAGGTAGAACAGCACGGTTTTGCCGCCGATGGCGCCAACCTTCTTCACGTCATCCAGCGACACGACGCCAGCGATGATGGAGAACAGCACCAAAGGTACGACGATCATCTTGATGAGGTTCAAGAAGATGGTGCCGAAGGGCTTGATGTAGGTGTCGGCGATCTCTGGCGAGCCTTGCAGCGCGAGACCCGCCAGCACGCCCAGGATGAGCGCGATGAAGATCCAGGTGGTCAGCGACAGGCGCTTGAACCAGGGCTTTGGCTTGCTATGTTCGCTCCCACTGTCGCTGTTGTTGGGCGTCGGTGCGGCCGTCTCGGCGGCGTCGACGGGTGCCGAAGTGATGGAGTCGTCGGCCATGGCGGTGCGTCCTTTCCCTTTGTGCGAAAACCGCCACCATTATAAGCGTATTCGCAGGGAAAATAGGGCACGCGGCCCAGCGATCTAACGGCCCTGCAACAAATGACGGAACGGCCTGCGCTGATTTCGCGGAAGGGCCATAATGGCAACGGAGAGTAGCCGGGAACGTGCCGACGCGAGATGTGTGGAATACGTTTTTGCTCGAAGAAGGTAGAAGCGCCATGCTATGGTGTGCCGCGCTTCAGGGGACAATATATATGAAAGGAACGTCTATGGACCGCAAGGAAATTGTCGCTGCTGCCGAGGCTTATTGGGATGAACATCGCGATGCGATTGTGGCCGATATCGCCAAGCTCGTGGAAATCCCCTCGACGGAGGATCTGGCCGCCGCCGCTCCGGGCGCGCCGTACGGGCCTGGGCCGGCCGCTGCGTTGGATGCGGCGCTGGAAATCGCCGAGGGTATGGGCATGACCGTCACGAACTGCGAGGGGCATATCGGGTTTGCGGATCTTGCCGGCAAGACCGAGAAGCAGCTGGGCATCATCGGTCACGTGGACGTCGTGCCCGCCGGTCCTGGCTGGTCGTTCGAGCCTTTCAAGGTGACCGAGAAGGACGGTTACCTTATGGGCCGTGGCTGCCTGGACGACAAGGGCCCCTCGGTGGTGGCTCTGCATGCCGTGAAGTGCTTGAGTGACCTTGATGTGGAGCGCCCCTATTCCATGCGCTTCATCTTCGGTGCCAATGAGGAAACGGGCATGGCCGACGTGATGTGGTATCTCGAGAAGTACGAGAGCCCGGCCTTCTTGTTCACGCCCGACGCCGACTTCCCGGTGTGCTATGGCGAGAAGGGCGGCTATGACGGCTGCATCACGAGCGCACCTATCGCCGATCCGGTAATCTTGGATATCTCCGGCGGCGTGGTGACCAACGCCGTGCCTGGTGAAGCCTGGGCCGTCGTGCGCGCGGATGCCTCTGCGCTGCCCAGCGCCGAGCGCATCATGGTAGCCGACGCCGGTGACGGTACGGCGCGCGTTGATGCTGAGGGAGTGAATGCTCACGCCGCCTGGCCCGAGCGCGGCATCTCCGCCATCATGCTGCTGGCGAACTACCTGCTGGAAAACGGCTTGTGCAACCAGCAGGAGCGCGAGTTCCTCGAGCTGGTGCAGAGCCTCGTGTCCGATACGACCGGTGCTGGCGTGGGCATCGCCACGGCTGACGAGTACTTCGGGCCGCTGACGGTGGTAGGTGGCACCATCCGCAAGGAAGGCGATCGTCTCGTGCAGACCATGGACAGCCGCTGGCCTACGTCCATCACAGCCGAGGAGATCACCGCCGCGCTCACGAAGCTGACCGACAACATTGGTGCCACCTTCGAGAACACCCTGCTCATGGTGCCCTTCCTCGTGAAGCCCGATGACCCGGAGATTCAGGTGCTCCAGGATGCCTTCCAGTTCGTGACCGGCGACACCGAGCACAAGCCCTTCACCATCGGCGGCGGCACCTACGCTCGCGAGTTCAAGAAGGGCGCCTCCTTCGGTGTGAACATGCCTTGGATCGAGAACCCCGACTGGGTCGGCGGCGAACACGGCCCCGACGAGGGTGTCTCCGAAGAGCTGCTGAAGACCTCCTTCAAGATCTACGTCCTAGCTCTGGCCGAGCTGCAGGGACTAGAGATTCAGTAATTGAGTACAGCTTACAGCGTATGTCTGCAATGGCCCCGCATCTGCGGGGCCATTTTACGATTGAGCGACGGGAGCGATGAGGGTATCGGCAATTTCAATGTCCTCATCTGGAATTAGCCCGTGATTTCCTCATGATCGGGCATGACGGGGCGTCAGCTGTGCTATAGAATAGTATGAATGCAATCAGAGATTTCTTTTGGAGGACGACGTGCTTAACGCAATTATCGTTGACGACGAGGCGCCTGCCCGTTCTGAACTGCGCTTTCTTCTCGATGAGGTCGGCGGAGTTGAAGTGACAGCCGAAGCTGCCAACGTGCGCGAGGCTATCGAGAAGCTGAAAGAGTATCCCTGCGACGTTATGTTCATGGATGTGAACATGCCCGAGGCCACTGGCCTTCAACTGGCCGAGGCTCTGCAGCATCTGAAGTTCCCTCCGGCGGTGGTGTTCGTGACCGCCTATTCCGAGCACGCGCTGGACGCCTTCAAGGTGAGCGCTATCGATTATCTGGTTAAGCCGGTGGAGACCGAGCGCTTGGCTCAGGCCATCGCCCGCGTACGCGAGCAGGTGGCTCTGCACTTGCAGGCTCACAAGTCCGAGCGCATCCCGGTGGAAAAGGGCGGCAAGAAGATTCTCATCGGCATCGATAAGATCCGTTTCGTCATGGCTCGCGACGACTACGCTTACCTGCAGACCGATACCGACCGTTACTTCTCCACGGTGAGCCTGGCCCAGCTGGAGAAGCGCCTCGACGGCCACGGGTTCTTCCGCGTACACCGCGGCTATTTGGTGAACCTGTCCATGGTGGAGGAGATCGAGTCCGTTTCCGGTGGTACGCTGCTGCTGACTTTGAACGGCGTGGAGGAGAAGATTCCCGTTTCGCGCCGCCGCGTCAGCTCCCTGAAGAAGGCGCTGAACCTGTAGGACGCCTCGTTCTGAATGATGCGCTGACGAGCCCCGCCCAGGGGCTCGTTTCGTTCACAGAACCGCCATAGGGTTGTGGGGATGTGGGCGCGTTTTGGTGGCGTTTGCTAGAATATTTCCACTAGATTAACGAGGAGGAGCCCCAGTGCAGCGCGTACGGGGCTCGTTTGCAATTCTGCTGGCTGGCGGAAATTGCCCAGAGAGAAGAGGAGCGCCATGCTCTCCGTTGACGTTGAGAAGCTGTATCCGGCGGCAAAGACCCTGGTGAAAGCTCGTGCAGCAAGCCGCATTCACGCCAAGGACGCCACGCTGTACGATTTCTCCCCCGAGGCGCAAGCTTGCGCGAGCGACTACATGGGATGGGCCGATCTGGCCACGAGTCCGCTGTGCGACATGGACGCCATCCAGGCTTTTGCCGACGAAGTGGTGGAAGCGGGTCTCGATACGATTCTGCTTATCGGTCAGGGCGGCTCCACTCAGGCGCCCATGACCATCACGAAGTACAACAAGCACGATTCCAACCGCGTGAAGTTCCGCACGTTGGACTCCGACTCGCCCGTGCGCGTGCGCGAGATGCTCACCATCTGCGATCCCCATCGCACGCTGGTCATCATCTCCTCGAAAAGCGGCGGCACCATTGAGCCGCGTATGCTGCTAGAGGCGGTGCGGGCCTCCTTCGAGAAGGAGTTGGGCGATCATGTGGTGAAGCACCTGGTGGCCATCACCGACCCGGGCAGCGATTTAGATCGGCAGGCACGCGAGGAAGGCTGGCGTGCGGTGTTTTCCGGCGAGCCCACGGTGGGCGGCCGGTTCTCTGCGCTCTCGGTGTTCGGGTTGGTGCCGGCGGCGCTCACAGGTATCGACATGGAAGCGTTCATGGCCCACGCTCGCGCGGCCGAGGAGGCCTGTTCGGAGGACGCCATCGATAACCCGGCCATCAACCTGGCGGCATTCCTCTACGACAACTACCTGAAGGGTCGCAACAAGTTCTCGTTCCTCACTCCCAAGCGCGGGCGCGTACTGGGTCTGTGGATCGAGCAGTTGGTGGCCGAATCGCTGGGGAAGAACGGCGAGGGCATCCTGCCGAACATCGAGATCGACTCGCTGCTGCTTACGGAGGATCCGGGCGACAGATCCATCATCATGTACCAGACCCAAACCGACCTGTGGGACGAGCGCCGCAATTTCGAGATGAGCCTCGCCTACATCGATAACGCTATTCCGCGGCTGAACTACCGCATCGACACTGTGGAAGAACTGGCTGAGCATTTCGTCATGTGGGAATACGCCATCGCCATGTGCGGCTATCTCATGCAGGTGTGCCCCTTCGACCAACCTGACGTTGCCTCCGCCAAAGCTGAGGTGCTCGATATTCTGAAGAACGGACAGCCGGAGCCCGATTTCACCGAGGTGTTCACCGACGAGGTGGACATGGGCCGTGTGGAAGTCTCCTTCGCCCCCATGTTCGAGGGCTGTGAGGACTTGCACGAGACGCTGTATGCGCTGCTGTCCTCCATTCAGCCGGGCGACTTCTTTGCGCTGAACGCGTTTCTTCCGTTTACGGGAGAGGGGCGGCGCGAGGCCATCGAGCAGATTCGCCACGGGGTAGCCGAATCTTTCGGCTGCGTGTCGTGCTTGGAGGTGGGGCCGCGCTACCTGCATTCCACGGGCCAGCTGCAGAAGGGCGGTCCGAACATGGGCGTCTTCCTCATTTTGTCGGCTGACGAATTGAAGGACATTCCGCTGCCGGAGGAAGCTGCGGCACCCAGCCTTGGCGAGCTGGCGAAGGCCCAGGCTGCTGGCGATTTGGCGACGCTCGCC
Source organism: Adlercreutzia sp. CNCM I-6207 (assembly GCF_977072305.1). Classification (NCBI taxonomy): domain Bacteria; kingdom Bacillati; phylum Actinomycetota; class Coriobacteriia; order Eggerthellales; family Eggerthellaceae; genus Adlercreutzia; species Adlercreutzia sp. CNCM I-6207. Next base: position 93,131 of record NZ_CDRVLZ010000003.1, read on the forward strand.
AAGCGCGGGCGCCGCTGCGTGCATCTGCATTTGCCGGACAACTCCGGCGTAACGCTGCGCCAGTTGGCCCAAGTAGTCGACGATGTGATTGCCGACATCCTGACCGATCGGGCGTTGGCTGAGGCCGCCGCCATGGCCGAGGACGAGGAGCTGGCCGAAGCCACCGTGGTTGTGGAAGCTGCCGAGGCCAGCGAGACTGCCGTGGAAGCCGAGTTTGCCGATGCGCCCCAGGATGCCGAGGTGGAGGCTGCGGAGGTCGCCGTCCCCGAAGGCGAGGCGGACGAGGCGTAAGCGGCAAAGCAAAGCGCAAGGCAAGGGAGCTTACTCATGATCGATGCGGTCGATATTCATGTAAAGGGTATTGTGCAGGGGGTAGGTTTTCGACCCTTTGTGTACCGGATGGCGAAGAAGTACCTCATCAACGGCTGGGTGCTGAACGCCACCGATGGCGTGCATATTCACGCCGAGGGCGAGAGCGCGCTGGTGGACGAGTTCATCATGGAATTATCTGACAACGCGCCGGCGGCATCGAAGGTGGAGGAAATCGACATCAAGGAAGTGCCTCTGGAGGATTTCGACAGCTTCGAGATTCGTTTCTCCGACGATGAGGACGTGGCAGAGACCACACTTGTGTCGCCCGAGCTTGCCACCTGCGACGACTGCGTAGCAGAGCTGTTCAATCCGAACGACCGTCGTTACCGTTACCCGTTTGTCAACTGCACGAATTGCGGGCCACGCTTCACCATTATTGACCACTTGCCCTACGACCGCGCTGCCACCTCCATGGCGGCGTTCCCCATGTGCGAGAAGTGCGCCGCCGAGTATGCCGATCCGCTCGACCGCCGCTTCCACGCCCAGCCCGATGCCTGCTTCGAGTGCGGGCCTTCGGTAACGTGGCGTGTTGGGGCGGACGGGCCGATTTCGCTAGGGAAAACCCGCGAGGAGTCCGACGCCATTTTTGCGGCTGCGGTGGAAATGCTCATGGCGGGGAAAATCTTGGCCGTGAAAGGGCTCGGCGGCTTCCATCTCGTATGTGACGCCAACAATGCCGATGCGGTGGCTGAGCTGCGCCGGCGCAAGCGGCGCGATGGGAAGGCCCTGGCGGTGATGGCCCAGGGAATGGGCGATGTGCGGGCGCTTTGCGAGGCGAGCGAAGAGGAAGAGGCGGTTCTGGCGGGGTCGACGCGACCCATTGTGCTGCTGCGCAAACGCCCTGGCGCGGCTATCGGCGCAGGCTTGGCCGATGGATTGTCCGAATTGGGGGTCATGCTGCCTTACACACCGGTGCAACATTTGCTCATGCACGATTTCGCTGAAGCGTGGTATGCGGCGAATCCGGCGGTGGACGAAGCGGGCGACGAACCGGGACGCCTGGTGCCGCTGCTTGTGATGACCTCGGGCAACGTACACGACGAGCCCATCTGTATCGCCGATGAGGAGGCGCGCGCAAAGCTGGCCGGCATCGCCGATGCCTTTTTGGGTAACAATCGCCCCATCCTCACGCGCTTCGACGACTCCGTCGTGCGGCTGATCCAGGTGGATGAGGTCGACGAAAAGCCCGTGTGCGCCATTCAGTTCCTGCGGCGGGCACGCGGCTATGCTCCCGTACCCGTGTCGGTGACGGCCGAGGGCGTTGCGCCTGCCGAGGGCATCATCTTCGCCGCCGGCCCCGAGCAGAAGAATACCTTCACGCTGCTGCGCGGCACCGATGGCTTCGTGTCCCAGCACATCGGCGACGTGGAAAACGCCGAGACCTACGATGCGTGGCTGGCCACAAAGGATCGCTTTGAGAGCCTCTTCGAAACGATTCCCACAGCGGTGGCATGCGACTTGCACCCCGAGTATCTCACAAGCAAATGGGCCCATCACCAGGGACTTCCCGTGACCGAGGTGCAGCACCATCATGCCCACATCGTGTCGGTTATGGCCGAGCATGGGCTGACTGATGCCGTCTGCGGCATCGCCTTCGACGGCACAGGCTACGGTGAGGATGGGGCCATCTGGGGCGGCGAGGTGCTGCTGGCGAACCGCCAGGCCTTCGAGCGTTTCGCGAACTTCGCCTACGTGCCCATGCCCGGAGGGGCTGCGGCCATCAAGCATCCGCTGCGCATGGCCTATGGCGTGCTGTGGGCCTACGACCTGTTGGAGCATCCTGCTGCTGCGGCGGCTTTGGCGCCTCTGGGCGATGAGGCCGAGGTGTGCGACACCATGATCGAGCGCGGGCTGAACACGCCCATGACGTCCTCGGTCGGGCGCCTGTTCGATGCGGCCAGCGCGCTGCTCAGCATCTGCACGAAGCCGAGCTACGAGGGCGAGGGAGCCATCCTTCTGGAGGCGGCTATGGAAACCGCCGGGGCCGACGTGGCCGGCGCTGCGGCTGTCGAAGAGGCCGCGGGCGTGGCAGGCGAGGACGAGCTGGCGGCGAAGGAGCGCTACGCCGTCATCGTCGAGAAGAACACCGCCACCGAGACGAGCACCGCGCAGGACACCTCGGTGCTGCTCCTGGATGCCGAGCCCACCTTCCACGCGTTGCTGGACGACCTGGCGGCGGGAGTGCCGGCGTCCGTCATCAGCCGCCGCTTCCACGATGCCATGGTTGGCGCCATCGTCATGAGCGCCGAGTTGGTGCGAGCCATGTACGACATTTCCACGGTGGCGTTGTCGGGCGGCGTGTTCATGAACCGCTACCTTGTGGAGCACGCGCTGGCTGACTTGGCCGCTGCTGGTTTCACCGTCGCCATCAACCGCGATCTGCCTCCTAACGACGGTTGCATCAGCCTGGGCCAAGCCGTGGTGGCTTCCGCTCGTTCGGGCGAGTAGGGCGCCTCTCGAAACCTCGCCGACTTCCTTGGGCGAACCTGCGACAATGGAGCATTGAGAGACGAATCGAAGGAGCAGCGTATGTGCTTGGCAATTCCGGCGAAGGTGGCGGCCCTGGAAGAGGGGAACTTGGCCACCGTTGACATTTTGGGTGTGACCCGCGAGATTTCCGTCGACCTGACGCCCCAGGCGCAGGTGGGCGACTACGTGCTCGTGCACGCCGGCTTCGCCATCGAGGTGGTGGACGAGCAGTTCGCCCTAGAGACCATCGAGCTGGTGAAGCAATTCCCCGAACTGGCCGATTTGAACGAGGCTCCCACGCCGGCCTAAGGAGCGAAAACAGTGCATTTTGCCTGTTGAATCCGCCCGTGTATTACACTAGACTGACCGCACGGACGAGCGGACTGCTTCTTTCGTCGAAGGGAGCAGCTATGTACGTAAGCTGGATGGAACTCCTCACGTTTTGTTTGGTGATCGTATCGGTGATTGAGTTGACCGCGCGTTTGCGGCAGTAGTCGCAGCGGGCGGCAATGAAAAAGCCGCCCCTCGCATAGGAAGAACGGCTCTTCATCACATTAATAGGAGTAATGTGAAGCAGTCGTGCCCGGTGCCACGGGCATTCCGCTTGTCCGTATTCTACACCCTTGAAGGAGTGGTTGCAAGAATGGACGCCATGCAGCAAGAACTGAAGGCATTCAAGGATCCGGCGTTGGCGCGGGGGCTCATTGAGTCCATTCAAGCGCTGGCCCCGGAGTCTGCTACGCTGATGGAAGTGTGCGGCACCCACACCGTGGCCATTGCGCGCAACGGCATTCGCGGTCTTATGCCCGAGGGGGTTCGTCTGGCGTCGGGCCCTGGATGTCCGGTGTGCGTGACGAGCAACCACGACATCGACAAGGTAATCGCGCTGGCCCGCGTGCCGGAAGTGACCATCGCAACCTTCGGCGACATGACCCGCGTGCCCGGCTCCACGTCCAGCCTGCTGGCCGAGCAGGCGGCGGGACGCGCGGTGGAAATCGTTTACTCGCCGCTGGATGCCCTGCGCCTGGCGCAGGAGAACCCCACGCGGCAGATCGTCTTCGTCGGTGTGGGCTTCGAAACCACCACGCCGCTGGTGGCTATGGCCATCAAGCGGGCGCGCGCCATGGGGCTCACAAACTTCACCGTGTACGGCGCCCACAAGAACATGCCCGGGGCGCTGGAAGTCATTATCAATGATCCGGCGCTGAAGCTGGATGCGCTCATTCTGCCGGGGCATGTGTCCACCATCATCGGCGCCGAGCCCTACCGCTTCCTGGCCGAGAAGTACGGCATCCCCGGCGTCATTACCGGGTTCGAGCCGGTAGACGTGCTTCAGGGCATCGCCATGATCATGCGCCAGCTGCACGAGGGGCGCGCCGAGATCGAGATCGCCTACGCCCGCGGCGTCATGCCCGAGGGCAACCCCGTGGCGCTCGCCGCCATCGACGAGGTCTTCGAAACCTGCTCCGCCACCTGGCGCGGCTTGGGCGAGATTCCCGGCAGCGGCTACCGCATCCGCGAGGAGTTCGCCGACTTCGACGCCATGCGCCGCTTCCAACCAGACGTGGAAGAGGTGCGCGAGCATAAGGGCTGCCGCTGCGGAGACGTGCTCCGCGGCATTATGGCGCCGAGCGAGTGCCCACTGTTTCGCAAGATCTGCACGCCGGAGAACCCGGTTGGCCCCTGCATGGTTTCCAGCGAGGGCAGCTGCGCCGCGTACTACCGCTATTACTAGAAATGCTATTTTCCCTTCGAAAGTGGTTTCAAAGCATCTATTGGCATTGTACTAATTGTATTTTTCCTAAAATAGTATAATTAGCGTGGCAATTTCGGAAACGAAAATATATAAGGGGATAGCATGGATTATCAGGAGCTCTCGAGGGCCTTTTATAAGAGTGCTTCGACCGACCGTTTCACTGAGCTTGATGAGCAGGCCCGCTATCGTCGCACGATGCCGTCTTCATTTGATTTAGGCCTTGAGACGCCCGATGGAGTTCTGTTTATCGCCATGCCCCGCGAACTCTTTGTCCTTTACGAGCAGATTCTACGCACGGAACGAAAAGTATCGTCGCTCATGCGATCGATTCCCCCCATTGCGCAAATGGCGCTCGTGCGTGGTCTTGTGTTTGACGAAGTTGTGAATTCAAACGCTATCGAAGAAGTTCACAGCACGCGAGCCCAAGTGAAGGAAGCTCTGGATTCGCGCGCAGTGCAAGAGGGAGGATTTCGCCGTTTCAAGGAGTTGGCTCAGCTGTATCTTGAGCTTGGCAAGTCAGAACATGAGATGCCGAAGACTCCTCAAGAGATAAGGACGATTTACGACAAGATCATGGACGGGGAGCTGCCGGATTCCAAGCTTCCCGATGGAAAGATCTTCCGCGCCGAAGGAGTTGACATTACTGCTGGTGGAGTGAAAGTCGTTCATAAGGGAGTGGAGCCCGAAGACAAGATCATCGAGGTCGTCGAGACGATGCTGCAAACGGTGCAACGTGATGACATGCCGGAGATGATAAGCGCCTTGGCCTCGCACTATCTCTTCGAATACGCCCACCCGTTCTATGACGGGAACGGGAGGACGGGCCGCTATTTACTGGCGTTATTCCTGTCGGAAGCGCTGTCTGTTCCCACGGTTCTGTCGTTGTCGCGAGCAATTGCCGAAAACCGCAGCATTTATTATCGGGCGTTTTCCAGCGTCGAGAATGCGCTCAATAGAGCCGAGATGACCTTTTTCATTTACGACATGTTGACGCTGGTCCGCATTGCCCAGGTCAATATCCTTGAAAGGCTTTCAAAGAGCAAGGAGGCGTTTGGGTCGATCAGCGCTCGAATGGATGCCTTCATGGAGGAGCAAGATCTGAGCGACAAAGAGGGATCCATTATGTTCGTACTTGCCCAATTCGAGCTTTTCGGTATGTACGGAACGGCGACCACGGAGGAACTGGCCGCGAACATTAGGCTGGGAAAACAGATGACGCGCAAGCACCTGTCCTCGCTCGAGGCGAAGGACTTGGTTTGGAAGGCGCGGGCGCGCCCTGCCGAGTTTGCCCTCACTGACCATGCTCGCTGCCTCCTTGGAATGGAAGAAGCGAGTGTCTCGGAAGAAGCGTCGTGATAGGGCGGGGCTGGAGAAGGGGCGGCGTATGACTGGGAAACACTACATGTATGTGTTGGAATGCGCCGATGGGTCACTGTACACGGGCTATGCCGTGGATGTGCAGGCGCGGCTGGCAGTGCACAACGCCGGCAAGGGCGCGAAGTACACCCGTGCGCGGTTGCCCGTGAGCCTGCTCGCCTATGCCGAGTTCGCTACCAAACACGATGCCATGCACGCGGAATACGCCTTCAAGCAACTTTCCCGCAACGAAAAGGACGCTTTGCTCGCTGCCGCCTCGCATTCAAGCTTCGAGGAGGCCCTGCGCGAGCTGCTTGCGTGAACCGGGGGTTCCATTTCTGTCCTTAATTGGCATTTTTTCCGAGAAAACGGGAATAGCGCCGAAAGATGGTCTAAACAGGAAGGCCTCCCATGCGGGAGGCCTTCTTTGCGTTGGATGGGTATACGGCTTAGCTCAGCTTGCTGCCGAGAACCTGGGCGGCGCCGGCTTTGTCGAAGTTGCCGCCAGTGCGGCGGGTGAGCTCGCCCATGACGCGGCCCATGTCCTTCTTCGTGGAGGCGCCGGTGTCGGCGAGCACCACTTCAATGAGGGCCGCCAGCTCGTTGCCTTCCACCTGGCGGGGCAGGTACTCTTCCAGGATGGCCACCTGCTCGGTGAGGGTATCGGTACGCTCCTGGTTGTTCCCAGCCTTGATGGAGCCGTCGAGCGTCTCCTTCGTCTGCTTGATGGTGCGCTTGAGCATGGCGTCCACGTCGGCCTCGGTCACCTCGCGGCGCTCGTTCACCTCGATGGCCTTCAGCTCGGTATGTACCTGGCGCAGAATGTCGCGACGATGGTTGTCGCGCGCCTTCATGGCCGCCTTGATCTCGTCCTGCAGCTGCTGGTATTCCATGAGCGTCCTTTCTCGGAAAATGATCGCTCCCATTATAGCGCGGCTTGCCGCTTCGCTGCCCCTCCCCGTAGGGGGCGACCTTGGTCGCCCCTCTCGAGTGAGTAAGACTATCTTGGTTGCGGAGGGCGGACCTTGGTCAGCCCCTACGGGACAAAGAAGTGAGGGATAGAGCGGAAGGAGACGGGGGCTACCCTTGCTGGAGCGAGCTCTTCACGATGCCGCGGGCGGCGAGGTAGGTCACCAGCATGTAGCCGCCGTAGATGACGAGCGTGAGCGCTGCAGCCATGGTGATAGGGCCGGCCGAGGACACGCCGATAGCGTCCAGCATGGAATCGGACAAGACGCCGATAGCGCAGGCCGAGTGGCACACCGCCAACCCCAGCGGCACGAGGAAGTACACGAGCACCTGGAACAGCAGCGAGCGGTTGATCATGGCCCGGTCGCAGCCGAGCTTCCACAGGGTGCGGTAGCGCGGTGCCGAGTCGGAGGTTTGGGAAAGCTGCTGGATGGCCAGGATGGCGGCGGTGGACACGAGGAAGATGAAGCCGATGTAGAGCGCCAGGTAGGTGATCATGAGGCGCAGGCCAGCCGATTGGGTGAGCATTTCGTTGGCCGTGAGAATGCGCGTGACCGGCCACAAAAGGCTCGCGTAGGGGTCGTCGGCGCCGCTCGTGCCCTTCTCGAACCCGCCCATGTCGCGGGGCTGCAGGGCGGCCACGATGTCGGCCAAGGCCGCGTCGTTCTCGCCGGCAGTCTTGCCGTTGTCGGCGTACATCACGTTCAGGTACTGCAGGTCGGGAATGCAGCCGGCCGCCTTCAGGGCCTCCACCGCCTCGTCGGGGACGACGATAATCATGGCCGTGGCCGCCATGGCGTTGTCCTCCAGCTGCGTGTCATACAGAGGGCCGGCCAGTGCGTACTCTTTGCCGGCGATGGTCACGGTGGGGGCGGCGTCCAGCACGGCACGGGCCAAGGGCTCCACGATTTCCATATTGTTCGCCAAAGCGCAGGTGCCCGCCTCGAGGGTCACGGGCTCTTGGCCCTGCAGCGCGCGGGCGCCGTTGAAGTCGGACAGCGACACAACGGTCAGGTGCGTCGTGCGCACGGAGCCCAGATCGTCCAGGCGCAGCGCCTCTGGATCGGCGCCAGTGGCCTCGGCGGCCGCAACGAGCGGGTCGTAGGTCATGTCCGGCGCCGCGTAGGTGCTCACCTGGGCCCACGCGCCCACGGTCTCGGCCCACAATTCCGGCGAGGCCTCTTCCAGAGCGGCGGCCATGTCCCAGTTGTAGGACTCGGCCTGGGCCAGGCGATCGGGAGCCTCGGCCTCCATCTCGGCGCGGCGCTCGAGCGGATCGCCCGACGACGAGGCCTCCGACCCGCCGGGCCCGTACCATACGGCCGCGTCCAGGCTGGCGGAATAGGGGTTCGCCCGTTCCGCGCCGCCGACGAACACCTCCACAAGCCCCATGCCCGAGGAGAACACGGTGATGGAGAAGAACAGCAGAACGCACACGGCCCATAGCGACAAAAACGCTGTGTTCACCTTGCTAGCGATCTGGCGCACGGTGAACAGGTTCAGCTTGCGCAGGTACACGCCGCGCAGCCGCGTGAGCACGGCAATGGCGAAGCCGGCGAGCGACCAGAAGAACAGCAGCGATCCCACGAGCATGGCGATGGTGGCGCGGATGAACTCGGGCTGGTCCAGCATCACCAGACCGTTTTCGATGAGCTGCTCGTAGGCATAGACGAGGATAGCCACCGCTGAGACGAACCCCACGAGGCAGACCCACGGGTTGCGCACGCCGGCGCGCTCGTTCTTCTCGCCGGCGCGGATGAGGTCGATGAGCTTGCAGCGGCTCACGGTGATGGTGTTGAAGGCGGCCACCACCACGTAAATGGCAGCGAAGCAGGCGAGCGTGACGAGGAAGGCGTCGGGGGAGAACACGAACTGGTAGTTGGTCATCGTCGTGCCGAACAGCGCGGCGGTGAAAAACGACAGTCCCTGGGAGAGCAGCACGCCGCAGATGAGGCCCACGGCCAGGGAAAGCAGCCCCACGAGCACCGTCTCGTACAGCACGATGCGCGACACATGGCCCGGCGTCATGCCCAGCACCAGGTAGGTGCCGAACTCCCGCTTGCGGCGGCGGATGAGGAACTGGTTGGCGTACAGAATGAGGAAGCCCAGCACGCAGGCCACCACCACGGAGAACATGCCCAGGATGTAGGTGGTGGAATCGAACACGCTGCGCGAGGCCGAGGTTTCCATATCGAAGAGGATCTGCTGGCTGCCGATGGAGTTGAACGCGTAGAACACCGCCACACCGAACAGCAGCGTGATGAAGTAGACGGCGTAGTCGCGCACCGATCGGCGGATGTTGCGCAGGGCGAGCTTAAGATACATGGCCGGCCTCCCCGCCGAGGAACGACACGACCTCCATGATGCGAGCGAAGAACGCGTCGCGGCTCTCATCGCCCCGACGCAGCTCGTTGAACACGGCGCCGTCCTTGATAAACAGCACGCGGCTGGTGTAGCTGGCGGCGAAGGCGTCGTGGGTGACCATCATGATGGTGGCGCCCATCTGGGTGTTCATCATCTCCATGATCTCCAGCATCACCGTGGCGGCACGGGAATCGAGGGCGCCGGTGGGCTCGTCGGCTAAAATGAGCTTCGGGTCGGTGACCATGGCACGGGCCGCGGCCACGCGCTGCTTCTGGCCGCCGGACATCTGGTAGGGGTACTTCTGCAGCACGCCATCCACACCGAGGCGCGCGGCCATGGCGTTCACCTTGCCGGGAATGGCGCGGGCCGGCTCGCCCTTGATGGTGAGGGCCAGCGAGATGTTCTCGAAGCCGGTGAGCGTGTCCAGCAGGTTCGAGTCTTGGAAGATGAAGCCGAGGTCGTCGCGGCGGAACTTCGCCAACTGGCGCTTCGACATGCCGGTGATATCGCGGCCGCCCACGATGATGTGCCCGCTCGTGACCGTATCGATGGTAGAGACGCAGTTCAGAAGCGTTGTTTTGCCAGAGCCCGAGGGACCCATGATGCCGACGAACTCGCCGGCGGCCACGTCGAAGCTGACGCCGGCCAGCGCGTGGGTGACCGAGTCGCGGCTGCCGAAGACCTTCTCGATGGAGCGCACGGAGAGGATTGGGGAGCCTGCGTTGACGGGGTGGCCGGCTTGAGAAGCGTGGGTTGGGTCGGCTGCGCGGTGGGCGCCATGGGCGGTGTGGGCGCCCCTTCCGCCGGCGCTGGCCGCGGAGGCGGCGCCGGCCACGTAGTTCTCGCGGGAGAAAGCGGCGGCGATGCCGTCGAGGGTCGTCGTGCCGTCGCCATCGAGGGGCACAGGCGTGCCAGGATCGGTCGGACGCGGGCCGAAGGCCGAGGGGGTGGGTTCGGTGTACACTTCGGCCATTAGTAGCTCCTCTCGGTTTTGGGCAGCTGGTGGGAGATGAAGGCTCCCACGGCCCCGATGATAGCAAGCGTCAGGATGATTTTCCCTGCAGTGTTCACGACAGTCCTTTCTCTCGGATGTGCGGCTCGCGTTCCGCCTGTTCGGAGACGGTTTGATGGATTGCTTCATCCCTCCGGAGGCGGCTACGCGGCATTCCGATTCGCTCAGACAGTCCTCGCTGGTATCGAAGGTGTCGGGGGTGTTTGCTCCCTTTCGCGTATCGCCTTCGATACCATCTGCGGAACTCGCTCGGTCGGAACGCCCCGTATCCGCCTCCTGCATTTGACGGATCGCGAGCTTGATTTCATCCTAAAGAGGAGGTGTGTATGGTTCCATCGATCGGACTTACGGTTGACTTACGAATGTGTTAGGTTGCGCAGGTTTCTACCTGTTTCTACCTGGCCGCCTCTTCTAAGCGCCGAAGAGTTCCTTGCGGGTGCGGTCGTGGGGGAAGGTGAGGATGACGCGGGTGCCGGTGCCCTCCTCGCTGGCGAGGCCCACATGCAGGCCCATGGAGGCGCACAGGCTCGCCACCAGGTAAAGGCCCATGCCCGTGGCCGAACCGTGGGCGCGGCCGACCTGACCGGTGAAACCGCGCTCGAAGACGCGGGGCACGTCGGCGGCGGGAATGCCGCAGCCGTTATCGCGCACCTCAAGTACTGTGCGGCCGCGGGAGGTGCCGGGCTCCTCTTCGCGGGCGGTAAACGTAAGCGTGGTGGCGCCGTACTTCGCCGCGTTTACGATCACCTGCCCCAAGATGAACACGAGCCAGGGCTCGTCGGCCAGCACCGTCATGGCATCCGGAATGTCGAAGGCAGGGGTGCAGCCCTTCTCGATGAGGAACCGGCTGTGGCGCTTGCAAGCCTCCCGCGCCGCGTCGGCCAAATTCACCTCACGGATGGCGTAGTCGCGCTCGACCGAGGTGGATCGCGCGTAGTAGAGGGCCTGATCCACCTGGGCTTCGATGCGCTCCAGCTCGCGGGCCACTTTGGCGGATTCGGGGCCCGGGTTGTTGGCCAGCATGAGCTTGATGGCGGCGATGGGCGTCTTGATCTCGTGGATCCACAGTTCCACGTAACGGCGGTAGGCAGCCTCATTGTCGCGCAGGGCTGCCGTCTCCTCGGCTGAAAGCTGTGCGAGGCGCGAGGCCGTATCGTAGGCGATCTTCCCGTCCAGAAAGGGCGGCTCGGCGATGAGGGAGGGAAGCACGCAAGCTTGGCGCAGCTGCCCGGTAAGGTGGTGCAATTCGTGGTAGAAAGCGGCCTTGCGGCGGTAGTCCAGAAAGCCGGCGCCCAGCGCGATGAGCGTGAGGACGTCGGCGACGAGCAGCGTGCCCGCCGAGTTCACGCCGAGGGCCGGCAGAATGAGCACGGTGCTTGCAAGGGCCAGCAGAAACGCCGCCAGACCGATGACGTTGTCGCGCACGTAGGTGGCCGGCGTGAAGGGGGCGATGGGCGTATCCGCCTCGCCTGTGCCGTGCCCGCTCATACGGCGTACCCGACGCCGCGGCGGGTAGTGAGGAAGTCCTCCGGCACGCCCAAAGCTCCCAGCGTCTTGCGTAGGCGGTTCACGTTCACCGTCAGCGTGTTGTCGTCGATGAAGGCGTCGGATTCCCACAGGGCGCACATGATCTCGCTGCGGGGTACCACCACGCCGGGGTTGCGCATGAGCGTCTGCAGGATGCGCAGCTCGTTGCGCGTGAGCTCGGCGGTGCGTCCTCGGAATTCCACGGTGCCGGCGCCCATGTTCAACGTCACGCCTTTGTGAAGGATCGTCATACCGGCGGCGGGACTCGCGCTGCGCCGCAGTAGCGCCTGCAGATGCGCGAGCAGCACGGCGGGCCGATAGGGCTTGGTCACGTAATCGTCGGCCCCCAGGTTCATAGCCATCACCTCGTCGAACTCGCTTTCCGAAGAGGTGAGCATGAGGATGGGCACCGAGCTTTTGGCCCGGATGTCGCGGCAAATGGAATGCCCGTCGGCGCCGGGCAGCTTCAAATCGAGCACGATGCAGTCGGGCTCGGCAGCGAGGGCACGGGCCGCGGTGTCGCCCCAGGTGCCCTCGTAGGCCGCCACGGCGTAGCCGGAAAGCTCCAGCACGTGGGCCAGCTCCGTGCGCAGGGCGGTATCGTCTTCGATGAGGTAAATGCGCTGGGCCATGGCTGCCTCTCTTTCGGCGGTGTTCACAGGTGCCGTCCGCGCAGGGCGTGGCGCTCGGGCATAAGGCCCAGGCGCGAGGTTCGGACGTGGGGCTCGCGCGCAAGGCTCGGGCGCGGTAGCGCGGGCGCGAGGTTCGGGCGCTCAGGCGCGACGGCAAGCATCGCAGCCCATTGTAAGCCCGCGCGCCGTCCCCGCCCCCAGCAACTTCCAACCTTACGCAACCGTAAGTTGGTTACCAGCTTCCTCGGAAGGCGTGCTCGACTGCTCGATAGTAAGCGAATGGACAGAATTTGCCTGAGATCTTGAGTTATAAGCGTCTGCAGAAGAAAAATGTGGATGAAATTAACGAGTAATGTATAAAGAAGGGGTGAAAATGTGTGCTCAGGCGCTTATAACTGGCGATCTCGTGCAATTCAGGGCTGGTTCGCCGACGACGACGCTTCTTCGCAGCATTGCGACTTCGTTGCGGTCGGCGCAGGGAACGGATCGGGACATTCCCGCGTCATTTCCGCGGTCGTGCTCTGGCAGAATGCCGTCATCGACCGAATCGAGACGGGAGGTTCGCCATGGGAGAGCGGAAGCTCAAGTTCCAGGATCGCTGGATGTTCAACCGCGTGCTATGCGAGGAGGAGGTGTGCCGCAAGGTGCTGCGCGCCGCGCTGGGGATAGAGGCGGGGGAGATCGCCTACCTGAACGCCGAGCAGTGCTTCGAGCCGCTCGCCGCCGGACGAGGCGTGCGCCTGGACGTGTTCGCCCGGGGCGACGGGCGGGTCTACGACATCGAGATGCAGGTCGCCAGGGAGCGAGACCTGGGGCGCCGCATGCGCTACTACCAGGCCGCCATGGACGTGGGGGAGTTGGGGTCGGGCGAGGACTTCGGCGCGCTGCCCGAGAGCTACGTGCTGTTCTTCTGCCGCCACGACGCCTACGGCAAGGGCAAGCCCGCGTACGTGATCGAGCGCAGGTGTGGGGCCCATCCCGACCTTGCTGTGGGCGACGCCTCCCCGTGGGTAGTGCTGAACGCCTCGGCGTGGGAGGCCTCCGCCGACCCCGGGCTGCGGGATGTGCTACGATACCTCCGGACCGGGGAGGCCGAAGGGCCCTTGTCGTCGGAGATCGACGCCCTGGTCGGCGTGTTCAACGAGGACAGGGAGTGGGTGGACCGCGTGCTTACCTACGAGCAGGAGACCGAGATGCGCTGCCGAAAGGCGCGGGAGGAAGGTCGGGAGGAAGGTCGGGAGGAAGGTCGGGAGGAAGGCGAGGCCCGTCTCGCCGTGCTCGTGGGCGCTCTGCTGGCCGACGGCCGTTCCGAAGACGTGGCCGCTGCGGTGGAGGACAAGGTGCGTCGCGAGGAGCTCTACGCCGAGCTCGGAATATGAGGCCAACGCGCCTATACCGTGCGCATTACGCCTGAAGGCGATACGCTGGCCGAGAAGCGCTGCGCCGCGCAGTCCGAGGTAGCCGATCGCATCCTGTCGACCCTGACGCCCGAGGAGGTCGAGTCGTTGAACGTTCTCACGGAGAAGATCATCCACCAGTGCAAGGACATGGGCGTCCGCGGTGAGCGCAAGCATGGTCGCCATCATCGTCATGGCAAGGGCCGCAGCTGCCGCAAGTAGCGTTCGGCACCCTTCTGGCACCTTCTCGATAATGGCCTCCCAGGGGGACATTATTTTTCTCAAAGATTATTCTTGACATAGAACAAAGCATCGTTATAATAGATTTCGACAGAGCGGGAGATGCGAAGTCTCCTCCTCTCTCCTCTTCTCTCGTCCGCATGCGCCTCTCCCCCTCGGGCGCCAAGGACACTCATTTGCGAGCCCGGGATCCCCCCCCCGGGCTCGCAGCATGTCAGGGGCCGGCTGCTTCGGAGGGAAGCCGGCCTCTCGGCTCTCTGCCGCTCTCCATCGAGGCGCACCGGCGCGTTGGCGCATGCGCTTTTCTTCCTTAAGAATCCCTGAGGTTTCGTTGCGAAGGCGAAAAGTGGGGTAGTATGGTCGAGAAAACGTGGCGGCCTTTGCGGGGCCGCCTGCACGTGGCGACTTCCAGAGGCACCAGAACGGGGAGTCGCCTGGATAGGGAAGGATTCGGCTATGCGAGAAATGCCCGCCAATCAGTTGAACCCGCGCATTAAGAGCGTTTGGCGCATCAACGATGCCATTTGGATCGTTGTCTCATTCCTGTGCTGCTTTCTGCCCTTCGCTATCATAGCGTTGGTGGCGCCAGAAGAAGCGTGGGCCGGGGTGGTGGCTCTTATTGTCGCTATCTTGTTCGTGGCGCTGCTTGTGCTGTGCGTGGTGGTGCTGCCGCCCATTCGCTATGCTCGTTGGCGCTACGAGCTTACGCCGGATTACCTGGACATCGCTCGCGGCATCTTCTGGCGCAAGCGCTTCGTCATTCCGTTCATCCGCGTGCAGAACACCGACACGCGCCAAGGGCCCATCCTGCGCGCCTTCGGGCTGTCCAGCGTCACCGTGGCAACTGCCGCCGGCGAGCACGAGATTCCCGGCCTCGGCATCGAAGAGGCCGACGTGCTGCGCGATCGTGCCGCCGAGCTGGCGCGTCTGGCCCGAGAGGACGTATAAATGAGCGCGCCGAACGTGCCCCCGCAGGTGCCCGCGCCCGCGCCGAACGTGCCCCCTGCGGCGGCTGCCCCATCGACTGAGCTGCCGCGCCACCATGTGCACCACAGCTATATCTGGCTCGAAAGCGTGCGCACGATCTTCATCATTGCCGTATGCGTTGTGGTGGCGAACTTCTCCACCATCATTGGGCTCGTTGCCGAAGAGGGCATGGGCGCCGAGGCCGGGTTCATCATGGCGGTGGCTGGCATCGGCACGCTGGTGGTCATCCTCATTACGTTTGGCATCGTCGCCGGGCTGCGCGTCGTTGGCTACAAGCACCTGTACTTCACCGTCGGCCCCGACGAGTTCACGCTGTGCTCCGGCATCTTCAACAAGAAGCAGGTGCACGTGCCCTACCAGCGGGTCCAGTCCGTGGACCAGCGGGCGACGCTCCTTCAGCGACTGTTCGGCGTGTGCACGGTTTCCATCGATACGGCCGGCGGCGCGGCGAACAAGGCCGTCGTGGTGTCCTACGTCACCAAGGCCCAGGCCGAGTGGCTGCGCGCCGAGCTCTACAACCGCAAGAATGCTCTGGCCGCTCAGGCTGCCGTTGCGTCGGGCATGGCGGGTGCAGCGAGTACGGCCGCGACGGGCATGGCGGGTGCGGGCGCCCCGGTTCCGCAGTCGGTGGAGGCCGGTATTGCGGCTATGGCCCAGGGGGCGGCGGCCTTTGCCGGCAACGTGCCGAGCCCGGCCGTCGCGGGCAACGTGCTCGATGTGGGCGCCGAGGCATGGAGCCAAGTGGGCGGCGTGTTCGCCGGTCCTGCTCAAGATACCGGCCGCGTTACCTACGAGTACGGTCTCACTAACAAGGAGCTGTTCTTCGCGGGTCTTTCCAACACCACATCGGTGGGGCTCATCTTCGCCGGTCTGGTTGTCGGCGTGCTGCAAATCGTCGGTTTCATCTTCGCCGTGATGGGGGATGCAGCCGATGGTGCTGTGGAAAGTGCCCTAGTTTTTGCCGGCTCCCAGGCTTCGGCCTACCTGATCGGGGCCGTTTCGGCGGGGATCATCGTGCTGGTGCTCGTGCTGTGGGTGTTCTCGGCGTTGGGTTCCTACATCGGCTACGGCGGCTTCAAGGCGCGCCGTCGCAACAACCGTATCGAGGTGGAATACGGCTTGCTGCAGCACACCTTCCAAGGCATCGACATCGACCGCGTGCAGTCCGTGGTTGTGAAGCAGAGCTTCATCCGCCGTCTGCTCGGCTACTGCGAGCTGTCTCTCGGCAAGATTGACGCCGGCACCGACGAGGACAGCAGCAATCAGAAGAACACTCTGGCCAATCAGGGGATCATCATCCACCCCTTCGTGAAGATGAACCGTGTGCCGGAAATCCTCGCCGGGCTCGTGCCGGAGTTCTCCGACCTTCCCCATGAGGCGAAGCCTGTCGCGAAGGTGGCGCTGCGCCGAGCCGTGCTGCGCCAGAGCATCTGGTTCGGCGGCGGCTTCTGGCTGGCCGTGTTTGCCGTGGCTTGTATGGCCGGGCTTGCGGCGCTCGTCGGCGGCATTGAATCGGGTGCGATTCTTCTGGAAGAGGGCGACGAGCGTTTGATAGGGCTGCTGTACACGTTTGGGGGTGGGGTATTGGTGATTCTGCTGGTTCTGGCGGCTATTCTCTTCATCGTCGATGTAGTGAACGCCGTGCTGTGGGCCCGCGAGTCCAGCTTCGCCTACAACCACCGCTTCATGCAGGTGAGCAACGGCGGCCTTTCTCGAGAAACAGTGAGCTTCCCGCGCCAGAAAATCCAGTTCGGCTGCACGAAGAGCAACCCGTTGCAGCGCCGTGCGGGCACCGACACGCTGCTCGCCACGACGGCGGCCGGTTCCGGCGGCACCACGACGACGCTCATCGACGCCTCTCACGCCGACGCCATGGCGTGGCTCGACTGGCTGAAGCCCGGCGGCAACCAGTAATCCCGGAAAATATGGTAAAGTACCGCTCATGAGTAAAACAGACGACACTGCAAATTCGAAGCCGGCCTTCCTCGATTTTCTGCGCCCCAAACGCGAAAGCGTTACGGAGGACGAGATCAAGGACATGGTGGCCGAGAATATCGAGCTTCTCGAAGACGAGAAGCGCATGATCAACGACATCCTCGATTTGGCCGACATGACGGTGCGCGAAATCATGAAGCCGCGCGTCGATATGATCATGGCCGAGGACACCGAACCGGCCCGCGCGGCGCTCGACCGCATGCGCGGCACGGGCTATTCCCGTTTGCCGGTCTATCACGAGGAAGTGGACGAGGTCATAGGCCTCGTGTCCTACAAAGACCTCATCGGCCCTCTGTTGGACGGCCGCATTGAAGACCCGGTGGCCGAGTTCATGTACGAGCCGCTTTACGTGCCCGAGACGAAAAACGTACTGAAGCTGCTGTCGGAGCTGCAAGAGGCACGTATGCAGCTGGCCATCGTCGTGGACGAATACGGTGGCACCGACGGCCTCATTACCATGGAGGACATCATCGAGGAGATCGTCGGCGAGATTGCCGACGAGACCGACAACGATCGCGACCTCATTGTGCTTGTCGAGCCGAACCAGTGGCGCGTCGACGGTCGCTTTCCCGTGGAGGATGCGGTGGAGCTCGGCTGGCCCGTGGAAGAATCCGACGACTACGAGACGCTTGCGGGCTGGATCATCCACGAGCTGGACTCCGTGCCCCGGGTGGGCGACGAGCTGCTGGTCGACGGCTACGCCTTCAAGGTGGTGAAGATGCGCCGCTCGCGCATTTCCATCGTGCAGGTGAAGAAGTTGCCATCGGTAAGTTGTGAAGAGTCGGTAACGACTGCCTGACAGCGCTCAGGGTCGCACCCGCGAGACCTGCGGGAACCCAGAAAGTGCGTTTTGTCAAGCGAACAAAGCGTGGATGTCGGCTACCGCCTCGGCACGGTTTCAGCCAACTAGGGTAAAATATCCGCGACATAAAACAGCATAGCATTCTTTACTGCAGCAATCCCACACCCTAATCCAGCACGCTGCGCCGCTTGAGCGGTTTAGTTTCGTGCTGTCGAGAAAGGGAATGAGTGGTCACAAGGCGCAAACAGAGTCATCGCAAAACCGTCGTGCTGGCGATGGTTGCGCTCTGCGTGCTGCCGATGCTGGCCGTGGGCTTCCTTGATGCTGGTTGGGCGTCCGCCGGTTCTCACGACATGGGGGCGACCACCTTCGGTCTCGCTCGTCAGTCCGCCGAGAACCCCAGCGCTTCCGATGTTTCCCCCGACACCGTGCAAGACAAGTCCGACGCGGACGTTCTCGCTGTGGAAGACGTCGCCGAGGAAGCAGCGCTGAAGACCGCCTCGTCCCGCGATGTGAGCGCCGGCGTGCAGGAAATCGCCGACGAGGAAGAGGCCGCGCGTCTGGCCGCCGAGGAAGCCGCTCGCGTCGCCGAGCAGGAGGCCATCGATCGGGCCGACGCCACGCGCTCCCGCTACTACGCTACCTTCGGCAGCCTGCCGGCCGGCGATGTAGATTTCTCCATCGGTCGCGAGGCGTTCATCGAAGAATGGTCCGCGCGCATCAACGATTACCTGTTCGGCAGCCCTCTGTCTGGCTACGGCGAGACCTTCGCCGAGGCGGCCTGGGAAGCGGGCATCGACCCGCGCTGGTCTCCGGCCATTTCCAACACCGAGTCCACCAAGGGCCGTGTTTGCTTCAAGTCCCACAACGCTTGGGGCTGGGATC
The DNA here is from genome assembly GCF_977072305.1 of Adlercreutzia sp. CNCM I-6207. Taxonomy (NCBI): domain Bacteria; kingdom Bacillati; phylum Actinomycetota; class Coriobacteriia; order Eggerthellales; family Eggerthellaceae; genus Adlercreutzia; species Adlercreutzia sp. CNCM I-6207. Next base: position 111,894 of record NZ_CDRVLZ010000003.1, read on the forward strand.
AGACCAACTGGCCCGATTGGGACACGGCCATCCGCTCCCACGTGGCCGGTCTGGCTCGGGGCTATGGTTTCACCATCAGCTACTCCTACGCCATGCGCTACTGCCCCCCGAACTACGACAACTGGTATCGGGATACGCTGAATCAGATGCAATTAATCTAATAGGTTCCGTTCGCCCTGACGGGACGAACGGACTGGTCGACGCTGCGGATCCGACAGGCGCCTGCCCTCGCACCTCAAAGCTTACCCTCGCGTACCGAAGTACGCTCAGCCGCTTTTCGGCACGATTGCAGGCGCCTGTCGGCTCCTCGCTGACTTCCTTGGGCGATCAGGTGCGTTTATAATGGCCCTACTTAAGGAATAAGAAAGAGGTAGGGAATGAGCAACGTGATTGTGGTCGGGTGCGGGCGCGTGGGGTCGCAGCTGGCCAATATGCTCTCGGACAACGGCAACAACGTCTGCTGCATCGACAAGAACGCCGATGCCTTCGCGAACCTCGGCCGCAACTTCAACGGCAGCACCGTGCAGGGCGTGGGCTTCGACGAGGACGTGCTCATCCGTGCCGGCGTGGAAGAGTGCGATGTGCTGGCCGCCGTCACCCAGCTGGACAACACGAACCTCATGTGCGCGGAGGTGGCCAACCATCTGTTCGGTGTGCCCCACGTCATCTCGCGCCTGTACAATCCCGACCACGAGCGCGCCTATATGCAGCTGGGCATCGACTACGTCTGCGGCACGTCACTGGTGGCCGAGGATGTGTTCTCGAAGATTGTGTCAGGCCACGGTTCCCACATCGACACGTTCGGTGAATTCGAGGTACTCCGGTTCACGCTGGATCTTTCCAGCCGCGACAACGCCAAAACGATCCGCGTCTCGGAACTCGAGCGCGATCATGAGGTGCGTATTATCGCCTTCGAACGTGCCGACGGCTCCGCGTCCTCCATCCCGACGCCCGATTCGCTGCTGTACGCCGGCGACTCCATTCTCGCCTGCGTGCGCCACGACGTCATCGCGCAATTCTCGCGCTACATTCTGGATTAGGTGATACCCATGTACATCGTTATCGCTGGCGGCGGCAAAATCGGGTCGTATCTGGCTGGCATCATGTTGAAGAGCGGCAACGAGGTGGCGGTCATCGAGCAAAGGCTCGCCACGGCCGATCGCCTCTCCGTGCAGCTGACAGGCCCGTACCTCGTCATTCACGGCGACGGCTGCGACTCGCGCTACCAGGAGGACGCGGGCATCCGCCAGGCCGATGTGTTCGTGGCCACCACGGGCCAGGACGATTCGAATCTCGTATCCTGCGAAATCGCCCAGCGCGTGTTCCGCGTGCCCCGCTGCATCGCTCGCGTGAACAATCCGAAAAACGAGCGCATCTTCCGCGAGGTGGGCATCGAATGCGTGTCCTCTACGACGCTCATTGCGAACCTCATCGAGGAGGAAGCGCTTTTGGGCTCGGTATCCGTCGTGTCGTCGCTGACTCACGGCAACGTGGCCTTAGCCGAGGTGATGGTGCCGCGCATGCGCCACTTCTCCAACGAGGACGGCGTGCTCATCAACGAGGTGCTGCTGCCGGACAACGCCATCATCGCGGCCGTGGCTAGCGGAGGGGACGTGGAAGTGGCCAATGACGAGACGGTGCTGCATCCGGGAGATAAGGCCATCGTAGTGGCGGATGAGGACGTGCTGGATGACGTGCGGCTGGCGTTTCGGGGGCTCTAGTGGTTGTGGAAAGGGCCGGTTGCATGTCGCTTGGGGCGGAATCAGGGGGTACCTTGATTCGCGGTCGCACGTCGCCGGGGGAGGAGCTACGGGGTATTCCAATTCGCTCAGACAGTCCTCGCTCGGCGGAACAGCCCACTGGACTGTTCCGTTCGCTGCGGAACTCGCTCGGTTGGAACACCTCGTATCTCCTCTTCGCCGCCATCTTGCTGATAGTTTGCCTCCTGCCCTTTTGCATGCCCGGAAAAGCTCTGGCGACGGATTATCGGTGCTCGGAGGTGGACTTGCTGGCATCGGTGGAGACCGACGGGTCGGTGCACATGACCGATCAGCGCATCTTCGACCTCACGGAAGGGGAGAGCGCGCCGGAGCGGTTGAAGTGGCTCTACGATGGGTTCATCGAAGGGGCTGAGGTTACTATCGAACGGGTGCGCATGGCGCCGGTGGATGGCGATGGTGCGCTTGCCGGGGAGTGGACGGAGCTTCCCGAGACGACGTTCCTTTTGCCCTGGCGCGGCGGCGGAGGGCCCGAGCACGACGCCTGGGCCTACGACAAGTTTCAACATACGCTCTACGCCTTTGTGGACGCCATGCCCGAGCGCGTCATGTTCGAGGTGGTCTACCGCGTGGAAGACGCCATCGAGGCCTTCGACGACGCGGCCGACTTCCAATGGCTTTATGTTCCCCAGGACTACGATGTGGCCTTGGCCGATGTGCGAGCAGAAGTGGTGCTGCCTGTGGCGGCCGACGATTCCGTGAAGGTCATGGAAAACGTTTATGCGTGGGGTCACGGCCCTGCCGATGGCGAGGTGGACATCCGCTCCGACGGTACGGTGATCTTTACGGATCCTGCGGTCGAGCCCACGATGTACGCCAAAGCGCGGGTGATGTTCCCCGTCGAGTGGCTGACGAACCTGAGCGAGGAGGCGCGCCTGGCGAATCAGGGCACCCTGCAGTACTACTGGACGAGCCGTTACGAGGAAACGTGGGTCGATACGGATACGTCTCAGGAGGTCATTCGTCTTGGGCTGGCTTTGGGGCTGCTGGGCTTGTCTGCGGCGTTGCTGCTGGCGGCGCTCATCGTTTGGTGGCGCTGGGGCCGAGAGCGGCCGCCGGCGTTTCGCGACGATTATTGGATGAACCCGCCTGCCGACGCCATGGCGCCAGCCGTGCTCGGTCGTCTATGGCGCTGGAACCACGAGAGCCCCGACGACATAGTAGCCACGGTGCTCGATATGGTGCGTCGCGGTGTTCTTGAAGTGCGAGACGATGAGCTGGTCATACCTGCCGCGGGAGAGGAGCCGGCGAAGAGGGTCGAGAGTGGGTCGGCCGCCGCCCTTGCTGCGCCTCGGGCCGCTGATGTTGGTGCGGATGATGCGCCCGACGCGGCTGACGCGGTCAACGCAGAGCAGGCCGCCCTCGATGCGGCCACGCTGCGGCTGCTGCGCATGGTCGCCACGGGCGGTCGGACACTCAGCCGCGCCAAGCTTTCCGCTTTGGCCCACGAACATCCGCGCGATCTTTTGGAGGCCAGCGCGGCCTGGCAGCGTCGCCTCACCGCTTTGGTTGAGCCCTACGGCTTCTTCGATACAGCCTCCCGTCGCGCTCAGCATGTCGTTTTGGGGGCAGCGATTTTCCTGGCGGTTGTCGCGGTAGCGGCCATCATTTGGGTCAGCTGGCGTGCTGGCGTGCTCGCTCTGGCCACGGCGGCGGCCATGGGGGTGCTCGGCAACTACACCATGCGGCGCTCCCCCGAGGGCAACGACATCGCCGCCCATGCCAAGGCCTTGCGCAACTGGATGCGCGATGGCGGCTGGTCGCTCGAGGGCGACAAGCTTGCTCCCGACGAGCGCGCGGCGCTCATTCCGTATGCCTATCTGTTCGGTGCGCTGAAATCCCTCGGATTCGGTGCTTCCGCAGACGCAGAGGGCGCCGATGCCGGGGATGCCGCCATGGCGGTTCGGGGGAAGGCCCCGATGGCTGCCGGCGCCGCCCCTGCCGATGAAGCGGCGTTCCTCGCCACCCTGGCTCCGGTGTTTTCCCAATCCTTAGACGAAGCGTTACGTGCCGCCCATAAGCGCGCTGAAGTATCATAGGGGCGAAGCTGCCCATCCGTTTCGGCGACCATAGCCCGGCCGTCGGCACCTTCTACGAGAAAGGTCTTGATATGAAAGAGAAGTCCTTCGAACCCGGTCGCGACAACATCGTGCTCATCGGCATGCCCGGTGCGGGCAAGTCGACCTTGGGCATCGTGCTGGCGAAGATTCTCTGCATGGATTTCGTCGACGCCGATCTGCTCATTCAGCAGTCCTGCGACAAATCGCTCCAGCGTCTCATCGACACTCTGGGCCCCGATGCCTTCCTCGAGATTGAAAACCAGGTGCTTTCCGAAATGTCCTTCGAGCATTCCGTCATCGCCACCGGCGGCTCGGCCATCTACAGCGAGCCGGCCATGAACCACCTGTCCGAGATCGGCCGCGTGGTGTATCTGAAGATCAGCTTCGACGAGCTGAAGTGCCGTCTGGCCGACTTCTCCGAGCGCGGCGTGGTCATGCGCGACGGCATCGGCATGAGCCTGCGCGACCTCTACGACGAGCGCCTGCCGCTCTACGAGAAGTACGCCGACATCACTGTGGATGTGAACGATCTGTCCATCACCGCCGCCGCCCGCAAGGTCGCCGCCGCCCTGAAGTAGCGGCTCGGTTTCGCATCGACGGGAAACCGGCGGAAAACAGCGCCACTTTTTCGCGGGGCGTTCAAAATACCCTGATAATATCGCCTAACTTTAGCCCGCTGTAGGGTAGAATACGGGCATGTCTTGCGTCGGCGAGGGTCGGCGCGTATATCCGAGGCCGTTTTCCTGCGACGAATCCCTGGTTCGGGCGTGCTTATCGCGCTCTGTTGGATTCGACCGCAGAAAGGCGAGCCCGTTTGGAAGGCGATCCAGGTTGCAGGGCCTGGCGCGCTTTCGGAAAGGAAGCATCTATGGCCGATTTGAACGAGATGCTCGTCGCTTGGACTGGTGAGATCGACTCCTTTATGTACACCTACATTCTGGTGATCTTGCTGGTGTTCGTGGGCATCTACTACACCATCCGCACCAAGGCGGTGCAAATTCGCTACATCAAGGACATGTTCACTCAGCTGACGGAGAAAAAGCATGTCCAGGGCGAGAAATCCATCTCGTCCTTCCAGGCCCTCATGGTGTCCACCGCCTCGCGCGTGGGCACGGGCAACATCGCCGGCATCGCCACGGCCGTGGCCACGGGCGGTCCGGGCGCCATCTTCTGGATGTGGCTCATGGCGCTTATCGGCGCGGCTTCAGCCTTCATCGAGTCCACGCTCGCGCAGATCTACAAGATTCGCGGCAAGGAAGGCGAGTTCCGCGGCGGTCCGGCCTACTACATTCAGCAGGGCCTGGGGCAGCGCTGGCTCGGCATCATCTTCGCCTGGGCGCTCATCCTGTGCTTCGCCTTCGGCTTCAACGGCCTGCAGGCGTTCAACATGACTTCGGCGCTCGAGTACTACATCCCCGACTACGCCACCAACGGCACGGCGGTCGGCGTGGGCATCGTGCTCATCGTGTTCACCGCTTTCGTCATTTTCGGCGGCGCGAAGCGCATCTCCATCATCACCTCCATCATCGTGCCCATCATGGCTATCGCCTACATTCTCATTGCGCTGTGGACCACGATCGCCAACATCGGCGAGCTGCCGGCCGTGTTCGGCACCATCTTCCAGTCGGCTTTCAACTTCCAGTCCATCGCGGGCGGCTTTGCCGGCTCGGTGGTTATGCTCGGCATCAAGCGCGGTCTGTTCTCCAATGAGGCCGGCATGGGCTCGGCCCCGAACGCCGCCGCCACCGCCAGCGTGTCGCATCCGGTGAAGCAGGGCCTCGTGCAGAGCCTGTCCGTGTACATCGATACGCTGCTCATCTGCACCTGCTCGGCTATGATGGTCATGGTGTTTTGGGTGCAGGATCCCGAGACTGCCATGGCGCTCAACGGCATGCCGCTCGTGCAGATGGCCGTGAACAACGCCGTCGGCGAGGTTGGCATCCACTTCATCACCTTCGCGATCTTCGCCTTCGCGTTCTCCAGCCTCATCGGCAACTACTTCTATGCCGAGACGAACTTCCGCTACATCTTCAAGAATACCAAGTGGGGCATGCTCATCTTCCGCGTGCTGTGTCTGGCCGCCATCTTCTACGGCTGCGTGAACAGCTTCGATCTGGCGTGGAATTTGGCCGACATCTTCATGGGCTTCATGGCCATCATCAACCTTGTGGCCATTCTGCTGCTCGGCAAGTGGGCCTTGGCCGCGCTGGATGACTACACTCGCCAGCGCAAGGAGGGCAAGGATCCGGTGTTCATCGCCGCCAGCGTGCCCGGCATGCCCGCCTGCGAGTGCTGGACCACCGCGGATCTGCCGAACTTCGGCGACAATCCGGTGGAGGAGTACATCGAGGAAGCCGCATCGCTCGACTCGGAGGGCTTGAGGTAGAGGCTTTTACCCGTAGGGGCGGTGCTTGCGCCGCCCTGCAACAGAGGGTTTCTGAAAGGGCGGCGGCTCGCAAGGGTCGCCGCTTTTTATTAGCGTGTTTACCTTCGTAGGGGGCGACCAAGGTCGCCCCTTCCAGCAGCGGTGAACAAGCGGTGCTTGGCATCGCCCTGACGGGACGTCCGTTCCTGCAATCGACACCTTGCGCCCTAGTGCTATACTTTCCCGGAACAAAACGGCGGCCCAGGCGGCCGCATTAGGGGAGGGCGTAACAGCTATGATCGATATTCCAAGTCCGGCTGTGGCCGTCGTGGGGCGGCACAACTCCGGCAAAACGACGCTCATCGAGCGGCTCATCGCCGAGCTGGTGGGCCGCGGGCTCGACGTGGGTTCCATCAAACACCATTCCCATCGCGGGTTCGATATCGATATTCCCGGCAAGGACTCCTACCGCCACAGGGCCGCCGGCGCCTCCGAAACGGTTATTGCGGCCCCGGGGCAGGTGGCGCGCATCAAGACCGTGGAAGACGAGGTGGAGTGCAGCGAGCTGGTGCGCTCGATGCCGAATCACGACATCATTGTGGTGGAGGGCTACCGCAAAAGCGGGTTGCCCACCATCGAGATCATGCGCTCGGGCAACGAGGCCGACTGCCGTGCGGCTCGCCTGTTCGTGAAGGCGGCCCGGGAGGGCCTGCCTTTGACGACGGACTTCACGCAGCTGGGGCGCGCGGTCGACCGCGCGGGCAACGCGGCTGGGCGCGACGGCGCGGGCGAAGTACCGGGTTTGGGCGAGATGCCGGGCGCGTCCGACTACTCGGCTGCCGCCGATGCTGCGGCCAAGATGCCTTCCACCAACACGGTGGCTGTGGTGACCGACATTCCCGAGGCCGAGGAGGCTGCGGCGCTCTATGGCATTCCCGCCATCGGTCTTGAAGATGTGGCCGCTTTGGCCGACTTCCTTTCCGAGCACTACGTGCGGCCGCGCGTCACGGTGGTCATTCAGGCCGGTGGCGAGTCGCGGCGCATGGGCCAGTCGAAGGCAACGGTGCCCTTTGCGGGACGTCCCCTCATCTGCCGTCTCGTCGAGCGTCTGTCGCCCGTGGCCGATGAGCTTATCATCACCACCAACGAGGCCGACAAGCTGGGCTTTCTCCATGATATGTACCCCGATCTGACCATCAGGCTCGTGGGCGACGCCTATGCAGAACGAGGCGCTTTGCCCGGGCTCTATACCGCGCTTGCTGCTGCCGAGAACCCGTACGTGGCCGTGGTGGCCTGCGACATGGTGTTCGCGAGCGCGCGTTTGGTGGTGGCCGAGGCGCTTGCCATGCACGAGAGCGGAGCCGACGTGGTGGCGCCGTCCAACAAGCACGGCTTCGAGCCGATGCACGCCATGTACCGCAAGGAAGGGTGCCTCGGCGCTGTTCACGCCCGCACCGAGCGCGGGGAGAAGCGCGTGCAGAGCTTCTTCGACGATCCGGCGGTTACGGTGCTGCCCTTCAATCAGGATCGCGTCCTGGAAGTTGAGCCCCGCGGCGGCTGCTTTATCAATGCCAACACGCCCGATGAGCTTGCTCGCATCGAGCAGTCCTATCTCGGCGAATAGCAGAAAGGGATTCGCGCCATGCCGAACTTGAACGATATCATGGAGATGATGGACGCCTTGGAGACGAAGGCGATCATTACGATTCCCACGTTCTGCGTCGCTGTGCGCAACCGTCATTCCTCATGCCGCAAGTGCGCCGATGTATGCCTGGCCGACGCCTTCACGATTGAGAAGAACGAGCTGAACATCGACGCTGGGGCGTGCGTGGCCTGCGGTGCCTGCGTGGCGGTGTGCCCTACCTCGGCGTTGGTTCCCATGGATCCGATGCCCGACGACTTGGCCGGCGCTGTGGCCGAGACGACCAACGCGGCTGATGGCCTGACGGTCATCGCCTGCGCCCGCAAGGCGGCTCGCAACGTGGGCGACCCCGATAAGTACGCAGTGGTGCCCTGCCTCGCACGCATGGAGGAAGAGCTGCTCGTGGAATTGGTGGCCCGCGGCGTTCCGGAGATCTGCCTGGTGGACGGCGACTGCCGCACCTGCAAGTATCGAGGCGCGGTGCCCGCCATCGACGACACGGTTGAGTCGACGCGCGCGCTCGTCGAGGCCATGGGGTCGGACGCGCAGATCACGCGCACGTCGGAGTTTCCGGCTTCGGTTCAAGTAGAGGATATGCGCAAGGCGGTCGGTGCCGCCCGGCGTGAGTTCTTCACCTCCTCGGGCCATTATGCCAAGGACGTGGCGAAGTCGGCCGCCGAGAAGGTGGTGAACGAGAAGCTGGCGCAACTGCATCTGCAGAAACAGGAGCAGACGCTGCGGGAGAAGCTCGGCGTGAAGAACGGCGCGGGCAAGATGCCCACCATCGAAGCCGAGCGCAACATCGCTATTCTGGATGCCATGAGTCGCATCGGCGATCCGGACGAGCCAGCCGTCGACGAGATGTTCACGCGCATTTTCGGCGATATCGCCATTGATGCCGAGAAATGCTCCGGTTGCGGCATGTGCGTCATGTTCTGCCCCACCGACGCCCTGCGCAAGGCGGTCGATCGCCATCCGGACGAGGGCAAGGCGTACCTGGAGTTCCAGGTCTCCGACTGCGTTCAGTGCAACCTGTGCGCCGATGCCTGCTTGAAGAAGTGCATCGAGATCGTACCCGTCGTCTCCATGGAAGAGCTGTTCGATTTCGAGCCGCGCCTCGTGGAGATTTCCGCCGCTAAGAAGGGCAACAAGCTCTTCAACCGGAACAAGTAGGTTCCTTGGGCGAACCTGTGGCTTTCGCCCCTTTTTATTGCATTGGTCTGTGCTATACTAGCCAACGCTCTAGTGCTTTAGCACAGTAAAGAAGTAAAGTGGGGAAGGCGAGAGACTTTCCTGGCGTACCTTTTAGGGAGGACGGAATGAAGAAACTGACGAAGATCGCCGCTGCAGCTGCGGCTCTGTGTCTGGGGGCCGCGCTTCTGGCCGGCTGCTCGGGCTCCAACGACGCGGCCGATAACGCGGCCGACAATGGCGCTGCCGCTAACCCCGATGCCACGACGCTCATCGTGGGCCTGGACAACGCTTACCCGCCCTATGGCTTCATCGGCGACGATGGCAACCTGACCGGCTTCGACATTGATCTGGCCACCGAGGTGGCCGCGCGCAATGGCTGGAACCTCGAGCTTGAAGCCATCGACTGGGATGCTAAGGACGCGCTGCTGAATCAGGGTACCATCAACTGCATCTGGAACGGCTTCACCATGGAGGGCCGCGAGGCCGACTATACGTTCTCGAAGCCCTACATGCACAACGAGCAGGTCGTTGTGGTGAAGAAGGACTCGGGCATCAGCTCGCTGGATGATCTTGCTGGCAAGAACGTCATGACGCAGGTCGACTCCGCCGCCCTGGACGTGCTGGAGGGCGACCAGAAGGATCTGGCCGACACCTTCGCCGGCGGCAAGGCGCAGACCATCGGCGACTACAACAACGCCTTCATGCAGCTGGAGTCCGGTGCGGTGGATGCCGTGGCTTGCGACCTGTCCATTGCGGACTACCAGATGGCCGCCAAGCCCGATATGTTCGTGAAGCTCGAGCCCCTGTCCACTGAGAACTACGCCGTGGGCTTTGCCAAGGATGGCGACGCGGCCATGGTTGACGCAGTGAACAAGACGCTGAAGGAGATGTACGACGACGGCACCATCGCCAAGCTGTGCGAGAAGTGGGGCGAGTACGGTATCTCCATCGACAACTGGGTGCTGGTAGATTAATTAACAACCTCGCTGACTTCCTTGGGCGCATCCCGGAGTCAGGGAGAATTTAATTAAAAGGGAGGGCGAGGCTCTTGGGGCCTTGCCCTTCTTGTGGGTTTAAGAGCGACGATGAGAGGACGTGGAGATGGAATTCTCGGTCATGATGGGGATTCTCATGGAAGGTTTCGCCCTGACGGCGGAGATCTTCCTCATCACGCTGGTGGGCTCGCTGCCTTTGGGCGTGGTGGTCGCTCTGGCGCGCATGAGCAAGTTTAAGCCGCTGGCGTGGCTGGCGCAGCTTTACATCTCCATCCTGCGCGGCACGCCGCTTATGCTGCAGCTCATGGCCATCATGTTCGGGCCTTACTACATCTTCGGCCTGAACATGGGCAGTGATTGGAAGTTCTGGGCCTGCGCTATCGGCTTCATCCTGAATTACGCCGCCTACTTCGCTGAAATCTATCGTTCGGGCATCCAGTCTATTCCGCGTGGTCAGTACGAGGCGGCCGAGGTACTGGGCTACACCAAAGCCCAGACCTTCATGAAGATTGTGCTTCCCCAGGTCATCAAGCGTATTCTGCCGGCTATGGGCAACGAGGTCATCACGCTGGTGAAAGACACGTCGCTCGCGTTCGTGCTCGGCATCATGGAGATGTTCTCCGCTGCGAAGGCCCTGGCCGCCAGCGAGGTGTCCATGGTTCCCTACGCCATCGCGGCTCTCATCTACTGGGTGTTCTGCCTGCTCATCGAATTCATCCTGAACCGTGTCGAGAAGCGTCTCGATTATTACCACGACTAGGAGGCGTTTCATGGAAAGCAAAGCGGTCGTAAGCCTCACCAACGGCAAGAAGGCGTTCGGGGACAACGAGGTTCTGAAGGATATTTCGCTGACGGTGAACGCTGGCGACGTGCTGGCCATCATCGGGCCCTCGGGCGGCGGCAAGTCGACGCTTCTGCGCTGCATGACGCTGTTGGAAACCCTTGATTCGGGCGACCTTTCCTACGGCGACCTCACCGTCTGTGCGAACAATGCCGAGGGTCGAGCCGTTTACGGGGGCAAGGACGTCGTCGCTGCCGCAAAGACCCGTTTCGGGCTCGTGTTCCAGAATTTCAACCTGTTTCCGCACTATACCGTGCTGCAGAACGTCACCGATGCGCTCATCTGCGTGCAGAAGATGCCGAAGGACGAGGCGCTCGCTCGCGGTCGCGAGCTTTTGGCCCGTATGGGCCTGGCGGACAAGGAAGCGATGGTGCCGTGCGACCTGTCCGGCGGTCAGCAGCAGCGCGTGGCCATCGCCCGCGCCATGGCCATGAATCCGGACGTGCTGTTCTTCGACGAGCCCACGAGCGCGTTGGATCCGGAGTTGACCCGCGAGGTGCTGAAGGTCATCCGCGATCTGGCGACCGAGCACATGACCATGGTCATCGTCACCCACGAGATGGGCTTTGCCCGCGATGTGGCCGACCACCTCATCTTTATGGACGGTGGCGTCATCGTGGAGCAGGGCCCGGCCAGCGAGGTCATCAACAATCCCCAGCACGATCGCACCCGCGCATTTCTGGCGAATTACGATCGGGACTAGGCGCTCGCTTGCGTTCTCGCATCGCCTCGAGGACGCCTTGAAGACGCCTCGAAAGCGACTCGGCGGCGGTCGGCGCGGGGTGCGGTGGCCCGTGCGCGGTCGGCGCGCGTCGTTGCGTCTCCGCGGCGGTTGGCGCGCGTACACCGATTGGTGTATCTCTGTGACGCAAGCGTGACGATGGGTTGACATAACGGTTGAGAAGTTCTAGGGCGTGCTAAGGTTTGGCGCACATAAGGACAACCTTACGCGAAGGAGCCTTCCATGACCGACACCAATAGCACCCCCACGCCTCCAGGCGACTCTGCCTCGGGCGGCCACACCCCCGCATCGCAGCAGCCGGTACCGCTGCAGCCGACTCAGCCTGCGCCCTACAGCGCCCAGGGCGCTCAGCCCTACGGAGGTCAGCAGGCCTATACCGGCCAGGCAGGCCAAGCAACGGGCTATGGCGCCCAGCAGCCCTATGGCTACGGGGCTCAGCAGGCGCCCGGTTCTGCACAGCATTCTGCCGGACAGGTCTACGGCCAGCAAACTTACGAGGCTGAACCTGTGTCCATGCATGCCCAGCACGCGGCTCCCAAAGGCAACGGCGGCAAGACGTTTCTCATCGCCTTCGCCGGTGCGCTCGTGGCCTGTGTGCTTGCCTTCGGCGTCTGGGGTATTGCGGGCGCGATGATCCCGGGCGGCTCAAGCTCGGGCACTTCATCGGTCGTCACCGATCCCTCCACGGGCGAGACGACGGTCATCGCGCCGAGCGAGGATCCGACGTTGGCTGAGGCGGTGTCCGCGAAGTGCCTGCCCTCGGTGGCTGCTATCACCGTGTACGCCGACGCTTCCCAGAATGACGCGATGAGCCAGTACTTTGGCTACCAGTACGGCGGCCAGAGCGAAGGTTCCGGTGAGCTGGTGGCCTACTCCCAGGGTTCCGGCGTCGTGCTGACCGAGGACGGCTACATCATCACCAACAACCATGTGGTGGAAGGCGGCAGCGCTTACGAGGTCATGGTAGCCGGCGAAACCTACGAGGCTGATCTCGTGGGCACCGACCCCTCTTCCGACGTGGCCGTGCTGAAGGCCAAGGACGCCAGCGGTCTTACGGTTATGGAGCTTGGCGACTCCGACAACCTGACCATCGGCGAGTGGGTTATGACGCTGGGCAGCCCCTTCGGGCTCGAGCAGTCCGTCGCCACGGGCATCGTGTCCGCCACGAGCCGCTCCCAGATTATGAGTGCCCAGGAATCGATGCAGTCCGGCGGTACCGGCGAGGTCACCATCTACCCGAACATGATTCAGACCGATGCGGCCATCAACCCCGGCAATTCCGGCGGCGCGCTGGTGGATGACGAGGGCAAGCTCATCGGCATCAACACGCTGATCACCTCGTACTCCGGCAACTACTCTGGCGTCGGGTTCGCCATTCCCGTGAATTACGCCATCAACTTGGCCCAGCAGATCATCGCCGGTGAGACGCCGACCCATGCTCAGCTCGGCGTGAGCCTCTCCACGGTGAGCGCGGCGACGGCGTCCCGCTACGGCCTGCCCGTCGACACCGGCGCCTACGTGGCCGCCGTCACTCCCGACTCCGGTGCGGCTGCGGCGGGCATCGTACCCGGCGACATCGTCACTGCCTTCGATGGGCAGGCGGTTGAGTCGGCTTCCGACCTCATGCTGGACGTGCGCACCAAGAACCCCGGCGACACCGTCACCCTCACGGTGAACAGCGGTGGCCAGGAGAAAGAGGTGCAGGTGACCCTGGGCGACGACTCCGCCAGCCAAAAGGCCAAGCAGGAGCAGCAGAGCCAGGAGCAGTCTATGAACGGCTACAGCCTGGAAGACCTCTTCGGCCGCCAGCGCTAAACGGCGTGACGTATAGGCGTGTGACGCTCACTGCGCCCACGCCACAGTTCGATCAATCTTGGCCCCTTCTCGGAGGGGCCATTTTAATGGCTAATAATCCTGGCGCACCATGGGAAATATAGCGCCATCTGCTAAGATGCGTCGCAAATCATGTCATATTCGGCATTCGAGGCCTTGCGTCTGCCGCATACTAACTGCACTATCCCATGATGCGCAGAGGAGCGTGCAGTGAGGTTCGGCTCTAACGTAGTGGAGCACGCTCCCTTTTCCATCCCCATGATCGGCAACACCGAGACTGGTTATGTTATCGGCCTGACTCCCGAAGGCGCCGCCGTGTGCCACCGCATGTTCACCGAGGACGTGCCCGAAGCAGAGGTCGCCGCAGTGCATGCGGATTTGCCCGCCCATCTGCGTCGTGGCGGCTTTGTCGTGGAAGGGGAGAGCGCCGATGGCGTGGCAGTGAGGGAAGGTGCGGAGGGGGTCGACGAAGGGGCCTTGGGAAAAGGCGTGGAAGATGCCGAACGTCCGGAGGATGTCGAGCGCGAGGAAAGCGTGGAGGGTGCCGGAGATGCGGAAAGCGCCGCAGCCGAGGGTGCCAACATGGCCGCGTTCGACTCGCCTGTGCCGCTGCAGTCGGCGTACCTGCACGTCACCCATCATTGCAACTTGAACTGCATCGGCTGCTACTCGGCGGTGGACGCTCGCAATGCGCGGCGCGATCTTACGCTGGACGAGCTGAGAGGCATTATCGACGCCTTGGCCGATGCCGGCTGCCAGCATCTGGTCATCTCCGGTGGCGAGCCCTTCCTGCGCGACGACCTGGCTGCCATCGTTGCCTACGTGCGCGAGCGCGGCATCGACTCGGTGGACGTGCTCACCAACGGCACGGCCGTCACGCCGGAGAAGCTCGCCGCCATCGCGCCGTACGTGGGCCGCGTGTCGGTGTCCTTCGACGGCCCCAATGCCGAGGCGGCGCCGGTCATTCGCCGCGAGCCGCTGTTCGACCGCTTGGTGGCGGCGGTGGAGATGATCCGCGAGGCGGGCATTGCGCCCCACATCATTCCGACGGCCCATGCGGGCAACATCGACGCTTTGGGCGAGTACGTGGCTTTGGCCGACTCGCTGGGGGCCACCATGAACTTCAGCCTGCTGTCCGCATCCGTGGAAAACGATGATCTGGCAGCGGTTCTTCCTGACGATGCGGCACTCGAGCGTTTGGCGCAGGCAACGCTGGCCCTGTCGCGCGACGGGGTGCCCGTGTTGTCCGACACGCCGGTGAGCACGCGCTTGACGACGACGTGCGGCTGCGGGGCGGGATGCACCATGGTAAGCGTATCGGCCGATGGTGAGGTGTTCCCGTGCCACATGATGCACGATGAGGCGTTTAGCTTGGGATCGCTTTTGGAAGACTCCGGCTGCTTGGCCGCGCGCCATGCCCCTGCGCCCCGCGTGGCCGAGCTGGCCGCCTGCGCCGACTGCGACATCCGCTATCTGTGCGGGGGTGGTTGCCGCGCTCGCGCCTATTTCGCCACGGGCGACGTCGAGGCCCGCGATCCCTATTGTTCCCTCATGCGGACGTTCTACCGTCTGCTTTTTGAGGCAATGTTAGGTCGCAACTAAAGAAAGGAGGTGGAGTATGCTGTTCTATAGCGATATCGAGCCGCAGAGCGTTTGCTATTTCATTGGACCTCCGGGCACTGTTTGTCTCAAAATTGGTCTGTAAAGACGTACGAAGATGCGGCAATTGGCAGCAATGCGCCGGTTGCCGCGTCATCTGAAGAATGGGGAATTGTGAAAGAATCTAGTGATTTTGGCTTAATAATGGCGCTAAGAAAGTTGAAAAGAACATGCAAGGCGCTGAAGCTATGTTTTCTGGTCGCAACAATTGTTCTTTCGATATTCTGGATCGTGGTTGTGGCAACGTTGCTCATGGGGTGGTTGAATGGCGGTGCTGGTGCGATAAATGCTGTGCTGTATGCAGTATTGTATGGCGCTTTCGTCGTTCTTATATTGTGGAATTTGACCAAATTGTTTGACGGCGTAGGTAGAGAAGATGCGCCGTTTTCGAGTTCTCAAGCTGACCGTTTGCAGACAATTGCAGTTATTGCTTTGGCGGTTGTCATTCTTGATTTCCTGATTTCAATAGGTTTCATTTTTGAACCAGCGCCAGAAATTGGCTTCGGCATGGTCGCAAACAATGGAGTTGCTGAGCCAACTCTGAATATCAACATCGGTATGCTAGCCTTTTCTGCTATTATGTACTCACTTTCGGCAATATTTCGATATGCTGCGCTGCTCCAGCAACTCAGCGACGAAACCGTGTAAGGGAGCTGTTATGCCTATTATTCCTCGTCTCGACCGAGTGATGGCGGATCGCAAGATGTCCGTCAACGAGCTTTCCCAGCGCATCGACATCTCGCCGGTGAACATTTCGCGTATGCGCCGCGGTCACATCAAGGCCGTGCGTTTCTCCACGATGGAGCGCATTTGCGAAGTGCTCCAGTGCCAGCCGGGCGACCTGTTTGAGTACGTTTCCCCCGAGCCGGGCACCGATGAGGCCGTCGAGCTGGACGCCATCATCAACCGCCCCATCGAGGAGCCGGCCCGCAAGCCCATCGGCGCCGTCTCCCGCACCCCCGTGAACGTGGCCAACTAGTCTTTGCCACAACCCGCACCTCACAGGACGCCTCACCGGGCGTCCTTTTTCATGCCCGCGAAACACCCCCGAAAAGTGCTCCCCGAGAGCTGCACCCCCGAGAAACACATTTTCAGGAAACGCGCCTGTGCTCCGACGCCCCTTTTTGCAGCATCGAGGAGGTTCCGTAGAGGCAGAAGGATCGACCTCGTCAGATGAAGGACGTCTTTCTGGCAAGTTTTCCAAGCTTTTCGACATGGCCTGTTTGCAGTGGATCAACTGATGACATTCAAGCTGTCTAGATCTCGCCGAAGATTGCTGGGAACGTCATCGGGAGCAACACGGCGGGCACGATTCGGGCCGGCGAGCGTCTCGACAGGACTGTCGATCTTGTGCTGAAGAGGAAGGACATCTGGGACGAGATCCAGATGTCCCAGGCGACGAGGAAGGCTCGGGATCTGTCGAGAGCGGACACAGTGAAGACGACCGTGGGGAAGAGGAATGGGTCGGCAGCCGATGCTTTCAAGAAGGAATACGGGAAAGACTCGGTGCCTGCTGGTTACGATGTCGATCATGTAATAGATCTTCAGCTGGGAAGCGCCGACCATGTGAGCAACATGCGCCCCCTCGACGCCAGCGTCAACCGGAGCATGGGAGCTCAGATACGCTATCCGATAAAGGATCTTCCAGAAGGCACCAAATCGGCAACGTGATATTCGAGTGAAAGGAAGCGAGATGTTCGACTTGTTCAAGAGGAGGAAGGGCCGCGGGGCCCGGCGGAGGGCGACCCCCTCGATGTTCGCGGAGTTTCTGGAGTACTTCGGGGAGGCCCCGGTCCTCGAGGACGGGGCGGCCGATCCCTACGACGCGTTCATCGACGGCCTGGGCGGCCGGTCGTTCGGCGATGGAGTGTTCAGGGTGTTCGAGCGCAGTGATCTCGAGAGATGGCATCGGGTGGTGTCCGGATGCTTCACGAAGCTTCGCGGTGAGTTTAATCTGATCGGATACGATTGGATGGGGCGGTGCTTTGCGGTTGATCAACGGGACGGCGATGGGAAGGAGCTCGTGGTTCTCCTGGAAATCGCAACTCTCGATATGTACTATATCGGGAAAGACGTGGCAGTCTTCCTGAACGAGGTTATGCCGAATCAGAGCGAGGCGTGTCTTGGGGTCGGGAGGTATCGGGAGTGGCTGGAGGGGCATGCGCCCGTGGGACGCATGGAATGCGGCGGCTACAGGATCCCTCTCTTCCTCGGCGGGGAGGACTCCCTGGAGAACATGGAGGTCTCCGACATGGAGGTGTACTGGGATATGACTGACCAGCTGTGGGAGGCCGTGAAGGACCTGCCCGAGGGCACCAAGATAGGCAACATCAGCTTCGAGTAGGGCGAGTCCCCCCCAAACCGGAATGAGGCCTTTGAACGGCGATCTGAGCGAGGTGCTCGATGATTTGGGTCTCCGCTACTTCGAGGGAAATGCCAATTCGCTTCGTGCGGGGCAGGTCTTTATGAAAGCCGGCGCTTGAACCTCACGCTGCTGACGTTGTGCGCGATGGTCAAGTACCCATGGGGCGTTCGCGAGGCCGTCTTTATCTCCGCATCCTGTTCGCCAAGGATGGTAGAGGAAGGCGACGGGGGAAGGGCATGGCCGCGGTCGAGATCGTCCCCTGCGTGAGGCTCGGTTCCATTGTCTTCGGCGAGAAATCATATGAAATGGATGCGAATGCGGAGCTGTCGGAAGGCCCTATTGTGACGAAAGGTCGATAGCCGAGGTCGGCGAGGGGCGGGCGGGGACTCCGATGCGACTCTGCTGCGGCACAAGTGCGGTCGGCGCGGGGAACTGACCGGGGCATTCCCGCGTCATTTCTGCGGTCGCTCTGTCGTAGGCTTGGGGAATCGTGATGTCCGATGAGAGGATTCCGCCATGCCGAAGAGATTTCTGAAGTTCTCCGATCGATGGATGTTCAACCGCGTGCTATGCGAAAAGGAGGTGTGCCGCAAGGTCCTGCGCGCCGCGCTGGGGATAGAGGTGGGCGAGATAACCTACCTGAACGCCGAGCAGGCGAAGGAGCCGGCGGCGGCGAGCCGCGGCGTCCGCATGGACGTGTTCGCGCGGGAGGGAAGCCGCGTGTTCGACATCGAGATGCAGGTCTCCCCCGAGGACCGGATAGGGCGCCGGATGCGCTACTACCAGGCGGCGATCGACGCGACGGAGCTGGGCCCCGGGGAAGATTACGGGCTGCTCCCGGAGAGCTTCGTCGTGTTCTTCTGCGCGACCGACCCCTTCAGGGCGGGCGAGGCCGTCTACTCGATCGAGCGGGTCTGCTTGGAGGCCCCGGAGCTGGTCGCGGGGGACGACTCGCACTGGCGCGTGTTCAATGCGTCGGCCGCCGAGGATGTCGCCGACCCCGACCTGCGCGATTTGCTACACTACGTGGCGACGGGGCGGCCCGACGGCGCGCTGTCCCGCGAGATAGACTCCCTCGTGGAGGAGTACAACCGTGACCGGGAGTGGGTGACCAAGGTGCTGACCTACGAGCAGGATACCGAGATGCGCTGCCGCCGGGCAGAGGCCAGGGGCATCGAGCAGGGCATCGAGCAGGGCATGGACAGGCTGGGAACCCTCGTCGGCCTCCTTCTGGACGCGGGGCGCCTCGACGATGCCAGGCGGGTTTCCGAGGATGCTGCCTATCGCGATGAAATGCTCGCGGAGTTCGGGCTGAAAGTGAGCGAGTAGACAACGGGAAAAGCGTCGCGGAGAGTTGCCCTCCGCTGCGAATGCTATCGGCCTGGTATGAAACTATCACCTTAAAATTATTGAAAACGTGCTAGTATATTAAATACATTATGAGGTTACCGTACCGCCGCGGAGAAGAGGCGCCCGTGTGGGCGCCTGCAGGAACACGCAAAAAGCGGCTTTCTGGGCGGATGGGAGCATGCTATGCCTATTGTGTCGAAGTTGAAGGTGGTCATGGCCGACCGCGACATCAGCGTCAACGAGCTGTCGGAGAAGGTGGGGCGTTCGGCGGTGAACCTCTCCCACTTGCGCTGCAATCACTCAAAAGGTATTCGAATCTCGCTGCTGGAGGATTTGTGTCGCGAGCTGCACTGCCAACCGGGCGATTTACTCGTGTACGAGCCGCCCGCTCGCGAGGAGCAGGACTGACCGAGCCGGCGGGTGTCGCCGAGGCGTCTTTCGTCATCTTTCCTTTAAAAAGACACGGGAAAGATGCTTAAGAGCTTGCACGAGCCTTTCGCTCGCTCGCTCGCTCGATTGATGGGGGGGCGAGAGGAAGTTCTTCACCTTAGAAGTTGATGAGGGCGCCCAAGGGAACATCGAGGGCATCGGCGATTTCGATATATTTGGCGATGCCCGTGTTGTGCTTGCCGGCCTCGATGCGGGCGATGACGGCTTGGTCGGTGTGCACCATGAGGGCAAGCCTTTGCTGGGAAAGGTTCTGGGCAATGCGATGCGCCCTGATCTGCTGACCAAGCGAGTGAATGCGGGCTTGCACCTTTTCCTGTTCGTCGTTCATGGGGCCAAGAGTACGTTGATGACGAATCAGTCATAGGTCATATATGACATAACTAGGCAATTTCTGAAGAATGGGCGCACGGGAAGAGTGGCTGCCTGGCGTCTGCGCGATATGCGTTTCTGCCCGCAGTGGTCTGCACGACGGTTTGCGGTTCAGCGGGAGAGGGTTCGGGTAAGCCCCTATGCTCGCGCCTCAGCACTGAGCTAATTCTTTGATCTTGGAAGGCTGACGCTGCGTTGGCGAGGGACTTCGGGTAATATGTATCCGTTTACAAGATCCTGCCGACGAAGGGATGTACTCGATGGCGAACGAATACAAGTACGATCGCGTGCTGCTCAAGCTATCTGGCGAGGCGCTCGCCGGCGATCAGGGGTACGGCATTGACCCGCGAGTGGTCGATGACCTTGCCGAGGAGATCGCCGAGATCGTTCACGATGGCGTGCAGCTGGCTGTGGTTGTCGGCGGGGGCAACATCTTCCGCGGCCTGGCCGGATCGGCCGAGGGCATGGATCGCTCCCAGGCCGATTACATCGGCATGCTGGCCACGGTGATGAATGCGCTCGCTCTGCAGGACGCCTTCGAGCGCCACGGCATCTTCTCCCGCGTGCAGAGCGCCATCAATATGCAGGAAGTGTCCGAGCCCTACATTCGCCGCCGAGCGATCCGCCATTTGGAGAAGGGGCGCGTCGTCATTTTGGCGGCCGGCACGGGCAATCCCTATTTCACGACCGATACGACGGCGGCCCTGCGCGCCTGCGAGCTGGACGTCGATTGCGTCATGAAGGCCACGAAGGTCGATGGCGTCTACGATGCCGACCCGATGAAGAATCCCGACGCGCACCGGTTCGACCATATCAGCTATATGGAGGTGCTGAGCCAGGGGCTGCATGTCATGGATGCCACGGCCACCTCGCTTTGCATGGACAACGACGTGCCCATGATCGTTTTCGATCTCACCAAGCCGGGCAACATCAAGGCCGCTCTGCAGGGCGAGCCGGTGGGCACGGTGGTCGAGTAGGCGCCTGGGGCGCAGGCCGCGCTGGAGCCGCTTGTCGGCGCGACAGCGAGGACGAGCGTATGCCGCGGGTCGCGAGGCTCGTGGCGGATTCTAGAAGGATTTCAGGGGGAGGAGCCCCTGAGTGATTAGGGAGGAAACCCTCATGGCAGATATCGACGAGATTCTGATGAGCGCGGAAGAGCGCATGGAAAAGGCCATCACGGCGCTGAAGGAGAACTTCATGGGCGTGCGCACGGGCCGCGCCAACGCCATGGTGCTCGATCGCATCAAGGTGGACTACTACGGCGTGCCCACGCCGGTGAACCAGATGGCTGGCGTGAAGACGCCCGAGGCCCATCTGCTGGTCATCGAACCTTGGGACAAGGGCATGCTGCGTGCCATCGAGCACGCCATCCTCGAGAGCGATTTGGGCGTGACCCCGAACAACGACGGCTCGGTCATTCGCCTGCCGTTCCCGAGCCTGACCGAGGAGCGCCGCCGCGATCTGGTGAAGCAGTGCAAGACCTACGCCGAGGAAGCGCGCGTGGCCGTGCGCAATGCGCGCCGCGACGCGAACACCGCGATCGAGAAGGCCGTGAAGAACGACAACCTTCCCGAAGACGAATCGAAGCGGGCCGAGGCCGAGATCCAGAAGATGACTGATCGGTTCGTTGCCGAGGTCGACGAGGTTCTGAAGAAGAAGGAAGCCGAGGTCATGGAGATCTAGGGGGTTCACTGGCTTCACGAACGACCGGTGGGTAGGGATGAATAAGGATTTAGATTACATATTTCCGGATCCGCCCGAGGGGGTTGATCCTCGGGCGCTTGATCCGGAGAGGATTCCCGAGTCGGTGGCCATCATCATGGATGGCAACGGGCGCTGGGCCAAGAAGCGCGCGCTGAATCGCCTGAAGGGCCATAAGGCCGGCATCGAGGCGGTGCGAGAGGCCATTCGCTGCGCGTCGGATCTTGGGGTGCGCTATCTGACCATCTACTCGTTTTCCACGGAGAACTGGAAGCGGCCCGAAGATGAGGTCGTGGGGCTGATGGATCTGTTCGCCAAGACCATGCTCGCCGAAGTGGACGGCCTTCATGAAGAGGGCGTGCGCGTGCGAACGATCGGCGATCTCTCGGCGCTTCCCGCAGAGACGCGCGAGGCTTTCGATGAGGCTTGGGAGAAGACGCGCGACAACGACGGTATGACGCTGGTGGTGGCCGTGAACTACGGTGGCCGTCAGGAAATACTGCGCGCTTGCCGGGGCTGCATGCGCGAGGCGGTGCTTTTGGGCGAAGAGACCGGGGAAGTGATAGAGCCTACCGAGGAGATGTTCGAGCGGGGGCTGTACACGTTCGGGATGCCCGACCCCGATCTGGTCATTCGCACTTCGGGCGAGATGCGCATCTCGAACTTCCTGCTGTGGCAGATCGCCTATTCCGAATTCGTGGTCACCGATGTGCTGTGGCCCGACTTCAACCGCTACACCTTCCTGGAGTGCCTGCTCGAGTATCAGGGGCGGAACCGCCGTTTCGGGGGCGTGGCCTAAATGCGCGGGGGGATTTCCGACGAAGAGAAGAAGGATCGAGCCCGAGCGGCGCGCGAGCGATTGCGCCGAGGCGACCATGGTCGTCGCGTGCGTTCGGAAGAGCGCGGAAGTGTGTCGGCTGCCCGTGGGGCAGCGGCTTCTGATGGGAGGAGTGCATCTCCGGGCGAGGCGAGTGCGCCCCCGGAGGAGCGCACTCATTTGCTCGACCGGCTGCAGCCCGATGAGGAACGCGACTTGCCTCCCGTCGTCTGCGATGCGGAATCGGCCCCCGAAGGTCCTCCCTGGCACTACGACCTCTCCGACGAGGAGCGCGCCGCCCGCGAGGAGAAGCGCGAGACGCGCCAGGAGAAGCGCGATCGCCTGAAGCAGAAGGCGTTGGACAAGACGCCGGACAAGCTGCGCAATCCCTCCGATCTTCAAGTGCGTTTCCGTACCGGGGTAATTTACACGGCGGCGACGGTCATCTGCGTGCTGGCCGGCAACATCCCCATGGTGCTCATGCTGATGGTCGTCGCCGGCATTTGCGCCGGCGAGTTCTTCTACATGCTGCGCTCCGATGCGAAGCTGCCCAACGAGATGCTCGGCATCATCGCGGCCGTGCTCTACCCCTTAAGCGTGTACATTGCCGGTCTGGTGGGCGCGATGCTGGTGAGTTTGGCTCTTCTGCTGGCTCTCTTGGTGTGGTACGTGTTCTGGCTGCGGGCCCGCATCCCCGATGTGGGGGTGAGCTTCTTCGGCGCTGCCTACACGGGCCTTTTGCTGTGCGGACTGGTGATTATCCGTGTGTCGCTGCCGGCGCCGTGGGGCGGCGTCTGCGTGCTTCTGCTGTTCTTGTCGGTGTGGGCCAACGACGCCTTCGCCTATTTGGTGGGGAGCAAAATCGGCAGGCACAAACTGGCACCGCGCACGAGCCCGAAGAAGAGCTGGGAAGGGTTCATCGCCGGTCTGGTGGGGTCGGTGATATTTTGGTGCCTCATGACGCTGGTGCCCGGCATCACCATGGCCATTCCTCAGTCTATTGTCTTCGGCATCATTTCCGGCTGCATGGGCGTGCTGGGCGACTTGGCGGAGAGCCGCATCAAGCGAAACTCCGGGTTCAAGGACTCCGGCACCATTATGCCCGGCCACGGCGGCCTGCTCGATCGGAGCGACTCGCTGTTCCTCACCTCCATCACGGCAGCTATCCTTCTGATAGCCGGCGGTTGCATTCCCTATGCTCTTTTCTAGGCGATTCGTCTCGGTTCGCTCTTTGCGTGTCCTGTCATAGTGAAAGGGGTTCTCATGGCCAAACGGCGCATTGCGGTACTCGGCTCTACGGGATCCATCGGTACCCAGACCCTCGATGTCGTGCGCCAGCACGGCGATAAGCTGGAGATCGTCGGCCTTGCGGTGAACAGCTCCTTGGATGTCCTGCTCGCTCAAGCCCGGGAATTCGGCGTGCGCCATCTGGCGGTAGGGAATGCCGCTTTGGCGAACGACCCTCGTTGCGATGAGGCGCGGGCTCTCGTGCGGTCGCTGGCCCTTCCCGAGGGCCAGGAGGGCGTGGAGGCGAGCTTCGGTGTTGGTTCCGAAGCCGTCGTGGCTCTCACCCAACTGCCCGAGGTGGATGTCGTCGTGAACGCTCTGGTAGGAGCAGCTGGCTTGGAGGCGAGCTATGCGACGCTGAAGGCAGGCAAGGTGCTCGCTTTGGCCAACAAGGAGTCGCTTGTGGTGGGCGGCGATCTCATCATGCCACTGGCCGCCTCGGTGGATGCGGCCCGGCGTGCTTCCGGTGCCGCTCCGGCGACAGGGCCGGCAGGCGCGCTCATGCCCATCGATTCGGAGCATGGAGCCATCTACCAATGTCTGCTCGGAGAGAACCCGCGCGAGGTCTCGAAGCTGTGGGTGACGGCTTCGGGCGGCCCGTTCCGGGGCAAGACGATCGCCGACTTGGAGGCGGTCACGCCGGTCCAGGCTCTGGCGCACCCCACCTGGAATATGGGGGCCAAGATATCCATCGACTCCTCGACGCTGATGAACAAAGGGCTCGAAGTCATCGAGGCGCACCACTTGTTCGCGATGCCCTACGATCAGATCGAGGTGGTAGTGCAGCCCCAGAGTGCCATCCATTCGATGGTGGAGTTTACCGATGGGTCGGTTCTGGCTCATTTGGGTACGACCGATATGCGCATTCCCATTCAATTTGCTCTCTCCTATCCCGAGCGGTGGGAGGCTCCCGTGAAACCGCTCGATTTTCGGACGTTGGGCTCGCTGGAATTTGCGGCGCCCGATGTATATACGTTCCGCTGTCTTTCTCTGGCTCGTCATGCAGGTGAGGTGGGGGGCACGCTGCCCGCCGTCATGAATGCTGCCAACGAAGTGGCGGTGGCGGCATTTCTCGCCGAGCAGATCGGCTACCTCGATATCGCCCGCTGCGTCGAGGCGACCATGGACGCCCACGAAGGGGCAGGCGTCCAAGTCGTGGAGAGCCTCGAGCAGCTGAAGGCCGTCGACGCATGGGGCCGCGCCTTCGCAAGCGAGTGGGCCCGGGGGCGGCAGAGTTAGCGGCGCCGCCCCCGGAAGCGTTCTCAGCGGCGCTTGCGGTAGGCGACGAAGGCAGCGCCGGCGCCGGCGACGGCGAGCAGGGCGACCAAACAAATCACCGTAAGGCTCTCGTCTCCCGTTTGAGCGAGGCGAGAGGTTCGGGCGACGCGCGTCGGCTCGGGCTCGTCGGCCTCGGGCTCTGCGGGCTTTTCCGGCTCGTCGCCGCCGGTCGGCGGCAGCGGCAGGTCGGGATAGGCGTAGGAGACGGTCTGCCCCTCATCCTCGATATCGGCGTGGAGGGCCACCTCGATGTCGTCGTGCAGCAGCGATTCGAAGACCACGAGGCTTACGCCGTCCAAGTTGGCGCCGGGAATGGTGATCTCGACATCCACCGTGCCCGAGGATTCCTCGGGGATGAACCGGTGGCTTACCATGACCACTTTATCCTCCACGAGCCACGGGGCGTTTTCCTCTTTGTCCATGAGCACGGCAGATAGCTCGTACTCCTCGCCGGGGGTCAGTCCCTGGTAGCTGGCGGTGTCGATGATGGTGACCTCTTCGGCTGGCACGCCTTCGTGAGTGCCGGTGGCGGCGTCGACGGCCGTTGTGCCGATGGCGATAGGGCTCACGGCGATGGTCTGCTTGCGGTCGGCGAGATCGCGGTGCGAGGCTACTTCGACGCCATCCTGCAGAAGCGTCTCGAAGACGACGAGGTTGGTGTCCTCGGTGATCGCCGAGGCGTCGAAGGCGAAGGTCACGTTTGCGTACCCGTTGTAATCCTCGGGAGCGAACTCAAGCTCGGCGGCGACTTCTTCCTCATTCACGAGGAACGGCTCTCCGGTGGCTTTGTCCATGAGGGTTCCCCGAAGCAGATAGGGCTCTCCGGGCTCTAGGCCAGAATAAGTGACTCGATCGATGACGACGGCCTTGGCATCGGCGCTGATCTGCGTGTCGTACAGATCGTCGGACAGACCGTCGTAGGCACTCGTGCGGATCGTGGGCTTGCCGGTGCCCGTGTTGTTGAGAGTGCCTAAGTCGACGACGAGCCCCTCATCGCTCTCGTCAACCACGATTTCATCGCGGATCATCTCGAAGATTGCGTTGGCCGGGCATCGAAGCTCTTCCAGCTCGTACGTGTCAAAGGGCAGTGCGCCCAGTCCATTGTCCGCAGCGACGGACGCCCCTTCGGCATTGAGACCGAACCAGATCCCCGCTGTGGCATCAAGGGCCTCGGTGTCCAACGTAAGCGGCATCTGGAAGCTGCCGTCAGGAGCGGTGAACTGCGCGTCGTTGGCGTTCGTGTTCGCGTCGTGGGGATGGCCCGGGGTAGATTCCGTGGAAGCGAGCCCGTTCTTGTCCGTGACGAGGATGTGCCATTCGCCGGTCGTCTTCGAGGTGAGCTTGAAGGGGATGCCGGCCAGCTTCGCGGCGCCGTCGGCGCGCTTCATGAAGCGCAGATCGGTGCGGGCGACGCGGTCGGTGACGAGATCGCCGTTCTGCTCTGCATCGAAGGTCTCGATAATCTCGCCATCGGTGTCGGCATCGGTGACGTGGCGCACGTGCACGGTTTCGTCGAGAAGGTAGCCACGCGGTGCCTTCACTTCCTGGATGGCATAGGTGCCGATGGGAAGCGCGATGCGGCCGTTGGAGAGCTTGTAGAACGCATCACCTGCCACCTTGTAAGGAAGCTCTTCGGTTGTTCCGTCGGCCAAAGTGTGTGTGAAGCTGCCCTCCGCCTCGTCGAGCAAGAAGGCGCCCTCGTCGTTGGTGCGCACGACCCAGCTTGCTTGCGGCTCGAGGGTCTTAAGGGCGTCCAGGGAAGCGTTCTTGGCCGCATAATAATCGATGCGGAAGTGGGCGTCGCCGAGGGTGGCGGCACCCTGCGCATGGCTCTGACCGCTTTGAGCATCCTTCTTCTGGATAAGAAGGGAGAGGGGATTCAACTTTGCCTTGTCGCTGACGGCAGTGGTATTCACGCGGGTGACGGAACGATCAGCGACGGTCACGGCATAGGTTCGGCTATCCAGAGCATAGCCCTCCAGAGGGCGCTTGGTCTCGCGCACCCAATAGGAGCCGATGGGCATCTCGTCGATGCGTCCGTAGCCGTCGGCATCGCCGTTCAGGCTCGTACGGATTTCGCGGACGAGCTTTGTGCAGGCCGAGTCCGCGTACACGCCATAGACGGCGCCCGCCAAGGTATAGCCGGGGTGTCCCATCGTGACCTCGGGATAGCCCGACTGCTTGAGCAAGTCGATGGAGCCGCGCATGGGTTCATCGGCAAAGGATACTTGGCACACGACGCTCTCGTCGCTGGTTGCCTCCACGGTCGCCTTCTGGACGGCGCTGTTCAGGCGGAATCCGGGCGGGGCGAACAGTTCGCAGAAGTAATAGTCGCCGCCCTCGATGTCCTCGGCGACCGCACTTCTGCCATCCGCCCCGGTAACGAGGGTAAACGAAGCATTGGCCTGAGCCCAGGTGCGGGCCGCCTGCCAGCTTCCCCAGGCGCCCTTGGCAGCCTGCTCGGCCGCCGCTTCGGCGCTTGCACGAGTGGAGAAGGCGCCGAACACCGCGTTGGCGAGCGAGTAATTCCCGTTGGCGTTGGAGATGGCGGGGTTGGCGGAGGTTTTCACGACCTGGGCGCGCCCGGTGTTGATGGGCTCCACCAGCAGGTAGCCGACAACGTCCTGGAACTCCTTGTTGGTGGCAGCGGATCGAGCATCGATTTTGTAGTAGAACTTGTACCATCCGTTGTACGCGGATTGCGAGCCGGTGTAGGTGCCCTTGTAAGTGATGTAGTTGTCGCCGTTGGGGTTGCTTGCCACGGCGCCGTAGCCGTTGGAAACGCCGGCAGTACCGCAGGTGGCTTGGGCCATGGCGCGGTTGGTGGGTGCGCTTCCCCCGCTGTAGTTGGTGTCCTTGTAGTCGTTGCCCGTGGTGAGGAAGCGAGCGCGGTAGTCGCTGCCGGTGCGCGAGGTGGCGAAGGGCGCATCGGCGCCGTTGCGGGCGGCGATCGTCTCGTAAAGGAACGCGTCCACGACGGCGTCGAAGCTGCTCGATGCGGTGTTCAGCACGTAGTCGTTGAAGTTCGTTCCCTGGGAAACTCCGTTCACCCAGTGCTGAGAGGTGCCGAAGAAAGCGCCGAACCCATAAGAGCCTACCAGATCGCTGGGGAACCCATAGGCCTCCTGTTTGCGGGGCATGTCGACATCGAAGGTTTCGAGGCGCATATAGGGGTTGAGCGCGTAGTGCTTCTCGGTCTGGCCGGGGAAGGCGGCTGCGAAGGGGGCGATGCCGCCAGCCTCGGCGAGGATATCGGGAATGTCCGAGGCGATGGTCGTTGTCTCTTCGCCGACGGTGAGCTCCTGCGGACTCGTGTCGAGGTCGGCGAGCACAAAGCGCTCATAGGCGGGATGTGCGGGCGATAGCTCGAAGACGATGCCGAGGGTGTCCAGGGTGTTCGCATAGGACTCAGGGATGCTTACGGTGCCCGCTGCGGCATCAAGGGAGCACTCATCGGTAATGTCGCGCTGGCGGTCGCCGAAGGTGGCGTAGTGCTCGTACACGGCGAAGCTGAGCGCTTCGTCGAGGCCAAGCACTCCGCCCTCATCGACCGTGGCGACAATGTGCCCTTCTTGCAGGTCGTATGGCGCGGTGATGCTGGCGAAGTCGATGGTCTCGCCCGCAGAGTCTTTAAAGTGGAACATGACGGGCACCCCCTCGGTTTCCGTGGCGACTGCCGAGGTCGCAGGGGCACACATCGCGGGGATGAGGCCTATGAGCAGTAGGAAGGCAAGAACCATGTTGAAAAGGGCGCGGCCTCCTTGGAGGGGCGGGCGCGCGGGGACGGGATCGAGTGAATCCACGGTGACTCCTCTCTGCGCGGCCACGTGTCCGCGCTGCTCGATTGACGAAAGAGAGTCAGGCGTGGGGCGCAATCGTGACGTCCGTGTCTCAAAGGAATGCGGGCTGGAAGGTTTGGCGTACGGCGCCCGATGCCTGACGCCGATAACCTTACGAGAGCCGAGCCGTAGAAATGACGCGGGAATGTCCCAGTTCGTTCCCTCCCTCGACCGTGCGAGAGTCGTATTTTTTTTGCGACGAAAAAGCGGTCGGCGCGAGGAGCTAAAAGGGACTTCGACGGGTTTTCAGTGAGAAAAGGGCGGGACTTCGAGGCGCTCGATTCTCAAGCGGCGGTAGCAAAGGCGCGTGCTTCGCGCTCGCCGAGACGGCAGTCAAGGTGGCGGGCGCAGCCGGCAGATTCGGTGTACGTCCCTCCGAAACCATGGAGGGATCGTAGCCAGCTTGTAGTTATTTTCCGAGACGGCTCTCCAAGGGAAAGACAAAGGGTGCCCGCTTTCTATAATGACCAGCGACACCCGTTCCTGCCCCGCGAGGCAGGAAATCTCTCATATATAAGGAGACATCTGTGGACATCCTCATCATGATCGTCTGCGCCGTTATCAGCATCGGCTTCCTCGTGTTCATCCACGAGGGCGGCCACTACCTGGCCGCTCGGGCCTTCGGCGTGCGCGTGACCGAGTTCATGCTGGGCCTGCCCGGCCCCTCCATCGGCTTCACGAAGGGCGAGACTCGTTATGGCGTCACGGCCGTGCCCCTCGGCGGCTACGCGAAGGTGTGCGGCATGGAGGCCGGCCCTTTGCAGCCGCACCTGCAGGAGGCGCTCGCGTCGCTTTACCGCCGCGGCACCGCCAACATGGAAGACGTGGCCCGCGATTGCGGCATCAGCGACGACGAAGCCTACAATGCCCTGGAAGAGCTGGTGGAATGGGGCAGCGTCATCGGACCTTCCAAGGCCGATCAGTACAACACCTACCGCGCCCCGCGCGTCTCTCCTGGCAAGCGCGCTCTGAAGAAGGCGGCCGCGGCGGGGCTGCCGGCGCCCGCCTCCTACGAGCTGGGCCAAGCTCGCGAAGTGGCCGACCCCCATGCGCTTTACGAGTCCGAGTACCGCCAGCAGTACCGCTCGCTGCCCTTCTGGAAGCGTTCGGTCATCCTTCTGGCGGGCATTTTCATGAACCTGCTTTTCGCCATGCTCGTGTTCATTATCGTGTTCTCGATCATCGGCTTTCAGGTGCAGCATCCTGAAACGGGCGAGATCACGACCATTCACGCATCGGTGCTGCAGGCGCTGCAGGCCGGCTTCATGTACATCGGCATGGTGATTCAGGCGGTGGCGGGCCTGTTCAACCCGGCCACGGCGGCTCAGACGGTGTCCGATTCCACCTCCATCGTCGGCATCGCCGTCATGTCGAAGGACTACTTCCAGGCGGGCCTCGTGGAGGCGTTGGAGTTCATGGCCATGATCTCGGTCTCGCTGGGCATCATGAACCTGCTGCCTATCCCGCCGCTGGATGGCGGCCGCTTCGTGGTGGAAATCTTCCAGAAGGGCACCCGCAAGACAGTGTCTCAGAAGGCCATGAACTATATGTCGCTTGCTGGTATGGCCCTGTTCCTCGGCTTCTTCGTCATCATGCTGAACCAGGACATCCAGAGGTTCGTCTTTGGCAACTGGGGCTAGGGGTTTAAACCTGTCGGACCCTCGCTGACTTCCTTGGGCGGATTCCGGACTTATAATTGGTGAAAGATAACGGTTGGAAAGGAAGTGGTCCGTGACCAAGGAACTGAAGCCCCATGACCGCACGCGGCGTGTGATGGTGGGGGATGTGCCGGTGGGCGGAGGCGCGCCGGTGGCGGTGCAGTCGATGTTGAACGCCCCGGCCGACGATGTGGCCGCCAACCTCGCGCAAATTGAGGCGCTGGCCGAGGCCGGCTGCGAGATCGTGCGCATGGCCATTCCGCGTCGGGACTGCCTGGACGCCTTCGAAGCCGTGTGCGCCGCATCACCCTTGCCCGTGGTGGCCGACATCCATTTCGACGCCCGCATCGCCATCGAGGCGGCGGCCCGCGGCGCGGCCAAGCTGCGCATCAACCCCGGCAACATCGGCGGCCTGGAGGCCACCCGTGAGGTGATCGCCGCGGCGGCTGCGGCGGGTATCCCTATCCGCATCGGGGTGAACGCCGGATCGCTCGATGACGCGCTGGCGGCCCGCGACGACCTGACGCTGCCCGAGAAGCTGGCCGCTTCCGCTACCGAGTATGTGCGCTTCTTCGAAGACGAATGCGACTTCCACGACATCGTTGTGTCGGCGAAGGCCCACGACGTGCAGACCACCATCGACACCTATCGCCTGTTGGCCGCCGAGCTGCCCGAGGTGCCGCTGCACATCGGCGTCACCGAGGCGGGCACCGCCTTCCAAGGCATCATCAAAAGCGCATGCGGCCTGGGCGTCCTTTTGGAAGAGGGCATCGGCGACACCATGCGCATCTCGCTCACGGACGACCCTGTGGTGGAAGTGCGGGCCTGCTGGACGCTGCTCGGCGCCCTGGACTTGCGCCGCCGCACCCCCGAGCTCATCAGCTGCCCCACCTGCGGGCGCTGCCAGGTGAACCTCATCGGGCTGGCGCAGGAAGTGGAAGAGCGCCTCGCTACGGTGGACAAGCCGGTGAAGGTGGCGGTCATGGGGTGTGTGGTAAACGGGCCGGGGGAAGCCGCCGATGCCGATATCGGGGTGGCTTGCGGAGCGGGCGCGGGCGTTGTTTTCTCCCATGGTAAAATCGTCCGCAAAGTGCAAGAGTCGGAAATTGTTTCTGCCCTTATGGAGGAGTTGGAGAACCTATGACCCAGATTCTGCGTATGAGCAACCTGTACGCCCCCACCCTGAAGGAAGACCCGTCGGACGCCGACATCGACAGCGCGCGCCTGCTCCTGCGCGCGGGCATGCTGCGCAAGGCCGCCTCGGGCCTGTACACGTTCCTTCCTTTGGGTTTCCGCGTGCTGAAGAAGATCGAGAACATCGTGCGCGAGGAAATGGACGCTTCGGGTGCCCAGGAGATTCTCATGCCGGTGCTGCAGCCGGCGGAGCTGTGGGAGGAAAGCGGGCGCTTGAACGACTACGGCCCCGAGCTCATGCGCCTTACCGATCGTCACGACCGCGAGATGTGCCTCGGTCCCACCCACGAGGAGATCATCGTGGCGCTCGTGCGCAACGAGCTGCGCTCCTACAAGGAGCTGCCCCAGAACCTCTACCAAATTCAGACGAAGTACCGCGACGAGATTCGCCCGCGCTTCGGTCTTTTGCGCTCTCGCGAATTCGTCATGAAGGACGCCTACAGCTTCAACGCCACCCAGGAGTCGCTGCAGGAAACCTACGACGCCATGGGGAAGGCCTACGGCGCCATCTGCGACCGCTGCGGCTTGGATTACCGCGAGGTGGAGGCCGATGGCGGCCAGATCGGCGGCAAGGTGACCACCGAGTTCATGGCGCTGGCCGAATCGGGCGAGGCCGACCTGGTGTACTGCTCGTGCGGCTATGCGGCCGACGCCGAGGCCGGCGCATGCCTGGCCCGCCCCACGCTGTACGAAGTGGACGCCATGGAGAAGATCGCCACGCCCGACGTGCACACTATCGCCGAGCTGGCCGCGTTTCTGAACATCCCCGAGTCCTCCACGGTGAAGGCGCTGTCCGGCAAGGACGCCGAGGGCAACCTCGTGTGCCTGTTCATTCCCGGCGACCACGAGCTGAACGAGCTGAAGATCGAGGGTCTCGTGCCCGGCTTTACGCTGCTGACTGACGAGGAGATGCTCGCCTTCGGTCTGTGCAAGGGCTCCATGGGGCCGGTGGGGCTGCCGGAGGGCGCCCGCATCATCGCCGCTACCAGCTTGCAGGCCATCCCGCAGTGGGTCGTGGGCGCCAACGAGGACGGCTACCACTACGTGGGCGCGCGTCTGGGCGAGGATTTCCAGGTGGACGAGTGGGCCGATCTGGCCACGGTGAAGCCCGGCGACTGCTGCCCTACGTGCGGACTTCCGTTGGAAGGCGCTCGCGGCATCGAGGTGGCCCAGATCTTCCAGCTTGGCGACAAGTACTCCCGTGCCATGGGCGCCACGTTCATGGACGAAGATGGCGAGGAGAAGCCCTTCATCATGGGCTGCTACGGCGTGGGCATCTCGCGCACGCTGGCCGCCATCGTCGAGCAGCACAACGACGAGCACGGCATCATGTGGCCGCTGTCGGTGGCACCGGCCCATATTTGCGTGGTGCCGCTCACGGTGGGCGATAGCGAGGTGCAGCCCATGGCCGAGAAAATCGCGAAGGATCTGGCCGAGCTCGGCTTCGAGGTGGTCATCGACGACCGTGACGAGCGCGCCGGCGTGAAGTTCAACGACGCCGACCTCATCGGCTGGCCCGTGCAGATTGTCGTGGGCAAGCGCGGCCTGAAAGAGGGCAAGGTGGAGATGAAGCTGCGTCGCACGGGTGAGAAGAAGGAAGTAGCGCTGGACGCTTTGGCCGAGATGATGGGCTTTGCCCGCCGCGCCATGCGCGACAACGTCCTGCACGGCGCCGGCACCGGCGCCTTCGCCGCCATTTTCGGGTAGGGCAATAGACTCCTCAATCGACGAAGACCCCGGATCGCCTCTCGCGTTTCGGGGTCTTTCTCGCATTCGCGCCGAATGGACGCGAGCCGCGCTCAATGCACTAAATGCTTCTACGATCGCTATTTATCTAGAGAAAATCCCTGTTCAGAACCCTTGTCAAAGACTTTTGGCAGGGGTTTTCATTGGCTGCGGGGTTGTGCCAAAGGGTTTTGGTGGTACGCTGCGGCGTGTCATGTCACTCTGATCGCGAAAGGACGTGTTGTGGAACTCAAGGAGCATCTCAAGGAGCACCGGAACCGACTGGGGCTGTCCCAGGAGGACGTGGCGGAGCGCATTTTCGTATCGCGGCAGACCATTTCCAACTGGGAGACCGACCGCACCTATCCCGATGTGCAGAGCCTTCTGCTCTTAAGCGAGATCTTCGGCACGTCCATCGATGAGCTCGTGAAAGGAGACGTGGCAACGATGGAAAAGGCGATTGAGAACGACTGGAAGACAATGAGCCGCCTGACGGTGGCAGCTTGGGCGCTTGTGGGCGTCGGGCTGGTGTGCGTGGCGGTGGGGTTCGCGGTGCCTACGGCCCCCTCCTCGCTCATGCCGAAGTGCACCGAGAGCGAGGTGCTGGGAATTGTGCTGTTTCTTGCGCTGTGGGTTTTAGGATGTATTCTGCTCGGCATGGTGGAGTCGATGAAGAAGAAGTACGACCTGGTCACCTATCGCGACATTGTGGCGTACTCCCGCGGCGAGGAGCCGGTGCGCGACAACGAGGCCTTCGGACGCAAGCACCCGGTAGCTTCAGCCGGCCTGAAAATGGGGGTAAGCGCCGTGTCGGGGTTCGTGGTGGCCTACGTGGTCTTGAAGCTGATCCTGGGATAGCACCCGCGAACGAGCGAATGCGAGCGCACGGGCGCGCAGGCGCGCGCAGGGCGCACGGCTGCGAGCAATCATTCGCGGCAGATTCCCTAACCAAATCAATCAACCTTTGACGGGGCGGTAACGGTGCCGCCCCGTTGGCATACGTGGGGCGGGGGCGCTCGTATAGTAGAGGGTGCGAAATCACCGTCGAGATAAGGGAGGCCCCGAAATGACGACGATTGCCGATGGATTGAAGGACGTGTTCCTGGCTGGTGTGGGCGCCATGGCGCTCGGCGCCGAGAAGACCCAGGAGCTGGTGGAGCAGCTTATCGCCAAGGGCGAGATCACCGTGGAGCAGGGCAAGGCCATCAACTCCGAGGTGCTGAAACAGGCTCAGGCCACCGCCGAGCGCGTGGGCCAGCAGGCCCAGACCGCGGTCGGCGAGGCGGCCCGTGAGGCTCAGGCGGCCGCGAGCCACCTGAACGATCAGGCCAAGACGGCCGCGGAGTTGGCTCACGAGCAGACCGAGGCTGCCGTGTCCATGGCGCGCTCGCAAGCTGAGATGGCTGCCGATGCGGTCAAGAAGGCGACCGAGGGCGCCAAGAAAGACTCTGCTGATTTCGCCACAGCGCTGAAGCACGACGTGCTGGAAGCGCAGATGGCCATGATGACCCCCGAGCAGCGCGCCGAGTTCGCCAAGAAGGCCGCCGAAATCGCCGCCCGCGATGCGAAAGCGGAATAGCTGGCAGGAAATCTTGCCCCGCAGCTCTTCATTTAGGAACAGAAAAAGGAACCCGCATGTCGCGGGTTCCTTTCATAGGGAGGGCTGTAGAGCGCCTTCTACCAGGTGCTGTTGTGCAGATTCTTGCCGAGCAGATAGCCGAAGGTGGTGCAGGCGCCCGCCAGCGGCAATCAACCGGGAAATGCAATTGCAAAACGAGTAGCGTAAACCTGTCAAAGTAAGTGGAATACCTGGCAAAGATATGTTTCACAGCAAGCAGGAGCTCATCGATCTCGTGCTCTTCGGCTCAGGCGTGATGTAAAGGGGCGTTACTCAAGTGAGCTTTAGTAAAGTCGGTTTGAGCGATTGGCTTGTTCGGCTTCCACTCATGCAGCTGGATGATCGGGGCGCGGATGAGGCTGTGCGCCGGGGTGTCGCTCGGGCGACGGCCAGCGTTGATTTGGCGTGATTGGGCGTGCGGCTTCAGAAGGGCCGCAGGGCCGTGGTAAACTTCTCGATTACCATTGAACTACCACGACGAAAGCGATTCCATGGCTGATTTCATTGAAGGCAAGCGTCCGGTTATCGAGGCGCTGCGCACCCACGT
This sequence comes from Adlercreutzia sp. CNCM I-6207, assembly GCF_977072305.1. Classification (NCBI taxonomy): domain Bacteria; kingdom Bacillati; phylum Actinomycetota; class Coriobacteriia; order Eggerthellales; family Eggerthellaceae; genus Adlercreutzia; species Adlercreutzia sp. CNCM I-6207. The sequence continues at coordinate 147,201 of NZ_CDRVLZ010000003.1, forward strand.
GCCGCTGAAGTACATCCTCATGGCCGACAACCTGAGCCAGGGCGACAGCCTGGTGCGCGACATCCAGCGCAAGGCGAAGAACCTGGACGTACCTATTAAGAAGGTGTCGAAGAAGAAGCTCGACGAGGTTTCCGAGCGCGGTAGCCACCAGGGCGTCATGGCTGAGGCGGCTCCGTTCAACTATGTGAACATGACGACGATTCTGGACGCGGCGAAGCAGTCGGCTGAGGAGCACGACGGCCGCGCGCTCATTGTGGTGCTCGACCACATCACCGATGCCGGCAACTTGGGGGCCATCGCCCGTTCGGCCGAGTGCGTGGGCGCTTCCGGCATTGTCATTCCCAACAAGCGCGCCGCCCGCGTGACCGCCGCCACCTACAAAAGCTCGGCCGGGGCTATTTCTCACATTCCCGTCACCCAGGTGGCGAACCTCGTGAGCACCATCGAGCGTCTGAAGGACGAGGGCTTCTGGGTGGCCGCCGCCACCGAGCACGCCTCCGATCTCATTTGGCAGTCGAACCTCAAGGGCAAGATCGCGCTCGTGATGGGCAACGAGGGTGAAGGCGTGTCGCGCCTTGTGCTGGAGAACTGCGATTTCGGCGTGAAGCTGCCCCAGGTGGGAGAGATTTCCTCACTGAATGTGGCCCAGGCCTCCACCGCCTGCATGTACGAGTGGCTGCGCCAGAACTGGGAATAGGCCGCAGATCGCATCATGGCCAAGCAACGCAAGAGACTCCTCATCGTTGACGGGTACAACGTGCTGCGGTCGGGCAGCCGGTACCGGTGGCAGCCGCGGGCCGACGAGGACTACACCGACGACTTCTTCAACGCCGCCCGCGACCGGCTCATCAACGACGTGGTGAACTACGCCGGGCGCGACATGGGCGCCATCATCGTCTTCGACGCCGCCGATAACGAGCTTTCGGAAGGCTCGCGCACGAAGATCGGCGGCGTGCAGGTGATCTTCTCCCCGGCGGGGCAGTCGGCCGACAAGGTGATCGAGAAGCTGGCCTACGACGCGGGCAAGCGCGGGGTGGAGACCATGGTGGTCACGAGCGACGCGGCCATTCAAGACACGGTGTTCGGCGGCGGCGTCGATCGCATGAGCGCCGACGGCTTCTCCCATGAGATGGGCGAGTACTACGAAGATGCGCGTTTGGATGACACCCCGAAGGTGGCGCGCAAGAACACCGTCGCCGAGCGCATTCCCGCCGACACCCTGGCGCGCCTGAAGGCATTGCGGGACGGCCGCTAGCGAGCGCGAATGCTGCCATGCGCGTGGTGACCGCTGGGGTATTTTCCCAGTTCAGCGCTTCCGCAACCAATAATTGCGGAAAATGACAACGCGAATTGGTTCCGTGGCAAAGAGGTTTTCGGTAGGCTCCAAGGCGTTTTTGAGAGGCAATCGCAGAAGAAAGGCAGCACACCATGAATGTCGAAATCGCCGAGCGCTTGGCCGCGCGCCGAAAGCTTGCAGGGCTGTCGCAGGAGGCCCTCGCGGAGAAGTTGGGCGTGTCGCGCCAGGCTGTTTCCAAATGGGAGCGCTCAGAGTCGTCGCCTGACACCGACAACCTCATTGCCCTGGCGAAGCTCTACGGGGTGTCGCTGGATGAGCTTTTGTACGTGGACGAGTCCATCGAGGACGACGTGGCCTTCGAAGCCGCCGACCGCGCGGAAGTGCGTGGCGCGAGCAGGGTTGTCGTCGCGGAAGCTTCGGAAGAGACGGCTTCGCCAGAGGGCGGTGGCGTTGGCGATGCATGTGATGCCGAGACAGCCGAGGGCGTTGACTTCGAAAAGGAGGGCCGCGGCAAGGTGCCCTTCGGGCCCGGTGGCATTCACGTGGACGACGGCAAGGACCATGTGCACGTGTCCTGGGCCGAGGGCGTGCACGTGGTCGACCGCCACGGCGAAGAGGTGCACGTCGGTTGGGACGGCGTGCGCGTCAACACGACGGATCCTGAGGCGGCAGAGCATATCTTCACGCGTGACAATCCCTTCGGGGTATCACCCGGTGACTTCGATGCAGACAGGGCTAAGAAGTGGCTGAAGTTCCCCTTCTGGGCCTTGGTGATTGTGGGCTACCTCGCCTTCGGGATGCTCAGCGGCATTTGGGGGCCGACGCTCTTTTTGCTGTTCCTCATTCCGACCTATTACATTGTGGGCGCGGCAGTCGCATCTCGCCGCATCGCTCCCATGCTGTGCGCGCTGTATCCTATTGGTGCGATCGCCTGGTTCCTTTGGATGACCTTCGTCGATGTTCATTGGCATGGCCCCGCTTGGGTCATCTTCCTCACGATTCCGCTCGTGGAAGTCATCATCGTTCAACTCTCCAAATGGTGGAACGCCCGCAAAGGCAACGATGCCAAGGGCGACGTCGCCTAGGGCTTGCAGTAAGCCAAGCAAGATTCCGTGGCGTATCTTAGATATCTCTGGAGAGATATCTATGCTATACTTCTGGAAGTATCTCTGGAGAGATAGGTAAACTATGGAACTTATGCCTCTATTTCATGGATCGCCTCAAATAGTGGCGCATCCTTTCTACGGTGGTGGTAGGCCATATAACGACTACGGCCGCGGGTTTTATTGCACCGAGCATATCGAATTGGCGCGCGAGTGGGCCTGCTCCGAAGAAGGCTACGACGGCTACGCTAACGAGTATCGCTTCGATGGCCGCGGCCTTAAGGTTCTTGAACTCTCCTCTCCGGAATACTCGACGCTTCATTGGCTGGCGCTGTTGCTGGAGCATCGCAAGATCGATCTGCGCACCCCGGTGGCTCAAGCGGGTAGCGAGTTTCTTCGTGCCCACTACCTGCTGGATGCGGAGTCGTTCGACGTTATCGTGGGGCACCGTGCTGATGACAGTTACTTCACCTTCGCCCGCGCCTTTTTGCGAAACGATATTTCTTTGGAGCAGTTGACGTGGGCTTTGCATCTCGGTGATTTGGGCCAGCAGATCGTACTCAAGAGCCCGGAGGCATTCAAGGCCATCGAGTTCGTCGAAGCCACAGTGGCGCCCAGCGCCGTTTACTACCCTAAGCGGAAGGAGCGCGACGAGAAGGCGCGGGCGCTCTATCGCGAGGAGGCTGCCCGGCAGGGCATCGACGGTATTTTCTTGCGCGACCTTTTGCGAGAAGAGGTGACCGATCTTGCAGGCCTATAGCGAAGATTATCTGTTCGATGCCATGGAGGTGCTGGGCGAGGCATTCGATTGCGCGGCCAACCGTGTCAACTTGGGGCTCGACCAGTTCTTTGAAATGTTCGTAGCGACAGGGGTTGCCGATGCGTTCGGCGCCGGCGCCCCGCGCTATGTGAGTGGTTCGTCAGGCATCGAGCTGGTGCTTGACGTGTGCTATCGGGCCGGGCTGGATATCGGCGTGCCTCTGGCCGATATGGCGTCCGACGGGGAAGGGCCCGACTATTGGTGCGGTTGGGTTCTGGCCTACTGGCAGTGGGAGACGGGCCGCCCGTTCCGAACCATCGGGCGCGTGACGACCATGGAAGAAATTCGCGCGCTGTACTGGCCGCTCCACGAAGCGGCAGAGCAGAAGTTCGTCGAAGCGATCGAAGAGCGCGTAGCCCGGCGGGGCGCTCCTCTGAAGTCGTGGCGCGAGCAAAGGGGTCTTTCCCAGGTGGCGCTGGCGGAGAAATCGGGTGTGTCGCTGAGGGCGATACAGCAGTACGAGCAGCGCTGCAAGGACATCAATCACGGTCAGGGCGCATCGCTCTATCGGCTCGCTCAGACGCTGGGTTGCCGCATCGAGGATTTGCTCGAGTATCCGCTATGACTGACGGGATTGATGGCTTGCGTCGCGAAGGCGGCGCGAGTGGTCGTGGGCTGGCTGCCTTAAGAAAGGCGCAAATTACCTGTTCGTGGGTGGGGCAACCAGTGGTTGTCGGAGATTTTTCGCTCGGTTCTGGTAAATTGACCACATAAGGTGCTGGTGCAACCAGGGTTGAAACCATAGGGTGAAAGGCGAGATGTGACGAACAAGACGCGAAAGGGAACCGTGATGAACGTCGAAATCGCCCAACGCCTTGCCGAATTGCGCCGTGAGCGCGGGTTCTCCCAAGAGGGGCTGGCCGAGCAGCTGGGGTTGTCGCGCCAGGCCGTTTCCAAGTGGGAGCGCGCCGAGTCGGCGCCCGATATGGGAAACCTTATTGCCTTGGCCGACTTGTACGAGGTGACCCTGGATGAGCTTCTGCGTGTGAGCCCCGAGGTGGCCGACGATGTGCGCTTTGAGTCCCAGGAGCGCGCCGAATCGGTGGAAACCGAGGCCGCTGCTGCGGCGGAGGCGGCCCTGGCGGCTGCGGCGCGGGCCGAAGCGGCGGCTGCGACGGCAGCTGAGGCGCCCGACGTGCCAAAAGTGGTCGTGGAAGTGAGCGCGCCCGCTGCGACGTCGGGAGGCTTCCCGCCGCCTGCTCCGTCCCCTGGACAGGCCGGTGCTTCCGGCCGAGGGGCGCCGCACGGGTTCTCGCCTTCCACATACGGAGCGCCGGGCCATCGGCCACCGAGTGCGGGCTATGGCCCTGGCGCGTCTTCGCACGGTTCGCCGGCATCGCCGCAGAGCCCGGGTTCCTACCCTTCTGGCTCTCGCCCACCGGGTTCCATTCCGCCGGCATCCTCGGTGCCCATTGCGCCGCCACCGACGCCCCAACCGAAAGATCCGCTGCAGTCGTTTCCCTACCCGCTTCTGTGCGCGGTCATCTTCCTACTTGCTGGTTTCTGCTTCGGCTGGTGGCATCCCGGCTGGGTGATCTTCCTCACCATTCCCTTCTACTATTGGGTGGTGAACACCTTGGAGGCTGATCCGGCTTATCAGACATGGTTGGCCGAACGCCAGAGCGTCGCAGCGAAAAGTGATTCCTCCTCAGAAGGAGGCGCCCAATGAAGCTGGAACGGAGCACCTATGTGAAGATCGCGCTCATCGTGCTGCTCTGTTTGGGCGTGTGCGGATTTTTCGGCGGCTGCGGTCGTGGCGTGGTCGTTGCTCCGCTGGGCTCGCTGCTTGCGCCCGGTGGCTTGATGGGCTGTGTGGGCTGGAACGCCATGGGCGAGATCGCCGGATATGCGGGAGATGCGGTCGGCGAGATGGCCGGATATGCGGGTGATGCCGCGAGCGAGGTGGCGGATGCGACGCTGCGCAGCGGTGTGCGCGGCGGCGTTGCATCGACTTCCGAGGGCAGTCATTTCGAAATCGACTCCAGTGAGGTAAACGCCATCGATCTGAACTGGCTCGCCGGGTCGGGCTCCGTGCGCGTGGTGCCCGATAGCGAGACCGACGGCAAAATTGTCGTGAACGAAACGATGCACGGCGGTCCGCAACCTGTTATGGCCTGCAGCACGAACGGCGGTGTGCTTTCCATCGACTATATGGAGGGCAACGGCGGCCTATCGGGATGCTCGCTCGGCACATGGGGCAGCAAAGACGTGGAGGTGCTTATCCCCGAATCGGCGGCGTCTCTTGAGCGCTTCGTTCTTGAGGCAGCCTCGGGTGAGTACGGTATCGACGGGGCCGACGCCATGCTGTGCGAGAAAATGGAACTCGATGTCGCCTCGGGTTCCGTCTCAGTGAGCCAGATGTCGGTGACCGACCTCGAGCTGAGCCTCGCAAGTGGCAATGTCGCTTACGAAGGCTCTATCGCCAAGACGCTGCACATCGATCAGGCTTCAGGGGAGTTCTACTTCGGCCCGTGCTTGTCGGCCCCGGAGACCATCTCTGGATCGCTTGCCTCCGGACACATCGTTTTGGAGCTACCGGCCGATACCGCGCTGACGGCGCAGGTGGATAAAACCTCTGGGAACTTCACGAACGACTTCGCCGGTTCCGCTGGAGATCCGTCGCACTCCTGCGATCTCACCTTCGACATCATAAGTGGCAACCTGGAAGTGCTCAGCGCTGAGTAAAGAGCATTCAATCGCAGAGCTTTCAATAGAAAAGGGGCGACCGTGTGGTCGCCCCTGCAGTAAGGGAATCGTGAGTCCCTTCTGTCGGCATGCTTGACGCGTAAGGCGTCTCGGCGGCTTAGCGCTGGCCGAACAGGTCGTCCAGGTTCAGGCCGTTGCCGTAGCCATCGCCGTAGCCGTACCCGTTGCCGCCGTCCTGGCCGTAGCCGTCGCCGTAGCCCCAGCCGTAACCGTAGTCGTTACCGTCGCCGTAGCTCCAGTCAAAGTCCTGACCCTGCTCGGGCATCTGCTGCTCCTGCTGGGCCTTCTGCTCGGCAGCCGCTTTCTGGCTGGCGGCGTCGTCGCCCAGGGTGACGGAAATCTCCTGCTCCTGGCCGTTGCGGTTCACCGTCAGCTTCACGGTGTCGCCGGGGTTCTTCCCACGCACGGCCAGCATGAGGTCGGAGGCACCTTCCACCGGCTCGCCGTCCAGGGCCGTGATAATGTCGCCCTCCTGGAGGCCGGCCGCCTCGGCGCCGGAGCCCTGGGAGACGGCGGCCACGTAGGCGCCGGACTCGGCCGCGAGGCCGTAGCTGGCAGCCGCCTGGTCGTTCACCGTGGACAGGCTCACGCCGAGCTGGGCGTGGGTCGGGGTCTCGCCGGCGATGATCTGCTGGGCGAGGTTCACTGCGTAGTTCACCGGAATGGCGAAGCCGACGCCGGAGTAGTTGCCAGAGTACGAGGTGATGAGCGTGTTGATGCCGATGAGCTTGCCCTCGTCATCCACGAGCGCGCCGCCGGAGTTGCCCGGGTTGATGGCCGCGTCGGTCTGAATCATGTTCGGATAGATAGTGGTCTCGCCGCTGCCGCCGGACTGCATCGACTCGCTCGCGTCCATGATCTGCGAGCGGCTCGTGGCGGACACGATGCCCGTGGCCACCGACTGCTCGAGCCCGAAGGGAGCGCCCAGGGTCATGACCCACTCGCCGACGGTCAGGTTGTCCGAATCGCCGATCTCCATGGGGGTGAGCCCGCTGGCGTCCTTGGCCTTCAACACCGCCACGTCGGAGGAGGGGTCGGTGCCCACCAGCTCGGCGTCGTAGGTGTTGCCGGCGATGGTCACCTTGTAGGCGCTGCCGCCGTCGACCACGTGGTTGTTGGTGATGAGGTAGCCATCCTCGGTCATCACGACGCCCGAGCCGGTACCCAAGCTCTGGAGCTGGCCGCCCGCATCGGCGTAGGTCTCCACGTATACCACGGACGGCAGGCACTTGGCGGCCACGGCCTCAGCCAGGGTTGCGTCATCGTTGGTGTTGATGACAGTCTGGGTAGCGGAAGGGGTGCCCGTGGCCTCGGCGGTGGCGGGGTCGATGATGGCGCCCTGCACGCCGAACGCGAGCATGCAGGCGAGCGCGGCGCCGGCGAATCCGGTGAGGAAGGAGCGGCGGCCGAACTTCGGCTTGGCGGCGGCGGCGTTCTCGACGCTGGCGGCCACGGAGCCGTCGATGTCGAACTCGTAGGTCTGGTTCGCGGCGGAGTCGACGGCGTTGTCACGGAAGGAATGCTTGCCGAAGGGGTTCGGGGTGGTGTTCAAGTTGGTCATTGGTGATCTCCTTCTGAAAGGGGGTCGGTCATGTGCTGGAGTGCACACTATCACGCCCCAGCACGTTCCCGAGACCTCGGCAACCCCTAATCACGACCGGCTCACGCAGATACACCAACGGGAGTAGTCCCCGCGGATTATGGGGAAGCCTCGAATGCACAAAACAGGGTACTTCTCGTAGGATTTTGTGCCGGGAGGGCTTGAACCGTTTGGCGTGAACAGGGAAAACTTTTCGCATTTGTCGCCAATAGCTACGAGAAATGGCTCATTTTGCACATTTCGGATCGATGGTGCTTTTAGGCGCTCTTCTTCCAGTGTGATGCGCCCGATGCGGGCGGCCGGGTCATGACCGCGCTCGTAGAGCCGCAGGTTCTGGTTGCGCGTGGTGTCGCGCCAAGGCTTTAGACGGCTTGGCGGTGCGCGTCGGCTGGTGCACCAAGCGGCGCGCCCCTCCGCCGGCTTCTAATACTTCTCAACGAGATCGATGAGTTCCTGCTTGGAATGCAGGCAGGTCTTCTCCAAAATGCGGCGGGTGTGGGTGCGGATGGTGGATTCCGAGACGAAGAGCGCTTCGGCGATGACCTTTGCGGAGCGGCCGCGGGCGAGGTAGGGGAGCACCTCGGCCTCGCGACGAGTGAGGCCGTAGTCGTCGGCGAGGAGCGCGAAGACGACCTCTTCGCTGTTAATAGCTTCGGCCCCATCGATCTCGGCGGTCGCAGAAGTGCTGATGGACTCCGCAACGGGAGAGGTGCTGGCAGGGTCGGCAGCTGCTTTGTCGGTTGCCTTGACGGCTGTTGGGGCAGCTAAGACCGACGATGGATCTGAGACGCTCGAATGCGGATTCGCGTTGCCGTCGCCGGTCGCCTCGCCAATCGCCATTCTCCCTTCTGCCTCCTCGCCCGGAACCGAGCGTTTGGCGTTGTGCCAGAGAAACCATAGCAGGATGACGAGCAGATACACCGCTCCGATGCACACGCCCACTACAGCGTAGCCAGCCACTTCGGGGAGGAGCATGATCAGATACCCGATGCCGATGCCCACGAGCCGTGCGAGAATGGACAGCGCCCTCACCAGGCCCCCTATAACGAAGCCCGATACGGCGTAATCGTAGGCAGCTGTGGCTACCAGGTACCAGATGACCACGTCGAAGACCCCATGTACGGCGCTCATGATTGCGTTCAGCACCACGGGGTGAACATTCCAGAAAAACGGCAGCGCCGCGAACAGCACGATGGCGATGGGGATAAGCAGTTGGTAGACAAGCGACAGGTTTACTCGCCGCTGCAAGGCAACCGTGAAGGCCAAAAGAAGCACTGCAACGACGAAATTCAGCACCAGGGGCAGTTCATGGGCCGTGCTCGCGGAGTTCACGCTGAGCACGGCGGTCTCCCACATAAAGCCGAACAGGCAGGAGAAAACGAGGGCGGCGATGATGAGCGGCACGAGGGTGGTGAGAGCCGCCAGGTAGCGCTGAGACTCGGTTCGGTGGGGCGCGAGGAGGACCGACGGCTGGCTGCTCTCGGTACGGCAGCGCTTCAGGCAGAGAACCGAGGCTATTGGCAGGGGAGCCATGAGCGCAAGGGGCGGAAAGGGAGTGAGGGCCGCGAGGGAGTCGACGGCGAGAAAGATGATGGTGGTGAGCAAGAACGACGCCGGGGCATACAGGGCCGTGCGCGAGGGATGCACGCGTCCGAGCACGTCCGCCCAGCTCCCCCATAGGTAGCCGAAGCCGACGCCGCATAGCGTCGAGCCGATCACGAGCGATGCGGAAAGCGCTGGGCCGGCAAACCATATGCCGGCGCCGCCGATAGCCGCGATGCCGACAAGGATGCATCCGCAGAAGGGCCACGGCGAGAGTTTCGCCAGATTTTCCGGCGCCCGCTCTACAAGGGCCGACACGCCTAAGAGCACGGTCATGTTTGCCAAAAACGATACGACGACGATCAACGTATTGTACTGGGGCGTGTCCGCCGCGCCGGTGAGCAGGATGGAGCTGCGGAAGGTGAGCATGCTGCAGGCCCAGAAAAACGCGAGGCCGAGATAGCACAGGTGCAGAAAGCGGGGAAGCGGCTCGATAGCGGCCGATGGTGCATCGCGGACTGCTGTCACGGCCCTGCTCCTCCTTCTCCATTGCCAGTGTGAACTGGGCGTTTCCCTGTCGCGTCCTCTATTATGACTGACTTGCGTCTCGATAAATCATCAGAAACTGATGATATGGCGCATAGCCGACGATTCTAGCATGGAGCGCCAACGGAAGGAGGTGCGAAATGCAAGAGACAAGAGGCGGGGCTGCGCGTGCGACCACGCAAACATCGGAGAGAGAGGTCGTGCGCGATGCCGCACAGGCGAACGTCTGCGCCAAGGCAGCCTACCTGAGCACCATTGGAGCTCTGTTCTCGCGATGGGGCGATGACTATGAAGCGGCGTACGAGGCGGCCCGTGCGACAGCGGCCGATTTAGCGATAGCGCCCGCGACGCCGGTGGGCGCCGTGCGCTGCCGACTCGAGAACGAGGTGCTCACCTTGGGCGCTCCCGCGGCAGCGGTGCCCGTCGAATCGCTTTATAAGCCTTGGGCCGATGGACGGGAGCGCCGCAGAGGGGTCTCGGCTGAGTTTGGTGCGGCCCGGCATCTGCTCCTCGGTGACAGCGCCCAGCACATGCGGGCCCTTTATCGCGCTCTCGAACTTGAGGTGCCGATGGAGTTTTGCGCCATGCCCGACCATGTGACGCTCATGACCGAGGTGGTGGCCCTGTGCGTCGATGCGGGAAACCATGAGGCTGCTCTTGCGCTGTTGTCCGAGCATTTCGACTGGCTGGACGCTTACGAGCAAACCTTGCTCGCCCATGCGGCCGCGCTCTCGTCGGCGCCCCCCTCGGCTCGTACCGACGAGCTGGCTCGCGCTCTGGCCCATGGGCGCGAGCTGGCGGTAGCTCTCGCGGCGGCCGTCCGAGACCTATCCGTGTCCCTTCGGTAAAAACCGAGGACTTCCCCAGACAAGGAGAAAGCAGATATGCAAGAGAAGGAGGCTTTAATGCACTGCAATCCCACCAGGCGAACCTTCCTGAAGGGTACCGCCGCCACCGCTGCGCTGGCTGCTGTGGGCACTTGCTCGGTGGCCGCGTGGCGGGCCGAGCAGGCCGAGGCCGCCGCCACGGGCGCGGTCAAGATTCAGGGCGCATCGCTGTGCAACGGCTGCTCCAGCAAGTGCGGCCTGATCGCCACCGCTCTCGACGGGCGGTTGTGGACCGTCGAGGGCATGAAGGAGCACCCCTATTCCAAGGGAACGCTCTGCGGTCGCGGTCACGGCGCGGCTCAGTGGGCCTATTCCGACGGCCGGCTGACTCAGCCTATGAAGCGCGCCGCCGACGGCAGCTTCGCCCCTATCAGCTGGGATGACGCTCTGTCCGAAATTGGCGCGAAGGTGCAGGAGATCATCGCCGAGGCCGGCCCCGAGGCGCTGGCCATCATCCAAGATCCGCGCCCCTCGGGCAAGTACTACAGCAAGCGCTTCATGAACGCGCTCGGCTCACCCAACGTGTATACCCATGCCGCTGCCTGCAATCTGTCGAAAGAGAGCGGTATTCAGGAAGCCACGGGAGCCCAGAACTTCTCGGTGGACTTCCCCAACACCAAAATGGTGGTGTTCATCGGCCGCAGCTATGGCGATGGCATCCGTCCCTCCTCGGTGAAGAGCTTGGCCGGAGCGGCCGAGGGCGGGGCGCGGGTGGTCATCGTGGATCCGCGCCTGAACAACACCGGCGTCTTTGCTACTGACTGGGTGCCTATCAGGCCCGGCGCTGATATCGCGTTCCTGCTCGGCATCGCGAACGTGCTGGTGACGCGCGACCTGTACGATCACGCGTTCGTTGAGCAGTCCGCCGTGGGCTTCCCGGAGTTCGCTGCTCAAGTGACCGAGTACACGCCGGAATGGGCCGAGGGCATCTGCGATGTGCCGGCCGATACCATCGTGGAAATCGCCGAGTCGCTGGCCGCCGCCGCACCGGCCTGCGCTATCGAGCCTTCCTGGCGGGCAGCGTTCGGCTGCGCCTATCAAAACTCCTTCGAGACGGCTCGCGCGGTGTGCGCCGTGAATGCGCTTCTTGGCTGCTGGGGGCAGAAGGGCGGAGCGCTCATCACCTCTTCGCCCAAGGTGGGCGACGTGGATCCGGTGAAGTTCCCCGAGGTGCCCAAGCCGGCCGCCAAGCGTTTGGGCGACGCCGAGTACCCGCTGGCGCTCTCGGGCACCGGCACCAACCTGGCCGTGCTGAACGGCTGCGCCGACGGCGTCATCCAAGGCGTGTTCTTCTACAACTCCAACGCCGTGCAGGGGTATGCGCAGCCGGCAAAGTGGCGCGAGGCGCTTTCCCAGGCAAAGCTTGTGGTGACTATTGACGTGCAAATGAGCGAGACCGCTTTGGCGTCGGACTACGTGCTGCCCGAGTGCACGGTGCTGGAGCGCCTGGAGCTGCCCGAGTTCATCGGCGGCAAGAAGCACTATGTGGCACTGCGCACCCCGGTGATCGAGCGCATCCATCCCGAGACGCGCCCCTGCGACGAGATCTTCGCCGGGCTGGCCGAGGCGTGCGGCGTGGGCGAGTACTTCGACTTCACCGTGGAGGAGCTGGCCGACGCGCAGCTGGCCAGCGTGGGCACCTCGCTCGATGCGGTGCGTGAGGCGGGCATCGTGGAATTGGCTGACCCCGGCTTCGCGTTCGGCACGCCGACGTTCAAGACTCCGACGGAGAAGTTCCAGTTCGCCTCGGCGAAGGTGGCGGAAGCGGGCTTGAACCCGGTTATTGGCTACGTGCCGCGTCTGGTGGAGCCGGCCGAGGGCGAGTTCTTCCTCATCGGCGGCAAGCAGGGTATCCACTCCCACACCATGACGCTGAATCTGGAGGCGCTGAATGCCATCTCCCGGGAATATCAGCTCGAGCGGCTCTGGATGGCTGCCTCCGATGCCGCGGATCTGGGCATTGTCGACGGCGATACGGTGGAGCTTTCCTCCAGCGAGTGCTCAGGCCAGGTAGCTGTGAAGGTGACCGAGCGCTTGAAGCCCGGTGTGCTGTTTCTGCCCACCCATTACGGCGGCACATCGCCCTATCTCACTCGGGCCCAGGGCTTTGGCCTCAACATGATGGATTTCGTTCCGCTGCATTTGGAACCCGGCGTAGGCTCCACCATGAGCCAAGAGGTAGCGGTGAAGGTTAGGAAGGTGGAAGGCTGATGGCCCGTTACGGAATGCTCATCAACACGAAGAAGTGCGTTGGCTGCTACGCCTGCCGCGTGGCCTGTCAGATGGTGAACGGGCTCGAGTCCGATGAGGCGTTCATCAAATTCGACGAGATGGAGCAGGGGGTCTACCCCAACGTGTATGCGGAAGTGGTGCCAGTGCAGTGCATGCACTGCGAGGACGCTCCCTGCGAGGCGGTGTGTCCCACCCATGCCACCTATACGACCGACTCGGGCGTGGTGCTGGTAGACGAGGAACGGTGCATCGGCTGCAAGTACTGCATGGCCGCCTGCCCCTACGGCGCCCGCATCCAGATTAAGAAGACCGGCGTTATCGAGAAATGCCGCTTCTGCTGGTACGAGGGCGAGCCGGGCAACCCGCCGCGTTGCGTGGGCACCTGCATCTCCGGCGCTCGCCTGTTTGGCGACCTGGACGATCCGCAGAGCGAGATCTGCCAGGAAATCGCTCGCACCAATGCCCAGCCGCTGGCGGGCGACCTGACCACCGCGAAAATCTACTACGTGAGGTGATGATCAATGGTTTGGGGATCTATGATCGCTTGGTACCTGTTTTTGGCGGGCGCATCGGCCGGCGCCTTCCTCACTTCAGCCTTTGTGGAGGCGAAGTATCCCGACAGCGTGAAGATGCGCGTCGCGGGCCGCATTATCTCGCCCATCTTTCTGGGCATCGGTCTGCTCATGCTCATGTTGGACGCCGAGGCCGGGCTGCACAACCCGCTGCGGTTCTTCTATCTTATTATGAACCCGGGCTCGGTGATGACGCTGGGCGTGTACTTCATCTGCGTGTTCATGCCGGTGTCCATTGCCGCGGCGCTGCTTGAGGTGCTGCGTCGCCCGGTGCCGAAGTGGCTCACCTGGACAGGTATCGTATCCGCGTTCTGCGTGGCGGCCTACACCGGCTTTCTACTGGGGGTCGTGAGCGCCTACCCGCTGTGGAACAACGCCATTTTGCCGGTGCTGTTCGTGGTGTCGGCTCTGTCGGCGGGTCTGGCGGCTACGAGCTTGGTGGGCCTTATCACCGATCGTGAGCGCTTCGAGCAGATGTGGCTCATCAAGAAGAGCCACGTGATTCTGTCGGCTATCGAGATGGTGGTGCTTGCAACCATGCTCATCATCGTGAGCTCGGGCAGTCCCGAGGGCGCCGCATCGGTTGCCTCGCTCGTGTCGGGCCAGTACGCGCCAATGTTCTGGGGCGGTCTGGTGCTGCTTGGCCTGGTGGCGCCGTTTGCCATCGAGGGCTACCCGGTGTTTGTCACGCGAAAGGTGGAGACCTCCACCACCTCTATGGTAGTGAGCGTCATCGGCGAGGGCGGTGTCCTTGTGGGTGGTTTCATGCTGCGTCTGCTGGTCATTCTGGCGGCTCTACCGGTGCTGTACCTGTAGCGAGATGGCGGCGCTGCCGGTGCTGTGCTCGTAGCGCGATGGCGGCGCTCGCCGGGTGATCGGGCGCCCCGGGGCTTTCTCCCATAGGCGACGCGTCGCCTGCGGCAAGGCCGTGGTCCTTCCGGGATCGCGGCCTTGCTCTTGCTGTGGCTTGGATCCTTTGCCGGGGCAAGGCGCTGCGGTCGCGCTGGGGGCTACTCCTCTTCCAGTGTGATGCGGTCGATGCGGGCGGCCAGGTCGTGACCGCGCTCGTAGAACTGGAGACTCTGGTTGTGGGCGAAGTAGCGGTCGCACCCGTGGTCGTTGATGAAGGCCATGCCGGCGCGGCTCACGGACAAGTCGGTCACCAGCATGAGCATCTCCTGGCCCTCGCCGAAGGCCTCTTCCACGAACTTGAACACGTTATCGAGGGCGGCCGTCGCCTCGTCGATGGCCGCGTCCAGCTCGTCGAGCCGCTCGTTGAAGCGCTCGCGCAGCAGGTTGAACGTGGCGCCCTCGGGCGTATCGGCTCCTGTGCGCAGCACCTCGTCAAGAAGACTGATGGTTCGCTCGAAGGAGCGGTAGCGCTCGTCGGAAAGCAGGCTCGCGGCCCGTTCGGTGTCGCGGGTGCGTGCCAGCTCGGTGGTCGTGGCGCGGATGAGCGCGCTCGCATCGGCGTCTTCGGCCACGCCTTCGGCGGCCAGGCGCTCCTTCAAATCGGCCAACACGCTATGAGCGAACGCGGCTGCTTTCTCTTCCATAACCGCCTCGCGCAAGCAGCTCACCGTGGCGTCCACGATAAGCCCCATGACGGCCACGCGCTCGTCGAAGGGCGCCGCCGCGGCCCGCTCGGCCAGGCCGGCATCGGCGCTGCCGTTCAAGATACGATCGATCTGATAGTCGCTGCGGTACTTCGTGAACAGGTCGTAGTACATGGCGAATCGCTTTGCGATCTCGCCGTTTTGCACATACTGCTCCACGAGCAGCTCATCAACGGTGAGCCCCTGGGCCTCGTAGAGCTTGATCATCGCCGACAGGTCGTCCCAGCCGCGGGCCGTCACGAACGACGCGCCGTCGGGCGTGGCCTCAACGGCGTAGAAGTGGGACCGCTCGATGTCCAGGTAGGTGATGACCGCGGGATGCACCTCGGTCGATACGGCGAACTCGCGCCACACATCGAAGTCGGGCTCAACCTCGATGCGCTTGAGGCGATCCCACGTGGCGATGTCGAAGTCGTGGGCCGTGCGGTTGTACTCGGGCGGGTTGCCGGCCGTCACGACGATCCAGCCGTCGGGCACGGCATGGCGGCCGAAGATCTTGTATTGCAGAAACTGCAGCATGGCCGGCGTGAGCGTCTCCGATACGCAGTTGATCTCGTCGAGGAACAGAATGCCCTCGCGGCGCCCCGTGGCCTCCATCGCCTCATAGACCGAGGCGATGATCTCGCTCATGGTGTATTCGGACACCTGGTATTCCACGCCGTCATAGGTTTTCGTCGCGATGAACGGCAGGCCTAGCGCGCTTTGGCGGGTATGGTGGGTCATGGAGTAGGACACGAATCCCACTTCCAGTTCTTGGGCGATTTGCTCCATGATGGCCGTCTTGCCGATGCCCGGCGCGCCCAGCAGGAACACCGGACGTTGGCGCTCGGGCGGCAGAAGATAGTTGCCGAACTCGTCTTTAGTGAAATAGGCAATCATGGCGTTTTTGATCTGCTGTTTTGCTTCGCGGATGTTCATAGTGGCTCCTCTTCTAGCACGAAGGTTTCATCCAGGATAACTTTCATGGCCCAGGGGGGCACGGGCGCCGAGGCTGCGGCATCGTCGGAATCGAGGAACACGAAGGCGGTTTCATAGGCGGGACGACGTGCAGGATAGGTGCCCTGGCCGTCGGTGAAGTAGATGAGTCCGCCCAGGTCGTTCAGCTCGCCGGACGCGAGCGCCTCGTCCACGTAGGCGAACACGGGACGGAAATCGGTGCCCCCCAGGCCCTTGATGGTGGGATTTTCCAGATAGTCTTCCAAATCGCGCAGGCAGGTGATGCGCGCGACGTCGGTAATGGCGGCGTCGCACTGCACGATGAGCACGTTCATGCGCGAGAAGAAGCTCGTCTCGTCGGCCAGGATGGAATAGGTGCGCTCGATGAACCGCCGCACGAGGCCGTCTTTGGTGGAGGCCGAGGTGTCGATGGCGATGACGAAGTCGCGGATGCGCTTCTCCTCGGCAAATTCCACTGGTTCCACGAGTGGCAGGTTGCCGTATAACTCAAGGCCGTAGGTGTAGAACACGTAATCGAACTCGTCGTCGTTCACGCGGATCTGCTCGCCCATGCGGGCGAACTTGCGCAGGAAGGCCCGATAATCGTGCTTTTCGCGGGTCACTTTGCGCAGGTTCATGGCGAGATTCGATCCCTCGATGCCCCACAGCTTCGCGTAGGCGTCCAGCTGGATGCCCATCTCCAGCGCCGCGTTTTCCCATTGCTCGCGGGAGCGGTCGAGCTGCACGGTGTCGGCGAAGCGCTCGCCAATG
This sequence comes from Adlercreutzia sp. CNCM I-6207, assembly GCF_977072305.1. Lineage (NCBI taxonomy): Bacteria > Bacillati > Actinomycetota > Coriobacteriia > Eggerthellales > Eggerthellaceae > Adlercreutzia > Adlercreutzia sp. CNCM I-6207. The sequence goes on from NZ_CDRVLZ010000003.1 coordinate 163,829, forward strand.
GCGCGGGCGGCGTTCTCGGGCGCGTCCTTTTGGGTGATGTCGGCGGCGTCCATCGCTCGGTGCGCCTTGTGGGAATAGGGAACGTCGGCGGCCTCATCGGGGATGTCCATGTCGGTGCCGGAAGTATCGGCCTTGGCGGCGGGAGCGCTCGTGCGACCCTCGCCTTCGGTTGCCTCGCCCGTCTTGCCCGATGCGTCTTCTCCTTCGGCAATGATGACGGCATGCCAGGGGCGATGGTCGTCCACGTGGAAACGAGCGCCGAGGCGGGCGAGCTCGTCGTCGGTTGCGCCGGCGGCGCGTTGGTCGCGCAGGGCGGCGTAGACACGCTCGGCAGTCATGAGGCCGGCCTCTTCGGCCATGCGCTCCAGCTCGGGACGCGAGGCTGCCGCTTGGGCCGTGCGCGTGGCAGGAAGATCGAGCTGGTTGATCACCGATTCCACCACCATGTCGCAGGCGATGTCCCATAGAAGGGGATCGATGCCAGCTCCGGGGTAAAGGTGCAGAAACACGTTGTGAAGCACCGTGTGCAGGTAGGCGCGAGAAGCTTCGGCCGGGTCGTTGGCGTAGGTGCGCGCCCAGGTGACGGGGTCGAACCGCAAATGCGCGCCATCGGTGGCGAGCGTAGCGCCGGGGATGGGCAGGGGCGCGAGTCGGGCAAAGGCTGCGCTCATGAAGCGCAGGTTTACCAAAAGCCCGTTGCGCACCAGGTCGAGAGCATCGAGGGCCAGCGCCTCCACCTCGTTTTTGCGCACGGCCCCTCCTTTCGCGGTTCGAGTGACAAACATTTCCTCATTTTTGGTCACAAAATCGACTTTTGAACTCTGATCGAGGGAAAGAGAAGATTGATTCTAATGCAATTCGATAAAATCAACGCCGCAAAGCGACCAGCTACCCCTTCCACGAGCGCCAATTCGTCGCAGAACAGTTCAAAAGTCGATTTTGTGACCAGAAAACAAGATTCTTTTGTCATTGTGCCTCTATGGGTCGTAGTGTAGCATGGGCTTTACGCAGGGTAAACGGCCTTCAGGTGCCAAAATTGGGAAGGTGCACAAAATCATGAGCGGCAACACAGTGGTCTTTCGCGATGCAACTTCTTCTCTTGGCGATCTTATTGCGCGGGCGCAAGAAAACCCGCTGCGTATGACCCTGGCTGATGTGGCGATTGAGGAACCTGGACACCCCATTGAGGGTGAGAACTGGCGACCCCAACTGGCCCCCTATAAGCCCTGGGTGCACGATGCGGCTCTTGATGAGGTTGAGGAGTTTGATGGCACCGATGGCGACCTGCTCATCGTGGGCGCGCTTGGCATGGGCATAACCGACGAGGAGCGCATGGGTCTTATTGGAAGCGCCGTGCGCGGGGAAGGCGGGGAGGGATCGACCGCGAGCATGGTCGGGCGGTCTGTCGAAGGAGCTGCCGAAGGGGATGTTAGCGGCGGGGCTGCAACGGCGGTGGCCCCCGCGCGCAAGCTTTCACCTCACGAGTTGTGGACGCTGGGGCAGACGCCGCGCTGGCAGGCGGGGGAGCCGGCGCGGGGAAATGCAGACGAGGCTCGCGACTGTGAAACAGTGAAAAACCGTGAAACACTCTCAAGCACCCGTGAAACATCAATGTATGGCCGTGAAACATTCCGGAGCGAAGAGGCGTACTTTGCCACCAATGTTCCCATAACGGTGCGTCGCGATGGCGAGGGCTATGCCGTCTCCGCTGTTCACTTGGGAAAACTTGCCGAGCACGACCTTCGGGCCGACAGCCTGATTGTCGTGGTGCCATCGTTTATCGACGATGTGCCGGTGGTGCGCATCGCTTCGGAGGCTTTCGCGCGCCGCTTCACGAGCGGTGCTCAGGTGCGCCTTTTAGTGGTGCCCGATACGGTTGAAGTGGTGGGGTCGCAGGCCTTCAGCTCGGTGAGCGCTGATGTGGTGTATCTGGGCGCTGGCGTGCGCACCTACGATCCCGCGCCTTTAGATATGGCGCTGCCCAATCCGCGACTGGAGGCGCGCAGCTATGCGGTCAGCTCTGCCAATGAGCGCTTCGCCGTGAAGGACGGGTGCCTCATCGAGCGCATGGGTGCGGGCGGTAGCGAGGGTGGAGGCTTTGGCTTGCCGGCATCTTCACCGAGGCACGATGCGGATTCTTGGCGGCTCGTTTTCGCGCAAGCGCCCTACGAAGAGCGCTTTGAGGTTCCTGCGGGCGTGCGCGTCGTGGGTGCCGCCGCTTTCGCCAAAGGGTGCCCTGCGCCGCGCGTCATCGATGCGCCCGATTCTCTTGGGCGAGTGGATGGCTCGGTGGCGCCCGAGACGCTTTGGCGTGCCGGCGATCCGATGGCGCTCGCCCGCATCGTCGCCCGCTGCGGAGGCCGCGTCACCGATTTTCAGGCTGTGGAAGAGAACCAGTGCTGGTACGGCTTCGCAGGGGGGGATGTCGTCGCAGGGGAGGGCGGCGTTGCGAAGGAAGTCGGCACTGCGCGGGAAGTCGGCGCTGCGGCAGGAGGCGGCATGCGCACGGCCCATTTGGTGGCGGGTCCGCCGGCCCCCGACTCGCCCTCGCGTCAGTTCTCCTCGGCGGCTCATGCCCGCATGAGGGGGGCCACGGCTGTCTCGGCTCGCGAGGCCGCGGCGAGTGCGGCGAGCGCGATGGCGGCGCCGGTGTCCGCTGCTGATCGGCTGGCCCTGCCGCGGGAAGTGGGCGGCGCGCCCCTCGCGTACGTTGCCGAGCGCGCGCTCATCACTGCCCCGGCCACCCTTGTCATTCCCGATACGGTGCGCGAGGTGCGCGACGGCAACGCCTGCAAGGGCACGCGCAAGCTGATGCTGCCCGAGGGCTTGCGCACCATCGGGGCCCACTGCTTCTGCTCGCGCACGTTGGTCGGCCCCGTGCTCATCCCCGCGAGCGTCACCAGCATCGGCGAGGGCAGCTTCGAATACGCCATCGTGCGCCTGGCTGCGGCCGATGCGGTGGTGCATATCACTTCCGACCAGCTCATAAGCTGTTTCTTGGAAGACGCCGAGGATGGCATTCCCTTCGATTTCGCTCGTTACGACGACCAATTGCTGGTGGGGCGCGGCCTGCCCGATCACCTCGGAGCTCTGCTCCATCGCGTGGCGGCGCCCTTCCGCTTGGTGCCCGAGATGCGCGACCGCATTGTGGAAGCCCTGCGTGAGCGCGCCGCCGAGGCCGTGCAGTATGTGGCGCGCGAGGGGGATATTGCCATGGTGCGCGCTCTGGCCGATGCGGGGTTCTTGAACGACGCTGAGCTGTTCGATCGCCAAATCGAGCGCTTACGTGCCAGCAATCGCACCGACTGCGTGCTGTTCCTCATGAACTGGCAGCACGACCGCCAAGAAGCCGCCCGCGCCGCCACTCCCAAGCGCGCCCGCGACCGCTTCGCGCTGTAGGATCAGTCGACTGGATCCGCGGTCTGCGTTCTGCTCTCGAACAGGTCGAGGAGTTCTTGGCGCGTACCGACGGCGCATTTGCGATAGATGTGCTTGTCTAGGACGATGCCAACGAGAGCTACCGCTGAGATGAGGCCCTGTCTTACCCTGAATGAAAGCAGAGTTGTCGCGCTTTCCTGTTGGGCGCTGCTCCCCCCTAAAGCCTCTGCGAGCAATGCCGCTGTAGGTGGGGCTGGCAGGGTGGTTGATGCGACAGCGTCTTTTGTCGGACTTGGCAAAAGATGCAAAAGATGCAAAAATTGCAAAAGATGCAAAAGATGTCAAGGAGTGATGATGGCGAGCAATCCCTTTACCCCTACCTTCGGAGTTGTGCCTGCGTTTATGGCGGGTCGCGAGGACATCACCAGTGAGTTGCTTGCAGCTCTGGAGGAAGGTGTGGGCAACCCTAACCTCACAACGATCATCTCTGGTGCACGCGGCACGGGGAAGACGGCGTTGCTCACCTACCTCTCCGATGCGGCCCAGGCGCAGGGCTGGGTGTCGGTTAACGTGTCGGCGCTTCCAGGGATGCTTGAGGAAATCGTTCAGCAGGCTCATGCTGCGAGTGCCCATCTGATAGATACGAGCACATCGGCGAAGCTGGCGAGCCTGAAGCTGGGCGATATCGCCGAGGTGCAGTTCTCCGATTCTTTGGAGGCGGCTCCCACGTGGCGCATTCGCATGGGCGAGCTCCTTGACGCCCTCGCGGAAACGGACACGGGACTTCTTATCACCGTGGATGAGGTGCGCGACGATCTTGACGAGATGATTCAGCTTGCCTCCGCGTTCCAGCATTTCGTGCGCGAGCGACGCAAGGTGGCCCTGTTCATGGCGGGGCTGCCGGCCCATGTCAGTGCTCTTTTGCAAGACAAGTCTGTTTCGTTTTTGCGTCGTGCCAATTTCTACAACATTGGTATCGTCTCCGACTTCGAAGTGGAGGAGGCCCTTGGTAAAACCTTCAACGAGGGCGGTCGGGAGGCAACGCCGGAAGCGCTTAAGGAAGCCGTCCAGCTTATCGGCGGCTTCCCCTACATGATGCAGCTCGTCGGCTATCGCGCTTGGAACGCCTCGCCGGACAGTCCGCTCATCTCGGAGGACGATGTTCTCGAGGGCTCGCGGTTCGCGCGTAACGACTTGCAGCGAAAGGTGTTCGATACGACGTTTCGCGAGCTGTCGAAAGGAGATGTGCGTTTTCTGGTCGCTATGCTGGAAGATGATGGCCCCAGCGAGCTTGCGGATGTAGCGAGGCGCCTGGGCAAAAGGAGCAACTACGCTTCGCAGTATAAGCGGCGTCTGCAGGAGCAGGGCATTGTCGGCGAGGTGGGCCAAGGGCGCATCCGCATCGAACTGCCCATGTTCAAAGACTATCTTCGCGATCAGCTTCTGTAGAATCACCAGGTCAGCCTACGTGTTTGCAACAATGATAAAACGTGATAAAAGTTGATGAAAATACCCGCACGGGGAGGGTCCGTGCAGCCTGGGGAGGGAGGGGCCGTCGATCCGTTGCTACATCGTGAGCCGCTGAGCACAGTCGGCGACGCACTGCTCGAAGATAGCTTCGATTCCGCCGGTACCTTGTCGTGAACAACGCCGAAGCCCCAGCGGGAGCCCTCCAGCGCGATAGGGCGGATGTTGTCGTGGCAGGAGAAAGCAGCCAGGCCGCTCATGCAGGGCAGGGAGAACCCGAGCGCCCGCCCGCGGAGGAGACGAGCAGCCCGCAGTGATAGCGACCCTGCCTGATGAAGCTCTCGCAGTTGTCGTCGGGCATTTCGATGAGGGTGAGCTGCACCTCGGGGCAGCGTTCGCGAAACGCTTTCTTGAGGTGATCGCCGATGAGACCGACAATGCCCAGTGATGTCGGAACTTCGAAATTGAAGGCGCCCTTAGATCGCGGAGCTCGGCGAGCCGACTGAAACCATCCAAGCCGACATCTGCATCGTCGGCGCGGGCGGCACGGGCACGGCCGCCGCTATCCAGGCTGCCGACATGGGGCTTAAAGCCGTCGTCATCGAGCGCTTGGGCGGCTACGGCGGAAGCTTCATCGGCACCGAGGGCATGACCGGCCTGGAGACCAAATACACCTCCGGCGAGAACTGCCCGGTGTTCGCCGGCGCCTACAACCCCACGGCGCCCTACGGCGTGAAGAACGCCTTGAACACCTGCTTGAACTACCATCATTGGATTCCGTCCCACAAGCTGCACGAGGCTTACTTCGGCCAGATGAAGGAGATCATTGACTGGCTTGAGGGCCACGGCATCGTTTTCGCCGACTCCATCGCCATCGGCGCGGGCCCGAAGATTTGGCACGTGTACGACAAGGGTAACGATGCCAGCCCCGGCGGCCACTTCATGCAGTGCTTCGGCGCCGAGGCCGAGCGTCTGGGCACCGAGGCCCGCTTCAACACCTTCGGGCGCCAACTCATCATGGAGAACGGCAAGGTTGTTGGTCTTCTGGCCGAGGACGAGAAGGGCAACGTCATCAAGGTGGAAGCTCCGGTCGTCAGCATCGGCACCGGCGGCTACGCCAACAACCATGAGTTCCTCTACGGCGTGTCCGAGACGAAGAATGTGAACATCCAGGCGCTCGGTATGGAGTGCCGCGATGGCGACGACGTCAAGATGGCCAAGGCTGCCGGCGCCGCTATGGCTGAGGGGCTCGGCACCGTCATGTGGTGCGGCCCGGTGACCCTGGGCGCCGTTACCGCCACCTGGACTACCGATGCCTACTCCGCTGGCGTGCAGCCCACCCTGTGGCTGAACCAGAATGGTGAGCGCTTCTGCAAGGAAGACCTGTGGATCGATGACTTCGCCGGCGCTGGTATTGCCGTGCGCAACCAGGATCGCACCTTCGCTCTGTTTACCGAGACCGATATGAAGCGCTGGGAAGCGCAGGGCCCCGACGGCCAGGTGTTCTCCTTCGGCACGTCGGGCACGCCGCTGGCGAAGGCCCGCGAGGATCTCATGAACGCCGAGGGCTGCCATGTGGGCGACGGCTACTACACCACCTGCGGCGGCATCAAGGTGAACGAGAAGACCCAGATACTCGACGAGGAGGGCCAGGTCATCCCTGATCTGTACGCCGGCGGCTCCGATGCGGGCGGTTTGTACGGCGACTCCTATGACGTGAAGTTCGCCCCCGGCTCCCAGGCCGGCTGGGCCGTGAACTCGGGCTGTCTGGCCGTGAAAGACGCCAAGGAGTACCCTCGGCAAGTAGCGTATTCCGCTGGACAGCGCCTGCCATAAGGACGCAAGGCCCCGCCGGCTGCAGTTCAGTCGGCGGGACCTCTGCTGTTCCTCACTATTGCTGGATGGCGAGCTCGCTTTCTCCTACTGCCTGGGTATCGGTGGCAGCGCCCATCAGCACCGATTCTTTTGAGGGAAGGAATCGTTGAAGGAGCGCAAGACGAAGGTGACACCGTTGTGGTGGCGCATATCTTTCATCAGCGTCAGGACTACGCGAATTTGGTTCGCGCGCGAAGCAATCAGTAGACACGGGGCGATTCGCCGGAACACTTCTATTTGATGTCGGCGAGCAAATCGGCTAGGCTGGTGGAGGCGAGCTCTTGTTTCATGGCGGCCTCCGAGGGAGGAATAGGTTATGGATTGCGAATCCTATAACGTTGGGAACGTGGCGAAAAACGCGATGCAGTACGAGACTCTCGGCGAAGCGCGCAAGCGCGAGCTGCTGCAATATCTGGCGGAATACCTCATCGAAGAGAGTGAGTTACACGGGCGCGCCTTGCCGCCGGTGGCGGCCGAGGTGGTCCGGGACGGCTTGACGAGCGCGGCCGCCGAAAAGCTATGGCTCGCCTTTCGATCGCTTGCGAACGTGCGGCCGTCCTGGCCCGCGCCTGCGGAATTCCTCGCTGCCCAGGACGAGCTGCTGCAGGGGCTCATTGCCGAGGCGGGCATCGCAACGCTCGCCGACACGACGGCCTCCCCGGTTGATCCGCGCCTGCGCTTGTGGCGCGGCGACATCACCACCCTGGCCGTGGACGCCATCGTGAACGCCGCCAACTCCGGCATGACCGGCTGCTGGGCGCCCTTGCACTACTGCATCGACAACGCCATCCACACCTTCGCCGGCGTCCAGCTACGCGCCGCTTGTGCAAAGGCCATGGCGGCTCAGGGACACCCGGAGCCCACGGCCCAGGCCAAGGTGACCGACGGCTACAATCTGCCCGCGCGCCGCGTCATCCACACCGTCGGGCCCATCGCCGACGGGCGCCCCACCGATACGCACCGCCGCCAGCTGGCCGAGTGCTACCGGGCCTGTCTGGATGCGGCGGCCGCGGCGGGGCTTTCCAGCATCGCATTCTGCTGCATCTCCACCGGCGTGTTCGGCTTCCCGCAAAAAGAAGCGGCCTCCATCGCCGTCGCCTCGGTGCGCCGCTGGCTTAACGAGCATCCCGACATACCGATGACGGTGGTGTTCAACGTCTTCTCCGAAACCGACGAGTCGCTCTACCGTCCCCTGCTCGGCCTCTAGCTGCTGAGCGCCGCTCAAATGCGGCCAACGCGACTTTGACCGTCGTTTTCGGCGTTTCGATAAGAGGAAATTCTCACCTGGATCGTGTCTCGCTTCCTCCCTTCCCTCAAGCGCGCTGAAACCGAGGGCTTTGCCGGCTTCTGAGGGGCTCGACAAGGATGCGGCGACGCTATACTGTCTTCGATAAGAATGCGCGCAAGAAGGGAGCGGCGATGTTGGAGGTGCGCAAGGCGCGGGCGGACGAGATCGATGCCGTGCTGGATTTCTACGCGAAGATGATCGACGGCATGCAGGGCACCGATTTCGATGTGCAGTGGCGCCACGACGGCCATCCCTCGAAGGACTTCCTGCGAGAGGCGGTGGCGGACGGCCAGATGATCGTGGGCGTGTTGGAAGGGGAGGGCATCGCGAGCGCCATGGTGGTGAACCACGAGGGGGAGCCCGGCTACGAGGCGGTGCCGTGGAGCGTGGACGCGCCGCCCGAGAGCGTGGGCGTGCTGCATGTGGTGGCCACGCTGCCGGCCTACCACGGCCGCGGCTTCGCGCGCCAGCTTCTGCAGGGCGGCATGGAAATCGCCCGCGCCGACGGCCTTTCGGTCCTGCGCCTGGATACGTTCCCCTACAACGTGCGCGGCCGCGGCCTCTACGAGTCCTGCGGGTTTGCGGACAAGGGCGAGTGGACCGTGTACTACCCCGCTCTCGGCGACATCCAAGTGATCATGTACGAGCTTGCGCTGTAGGGCGCTCGGAGGAAGTGTCCAGCGGCCGCTTTCGCGCAAGATGCCGTTTCGGCCGCGACCGCAAAACGACCGAAACGACCGCTAAACGACCGCAAAACGAGCGCGCAGCGGATCTATTGGGCGCCTTTCGGGCAAGCTGTCTGCTCCGTCGCCCCTTCCGACTCGATGCTCTTCTGGAAGGGTTGATTGGGTGGCAGGGCGTTGCGATCGACACGAACGGCGCCGAAGCTGGATGGCCTCGGCGCCGTTTTGAGGGAGGGACTTGATAGCGGGGTGCCTAGGCTTGGCTCAAGGCGTCGGACACCGCCGTGAAGAAGGCGTTGCTCGTTGTAGTCGCGCCGCTGATAGCGTCGACGTCAACAGACTGGGCTTCTATTACGATGGAAGGCAGGGTCTCGAGTGCCTTGCCGCCGATGTCGGGGGTTTCGTGCTGCTCGAGCACCTCAATGTTGGCGATGGTCTCGCCGTCCATGGAGACCTTAACGATGAGGTCGCCGCCAATTCCCTGGCCCTTGCCGATGTATTCGCCAGCGGCCGCTTCGTAATCTCCCGTGTCGGCGAGGTCGTTCTCGACGCCCAAGGTGAATGCGGGAGAGGCGTCAACTGCCTCGGCAATATAGGGCGGCAGGGGGTCTTTCACAGTGGCGGCATTCGTTCCGGCCAGATGCCCGAAGATCATGCACTCGGCCATGTTGCCGCCGCCCTGGTACATATTCGACGCGATGCCGCCGCACTCACCTGCAGCGTAAAGATGAGGGATAGGATTGCCCTCGGTGTCGAGCACCTCTGCCTGGCCGTTGCGACGAGGGCCGCCCTGGGTGTTCAGGATGTCGGGCATCACCTCAAGGGCGTAGAAGGGGCCGTCATCGAAGGCCCGCATTGTCTCAGGGGCGCGCCGGAAAGCAGGGTCGTAGCCTTCTTGGGCGGCCTTTCCGAAATCTGCGATGGTTTGGGAAAGCTGCTCAGGATCGGCCTCCATGAGCTCGGCGAGTTCGGCGATAGTCGGCGCCGAGAGCTTCTTCGCGAAGCGCTCCTCATCCAGTCGCCCGCTCGCGACGAGGGAGTCGTGCTGAGTCTGGTCGAATACGAGGAAGCTGCGGCTGGGATGCTTGGGGGCTTTCCAGCCGCCGTTGCTATAGTGCTTTCCGTGACGGGCAAGTTCGTCCTCGCGCAGGTAGCGGTTTCCTGCGTTGCCGACGAGAACGAGGCTGCCGTGGTAGATTTTGGCGGGAAGAGGAATGAGGGTAGTGCGCTCGCCCTCTTCTACAAGATAACCCATGCCGCCGAAGATCATCATGGACTCATAGGAGGTCATGTGCCACAGATCGGCGCCCACCTCTAAGGCCATGCGCACCCCATCGCCGGTGTTGTACAAAGTGCCGAGAGGGGCACAGCGGGTGAGGCCCAAGTAGTCTTGCACCATCTCGGGATTGTTCTCGAAGCCCCCGCAGGTCAGCACAACGCCGTTGTTTGCCCGAATGAGGAGGTTGTCACCCTTGCGCTGTACCTCCACGCCGACAATGGTTTTCGATTGCGGATCCTGGATGAGGTGGAGTGCGGGCGATTCGAGCCATACGTCAATTTTGTCTTGGCGAGATGAAACCCCCTCGCGCTGCGTTTGCCACATGTAGCCGTCAGAGTTGCCTTGGTGCAAGGCGGTCATGGAAATCTTGTCGGATCCCGGTAGCTCGGGATATTCGGGGGACATGAACGCGAAAGCGGGACTCAGCTGGTCGACGGTGCGGAAGTCCTCGATGTTGAGGTCGTACCATTCCGCGTAGTCTTCAGGCAGAGTGGCGAGGCCCTTGGCGAACGTGTCGACGACGTCATCCGCCACGGGCATGCTGCCGCACATGGCGACAAAGTAGTCGCGCGCGGCCTGCTCGTCTCCGTTGGAGTGCATGAACGTCTGGCCGCAGTAACGCGAGTTTCCGCCCTCATGCCCAAGGGGAGCCTTGTCCAGCAAGAGCACAGAGGCCCCGGCTTCGGCAGCGCTCATGGCAGTGACGGCACCGGCTGAGCCAAAGCCCACGACTACGACGTCATACTGGCCGTCCCAGTTGATGGTTTGGGCGAAGTCGAAAGCCGCGCTGCTGTTTCCCGTGTCGCTTAACGGCGTGGCGCAGCCTCCAAGGGAGGCGACTCCCGCCGCGCCAACACCGGCCAGGGCCAGTCCTTTCAAGAAGGAACGTCTTCCAATGGCCTGGTTTGCAATCTCCGTCATGATTGATGCTCCCCTTCCTTTCATTGCGGGTCTGCTGCGACAAAATGCTTAATTTGCCGTCCTCCTCCGACTTGCTGTCGGCGGCTGTTATGATGGGTGAAAAACGGGGACGCGAAAATCGGGGCAAGGTACTGAATTTTGTTTTGCCTTGTCAGAGAGGGCGACCTCATGCCCGAGGGATGAGGTCGTTGCCGGAGGGATGAGGCTCTCATTTGGAGCTCTGCGCGGAAGAGAGGGAAAGGTATGGGCGGGTCGGAAAAGAGGACGACGCTGTGGATCGCCATAACTGGGGGCGTATATTGGAGCGCCTCTGTGCTCTTTCTTACTTTGTGGCGGCCAATGTTCGGGGCGGAGGCTCAAGGGGATGCCACGATGCGGGTTGTGTTGTGGCTGTTTATTTCGGTAACGATCATCGCGTTGCTTGCGATCTATAAGCAGTTTATGCGTCCAAGAGTCCAGCAGGGGCTGGCTGCTGTGGCTTGCGCCGCCACGGCAGCTTACGTCGCGCTCCCCTTTGTTGCCTCGATGGGTGGCGGGAGTGCGGTTGTGGTGCTCGTGCTTCATGGTTTGCACCATGCGCTGCTTATTGTGTTCTGGGGTTTGGCATATGTATCGCTCAGCAAAAAGGAAGCTGAGCGAGTGGTGGCCGTTAGCCTTCTTGTGGCATTTCTCGTGTACTTCTTGGGGACGCTTATCCCCATTGGCGCTTGGAGCGCCCCTGTTGCCGCTGTCTTGAGAGCTGTCGGCGCGGTGCCGTTTATGCTGGGGACAATGCATTTGTCCACTTGCGAGCGCACTATTACTGCTGATGGGCTTGCCGCGTTAGTGCCGTTCTATTTGGGCCGTGTTTGCCTTGGTGCGTGCATGGCGCCACTGTTTTTCTTTGCAGCTTTGCCAGTTGGTGATCTTGCTCCGAATAGGTTTGTGAGCATAGGGGGCGCCCTTGTCTCTGCCTTGTTGCTCATCGCCTCTTCGCGCCAAAAAGGCCTTCGTCCGAGCGTTCTAAGGGTGGCGCCCTTGTTGATCTTAGGGGCATTGTTTGCCCCCTATCTAACGTCGACGTCTGCTCTTACGCACGCAATGTGGGTATTTTGCGGCGTTGTCTCATGGGCATCGTGGATCTCCCTGTCTGCAGCTCAGCTCTCAGATATCAAAGAGCAGATGGGGCTTGACGAGACGTTCCTCGCCATATCTGAAAAGGCGGTTGTCATCACTGCTTTATTTATAGGCTACTCTTTGTGTACGCTTGCGTTCGGCCGATCTGACCAATTGCCGGTGGCGTGGTCGGAGTATTGGCCTTTGTTCGAAGCGCTCCCCCTCTACTTATCGCTCACTATGTGCTGCTTCCAGTTTGCAACACTTGTCGATCGAAAACGCCAGCAAAGGCTTATCAGCAAAGGACTCGTGCGCGCTGAGGATCAGGCGCGTCTCGCTCGATCTGCTTTGGCCGAGCGGTACAGCCTGACCGAGCGAGAGAAAGATGTGTTCGAGCTTATGGCTGCAGGCCATACGCGGCCACGTATTCGCGAGCAGCTTTGCATGTCCGATGGTACGGTGAAAACCCATGCTTACCATATCTACAAGAAGATGGACGTCCATTCCCGCGAAGAGCTTTATGCATTAGTGGAAGCCGAGCGTGCGAAGGTGGTCGACCAAGAAGGCGATCGTCTGAAGTAACTGCCTCGCGGCGTGTCGGCTTGCAGCGGGAAATGATGGATTGAACAGGGAGGGTCGAACGCTTCTGACGCGGCCCCCACGTCGGCAGTTGCCGCCGCTGCGATACCGTCGTTCGCCGAGGTGGAATAGCCGCACGCTTTCCGACTTCACCCTCCCTCTCTCCCTGGGCCCGAGCTTCTCGCTTGCTGAATGCGCGGGCCTTTCTTTGAGTTTCTCTATGTTGCAGCCTTCGGGAAAGCAGTGCTCAGAAGCCATGTATTGCGCGAGATGACTTTGCGCCTGCGACCGATAATGGGCGCGACGTAAAGTGCGTTCGGGGAGCGTGCGACTGGAACGTTGTAAGGGGATCCGTGGAGCAAGAGCATCTTAAAGATTTGCGAGAAGATGGGGGGTTGCCACTGCTCCTCCGTCGACTATCCCGACCGGATTGAGGTCGAGAACCCTGGCGGTTTGCGCATTGCCTTGGACGTTATGCTCGCTGGTGGTGTTTCCGACGCGAGAAATCCCACGCTCATGAAGACGCTCGGACTCATCAACGCCTGCGAGAAAGAGGGCAGCGGCTTCGACGCTATGAGGCGCGCAGCAGTGGATGCGCAGGCTCCGCTGCCCACTGCGGTGGAAAGCTTCGGTCTCGATTAGGTGTCGAATCGCTCGTCGCTTCGATGGCTCCCGAACTGAGTTGGCCGATTCTGTATCGAAATCTGCGTTTATCAGCGTCGTCAATGCCTTTCGGGGGTGCGGACGTTTTTCCGGACGGCCTAGGCGGCCAGCCCCAGCCGCCTCCTGCGGCCGGCTATCGTATCGTACACCTTGCGCCCTCCCTCGTCGAA
>NZ_CDRVLZ010000004.1:0-156863 GCF_977072305.1 Adlercreutzia sp. CNCM I-6207
GCCGCGACGGCCTCCACGGCGAGCTCCCTGGTCTCCAACGGGTACATGCGGACTCCAATCCGGACACCGGAGTGTCCAACTTTTTGTCCGCACCCCCAGCGATCCAAAAAAGCACGATTTCCAAGATGCACAGCAAAAACCTGCGCGCAACAGGAAGGGCGCCCCGGAGGGCGCCCTTCTGCGAGTTAGTAGGTTACGCGGTTAGGCCGCACGCAAGTTTTTCCTGCTTGGGCCTAGTACATTCCGCCGCCGCCCTGCATGCCGGCAGCCAGAGCGCTCAGATCGGGACCCTCCTTGGGGATCTCGTTGATGGTGGCCTCGGTGATGAGGATGAGAGCCGCCACGGAGGCCGCGGACTGCAGCGCCGTGCGGGTCACCTTCACCGGGTCGTTCACACCCATCTCGATCATGTTGCCGTACTCGCCGTTGGCGCAGTTCAAGCCCTCGCCCTTCGGCAGGCTCTTGACCTTCTCCACCACGACGGAGCCCTCGAAGCCGGCGTTCTGGGCGATGGCGCGCATCGGGGCCTCGATGGCCTTGCGGATGATGTCGATGCCGACTTCCTCGTCCTTGTCGTCGGCCTTGACGGCGTCCAGGGCGCCGATGGCGTCCACGAGCGCCACGCCGCCGCCGGCGACGATGCCCTCTTCCACGGCCGCGCGAGTCGCCTGCAGGGCGTCCTCGATGCGGGACTTCTTCTCCTTCAGCTCGGACTCGGTGGCAGCACCCACCTTCAGCACGGCCACGCCGCCGGAGAGCTTCGCCAGGCGCTCCTGGGCCTTCTCGCGGTCGAAGTCGGAATCGACGCGCTCGAGCTCGGCACGGATGATCTGGATGCGGTTCTCAATGTCTTCCTTCTTGCCCGCGCCGTCCACGATAAGGGCGGTGTCCTTGGTGACCTTCACGGTCTTGGCGGTACCGAGCATCTCCATCGTGGCGTCGGCCATGGTCATGCCAAAGTCCTTGTCGATGACCTGGGCGCCGGTGACCACGGCGATGTCCTCGAGGATGCGCTTGCGGCGGTCGCCGAAGCCGGGAGCCTTGATGGCCACGACGTTCAGGGTGCCGCGCAGGCGGTTCAGCAGGATGGTGGACAGGGCCTCGCCCTCGACGTCCTCAGCCACGATGAACAGCGGGCGCTGGGCGCGCATGACTTCCTCCAGCAGCGGAACCATGTCCTGGATGGAGTTGATCTTCATGTCGGTCAGCAGGATGAAGGGGTCCTTCAGCACCGCTTCCATCTTCTCCATGTCGGTGGCCATGTAGGGGGAGATATAGCCGCGCTCGTACTGCATGCCCTCGACGATGTCCATATCGATGCCGAAGATGGTCTGGGACTCCTCCACGGAGATGGCGCCGTCGTTGCCCACGGCGTCCATGGCCTCGGCGATCTTGTCGCCGATGGCGGCGTCGCCGGCGGAGATGCGGCCGACGTTGGCGATCTGCTCCTTGGTGGACACCGGGGTGGCGTCGGCCTTGATGGCGGCCACGATGGCGTCGGTGGCCTTCTCGATGCCGCGGCGAATGCCCAGCGCGTCGGCGCCGGCGGTCACGTTCTTCAGGCCCTCGGAGACGATGACGTCGGCGAGGAGGGTGGCGGTGGTGGTGCCGTCGCCGGCCACGTCGTTGGTCTTCACGGCCACCTCGCGCACCAGCTGGGCGCCCATGTTCTCGACCGGGTTCTCCAGCTCGACTTCCTTGGCGACGGTCACGCCATCGTTGGTGATGAGCGGGGCGCCGTAGGACTTCTCCAGAGCCACGTAGCGGCCCTTGGGGCCGAGCGTCACCTTGACGGCATCGGCCAGCTTGGAGACGCCCGCGGCCAAGCCGGAGCGGGCATCAGTATCGAACTTGATTTCCTTAGCCATAAGTTCGTGTTCCTTTCAGTGGATCTATCTTCTCGGTTTATCTTCCCAGTTATTCAACTACGGCGTAAATGTCGTCGGCGCGCAGAATCAGCACGTTCTCGCCGTCCAGCGTCACCTCGGTACCGCCGAACTTGCCGTAGATGACCTTGTCGCCGACCTTAACAGGCATAGGAAGCAGCTTGCCGTCCTTGTCCATCTTGCCCTCGCCCACGGCGATGATGGTACCGGTCTGGGGCTTCTCCTTGGCATCGGAGGCCAAAAACAGGCCGGACGCGGTGGTAACCTCGGCCTCGTCCTGCTTCAGGATGACGCGGTCGCCCAGAGGCTTCAAATTCATAGCTTGCCGTCCTTTCAATGGTTGTTGTGGCGCCTTCGCGCAACTTCCAATTTAACCACTCGGTTAGGTTAAGTGCTAGCACTCGGTAGCAACGAGTGCTAAACAGTTACGCATCATAACAGCTACGGGAAGGAATGCAAGAGGGGACGGAGAAAAACTTGAGTTTTTTTCACTCAAGTTTCCTGTGATTATAATCTTGATCAGGGATTACTTTTCAAGTTGGAATTTGTGCAGGTGAACAGTCTCCCTAGGGGGCAGGCGTCACCAAACCCGTCTCGTAGGCGAAGACGACGAGCTGGGCGCGGTCGTGAGCATCAGTCTTAGCCATGACGCGGGCCAGATGCGTCTTCACCGTGGCCGGCGAGATGAACAGCTCTTCGGCGATCTCGTCGTTGGAAAGGCCCCGGGCCACCAGCACGAGGATCTCGCGCTCGCGGTCGGTGAGGCTCGTCAGCGCGGCGCGGCGAGTCTCGGCCACATCGGCGGCGCCCCAGCCGCCCCGCGGGCGCGCGGCCACGAAGGTCTCCACCAGCCGGCGCATCACCGAGGGCTGGATGAGCGCGTCGCCTCGGGCCACGACGCGGATGGCCGCCACGATCTCGTCGGGGTCGGCGTCCTTCAGCAAAAAGCCGCTCGCCCCGGCGCCCAGAGCATCGTAAACGTACTCGTCCACGTCGAAGGTGGTGAGCACGAGCACCCGGGTTTTTGCGAGCAGCGGGTTGCCCGTAATGGCGCGGGTGGCCTCGATGCCGTTCATTTCAGGCATGCGGATGTCCATGAGTACCACGTCGGGCCGAAGGCGCTGCGCCTCCTGTACCGCATCGGCCCCGTTTCGGGCCTCGCCGACGATCTCGATGCCCTCGTAGGTGCCGAGAATGGCCTTGAAGCCGCCGCGCACGAGATCCTGGTCGTCCACGACGAGCACGCGGATGGGATCGGCCTCACTCATGGGTCTCCTCCTTCTGGCTGAGGGGAACGCTCACGGCAATGCGCACGCCGCCGAGCGGACTTGGGAACGCGGAGAACGTGCCCTGTAGAAGCCGCGCGCGCTCGCGCATGCCGAGCAGGCCGTGGTGACCGGCCGCGGCGGCCGGGGCAGCGAGCCCTCGCCCGTCGTCGTCGACGATAAGCTCGGCGAAGCCCTCCCGTTTCGTGGACAGTGCCAGCGTCGCACGGCGCGCCCCGGCGTGGCGCACGATATTCGTGGCCGCCTCACGCGCGATGCCGAAGAGGGCCACGTCGATGAACGCCGGCACGCAGGCGCGGTCGTAGGCGGTCTCGTCCAGCGTGACCTCGATATCGGCACCTTCCAAATAGGACACCAAATCGCCCATGCGGTCGGTGCCCTGGGTGGGCGTCGTCTCGGCCGGCCCCTCCTCCGCGCGCAGCACGCCGATCATGGCGCGGATTTCCTCCAGAGCGCCCTTGGCGGTGCGACGCACCTCGGCGATGGCCTCCTTGGCGGCGGCGGGATCGCGATCGACCAGGCGCTCGGCGGCCGCGGCCTGGATGCTCACGGCAGAGAGCGAATGGGCCGTGATGTCGTGCACTTCCCGAGCGATGGAGACGCGCTCGGCCTCCACCCGGCGACGCGCCTCGGCCTCGCGGCTACGCTCGGCGGCAATCGCGCGCTCCTCGATGGCGCGCGTGCGTTCCTGGTGCTCGTGGAGGGCATAGCCGGCGAAGGCGGCCGCCAGGGCCAGCGCCATGTTCTGGAACACGGTGAGCTGCGTCAAGATGCGCGACTGCTCCGGGGGCGCCGGCGCGAACAGCAGCACCAGGCACATGACCGCGCACGCGATGGCCGCCTCGGCCCGCGAGCGCGCAGACGCCAGCGTGAACAGCGCAATGAGGGGGCCCGCCACGGACAGGGCGATGCCGTTCAGCTCCGCTTGAAGCAGACCCCAGCTGACCAGGCACCACACGAACACGGCCCAGGGGCACTTGCGCCGCAGCACGAGCGGCAGCGTGGTGAGCGCGATGGCCAGAAGCGAGAGGCCCGAGGGCACCATAGCCTGGATGCCCATGAGCCGGCGCATGAACTCGTCGGGGATGAGCAGGTTAACGGCCACGGTGAGCTGCAGGCAGCAGAACCCGAAGGCCCCCGCCGCGATGACGGCGTCGATGAGCCAGTCGGTGGCCGTAAACTTCGGGGTATTTCGAAAGATCTTATCCATGACCGCTATGGTAAACGACCGGACGCCCACGCGCCATACACCGCGGGGTGTATGAAACGAGCCTGTTGAACAACGCCGACCCCAGACGGGGCCCGTTCGCCAGCAGGACGCGGGATCGCCAGCGGGACGCAGCTTCGCTAACGGGACGCGGGATCGCCGTAGAACGGCGCGTCAGGGTACGGAGGCTCCAACGCACGCTTGAAGGCGTTGGCGTCGGTACGGGCGATGACGTAATCCACCAAATCGCGGCTCAGGCCGCTCTCGGCGACGATAGCCGCCGCATCCTTCCCCTCTTCCACATAGGCGACGAGAATTCGATCCAGCGTGGCGTAATCGACGCCGAGGGACTTCTCGTCCTCCTGATCGGGCGCGAGTTCCGCGCTCGGCGGCTTCACGAACACGTTCACGGGAATGGGGCCAGTACCGCCCTCTTCCACGGCCCGGCGGTTGCGCCAGCGCGCCATGGCGAAGACGTCGGTCTTGTACACGCCGCCCAAGGGCGCGAAGGCCCCGGCCGTGTCGCCGTAGAGCGTGGAGTAGCCCATGGCCGCCTCGGACTTGTTGCCCGTGTTCAGCATGAGCCAGCCGTGGGCGTTCGAAAGCGCCATGAGGCACACCATACGGCAGCGGGCCTGGGTGTTCTCCGCGGCAAGGCCCGAAAGCGCGCCGCCACAGGCCCGGGCGAGCACGGCCTCGAAGGCCTCGAAGGGCTCGCAGATGGGCACGGTGATGTTGGAGATGCCGAGGGCTAAGGCCAGCGCCTCGGCGTCGTCGATGGACGACTCGCTAGAATAGGGGCCAGGCAGCATGACCCCGTGGACGTGGTCGGCTTCCAGCGCGTCGGCGGCCATGACGGCCACGAGTGTGGAATCCATGCCGCCGGACAGCCCGATGACCACATCGGTGAAGCCGGCGCTGCGCACGAAGGCGCCCAAAGCGTCGGTGCAGGCCTCGTACATCTGCTGGGGGTTCATAGACGTCCTTTCTATAGCAAAAGCGCTGCCACGAGTATGGCAGCGCTTTGTTTCGGGCCGATTGCCGGCGTGCGTCAGTCTGGCGACGCCCGCAGCCGTCAGTTTTCCGGCAGATCCACCTCGATGGAGTCGATCTGCAGCTCGCGTCCGGCCAGAAGCTCGGTGGCGAACGAGTCGCAGACGGGGCAGAAGCGGTTGTAGAGGTCGTGCTCGAACTCGTGGCCGCATTCCAAGCAGACGCTGCGCGGGCGGATCATCGTCAGATCCAGCGTGGCGCCCTGGGTGAACGGGTCGGCCTCGGCCAGGGCCTCGAAGGCGAACACGAGGGCGTCCTCCACCGCCTCCGTGGCCTCGCCGATGGAGACCCTCACGCCCAGAAGCCGCGTCGCGCCGGCCTCGCGGGCCGCCTCCACGGCGGCGTCCATGACGCCGGTCATCAGTCCCAGCTCGTGCACTTACTCGTCCTCTTCCGCCGCCAAGCGCTCGTTCTGGCGCTTGATGCGACGGCCCAGCACCACGCGCGCGATAAGCAGGCTGCCCTCGTAAAGCGCGATCATGGCGGCGAACATGAGCAGCATGGTGACCGGCGAGGCGTCGGGGGTGACCACGGCGCAGATGACCATGAGCACCACGTAGACCGTCCGCCAGCTGCCGCGCAGCTTCTTATAGGGGATGACGTCGAAGATGACGAGGTAGAACACGATGAGCGGCAGCTCGAAGGCGAAGCCGAAGCCGAGCTCGAACTTGATGATGATGTCGATGTAGGAGCTCATGCGCGGCGCCACATAGCCGAGGCCCATGGCCTGGTCGGTGAGCCACTGGAACGCCGGGTTCAAGATGATGAGGTAGCAGAACACCGTGCCGATGATGAACAGGGCCACGGCGGCGGCGAAGGTGGGCATGAACCACTTGCGCTCGCTGGGCTTCAGCGCCGGCAGGAAGAACGCGAGCAGCTGCCACAGGATGACGGGGGACGTGGCCACGATGCCCGCCCACAGCGAGATTTGGAAGCGCACGGAGAACGCCTCGAAGGGGTCGATGGCCTGAAGCGAGGCCATGCCGTCAACGTTGGGCAGAAACTCCGCGATGGGCATGAGGAGGAACTGGCCCATGGTAGGGGTGGCCATGTAGAACACGACCACGGCCACGGCGAGGCAGGCGACGATGCGCACAAGGCGCATGCGCAGCTCGCCGAGATGGTCGAATAGCGGCATGCGTGCCGGTCCGATAGGCATCGTTACGCCTCCTTCTTCTCGTCGGCAGCGGCGGAGGCGGCATCGGCGGCCTCGGTCACGGCCTTGGCCTCCTCGGCGGCCTTCTTGGCCTCCGCCTCGGCCTTCCGCTTGGCGGCCGCTTCCTCGCGCTTCTTGGCCGCTTCGGCCTTGCGCTTCTCAGCTGCGGCCTTGCGCTCCTCTTCTTCCTTCTTCTTCAGCTCCGCCTCCTCGGCGGCCTTGCGCTCGGCGCGCTCGCGGTCGTAGCGAGCCTTGCGCTCGGCGAAGCTCTCGGGCTTCGCCGGGGCGGCATCGGCCTTATCGGCTGCATTCCCCCCGTCGACCTGCTCGGCTTTGGCGGCAGCGGCCGCGGCGGCGCCGGCAGCGGCGGTGGACGTGCTCTTCTTGGTAGCCTCGCTCGCCTTCTTCGACACAGCGCTCGCGGCCTTCTTGGCACCCTCGGCGCCCTTCTTGGCCTTGGCCGCCGCCTCGTCCAGGGCGTCGAGCGGATTCTTGAAGGGATCCTCGGCGTCCTTGTCGAACACCATTTCCCCCTTCAGCACCCCGCTCATCTCCTCTTGGGCGTTGCGGAACTTCGCGATAGCCTTGCCGAGGGTCTTCGCCATGGCCGGCAGCTTATCGGGCCCGAAGATGAGGAACCCGAACAGCAGAATGAGGAAAAGCTCGAATCCGCCGATTCCAAACACGACTGATATCCTTTCAACAGCTCTACAGCGAGAGCACGGTCAACGCCATAGTGGGAATGCCCAAGGCGAGCACGAGGATGACGCACACGACCACGGTGAAGATCTTCTTGGTGCGCGCCTTGGCCTCGGCGGCCTCCTTGGCGCGACGCTCGCGCTCCTCGGCCTGCTTGATGCGCTCGGCCTGCTGCTTGCGCGTGGGATTCTTCGCGCCGGTCTTGTTCTTCTTGCTCGACATCGCGGGTACTCCTCAGGTTCCCAACTTCAAGTATACGCAAATATGGCATTATCGCAGAAGCGGGCGCGCCGCGCCAGCGAAAATGCCTGCCGCGGCGCGCCCTCCACGAATTCACAACTGCGCCGAGCACCCCGCTCAGCGATTGCGCCCGCTAGGCCTCGGGGCGCAGCTTGGAGCGGATCTCGATGACCCGCGCGATGCTCTTCGCCACTTCCACCTTCACGTGCCAGCGGTTCTTCTCGTACAGAACGTTGCCGTCGACCATGGTCATGAGCACGTCGGCCGTGGTGCAGGTGTTCACCACGGCGGCCACCGGATCGGTCGTGAAGGACTGATGCGAGCTGGACAGATCCACGGCGATCATGTCGGCACATTTGCCGATCTCCAGCGACCCCACCTTATCAGCAATGCCGAGTGCCCGCGCGCCGCCGAGCGTGGCCACCTCGAGCATCGTATGGGAGTCGAGGAAGCGCCCGGGGTTCACGGCGCGCTGCAGCAGCATGCCCAAACGCATCTCCGAGAGCATGTCGGTGGATTCCGTCGCCGCCGGCGAGTCGGTGCCGAGGCCCACGCGCAGGCCGGCGCGGATGTACTCGTCCAGGGGCGCGACGCCCATGCCCAGCTGGGCCGAGGCGCGCGGGCACACGCAAACGGCCACGTCATGGGAGCGCAGTTTCTTCAGATCCTCGTCGTCCACGTAGACCGCGCCGACGATCATGACGTTGTCGGCGTCGAAGGCGTTCCAGTTCAGCGCGTAGCGCACCGGGCTCACACCCGTGGGCAGCCAGGGCGGAATCTCCACGTAACCGCGCTTCACATCGCCGCCGTGCACTTGGAAGGGCGACGAGCCGTAGCGCACGAAATCGGACTCCTCACGGCTGCCGGCGAGCCACAGGGCCACGGGCAGATCCTCCTTCTGGGCGAATTTCGAGATAGCGGAAAGCATGGCCGGGTGGTTGGTGAACAGGGGCGCCGCGGCAATGCCGATGGCGACGCGGTCGGAGTCGACCTCCTCGCGCCAGTGCAGGATGTCCTTCTGGGCGAACTGCATGGCCGCGTCGATGCGGTTCTTGTCCATGGCGCCCACCTGGCGGTAGATCACCGAGCGCAGGCCGAGCTTGTTCACGGCCGTGCAGGAGGCGCCGGTCAGCGTGATGTCGGCCACCGTGGTGATGCCGCTGGAGAGAGCGTCCAGGCCGCCCAGAATAGCGGAGTCGAACCAGTCGGAAGCTTCCATGCGCCCGCTTTTCTGGGCCACTTCCGCGAGCCACTGCACATAGGGTGCGTCGTTCACCACGCCGCGCAGCACCGACTGCTCGAGGCGGGTGTGCAGGTCAACCAGGCCGGGCATGATGGCGGCCAGACCCTGGTCGACGACCTCTTCCTCGGGGTAGCGCAGGCGCAATTGCTCGGCCTTCCCGATGTCGCGAATGACGCCGTCGCGCACGAGGACCGCGCCATCGATGATGGGCTCGGAAGAAACCGGCAGGATATACTGGGCACACAGAAGCATGGTACCTCCCAATTCATGAGGGGCGTGTTCAATTAGCCACCCATGATAGCACGGCGCCGCGCCGCCTAGGGATATGCGCCCTCGATTTGCGGGCGAGTGCCCTATACTGGGGCCAAACGACGATACGAAGGGCGCGATCTTGCGGGATCGGCGCGCCGCACGAGGGAGTTTTACGCCTATGACCATCGACACCGCCACCGGGCTCGAGGCCCCGGCCGAGCTTTCCAGCGAGCGCGTGCGCGACATCTTCTCGCATATCGCCCGGAAATACGAGCGGTTCAACGCCCTCTCCAGCTTCGGCGCCTACAAGCTGTGGCTCGCGGGCATGATGCGCCAGGCCCCCATCGATGAGAGCCACGACGTGCTGGACATCGCGGGGGGCACCGGAGACGTCACCTTCACCGTGGCCCGCACCAAGCACCCGAGCCATATCCAGTGCACCGATTTGGTACCCGAGATGCTGGACGTGGCGCGCATGCACATCGACGAAGGGGACGGCGCCGGCGTGCCCATCGATTTCGAGGTCGTGGACGCCCAGGACATCCCCTACGCGGACGCCTCCTACGACGTCATCACCATGGCCTACGGCATCCGTAACATGCCCGACCGGCCCCGGGCACTTTCCGAGATGTTCCGCGTATTGAAGCCGGGCGGCTCGCTCGTGTGCCTGGAGTTCTCCACGCCGCCCAACGGCGCGTGGCGGGCGCTGTACCACTTCTACCTGCGCCACCTCATCCCGTTTTGGGGCGGCCTGCTCACCGGCGACAAGGACGGCTTCGTGTACTTGGCGAAATCGATCCGCGCCTTCCCCGACCAGGAAGGCCTGGCGGAGATGATGCGCGAGGCCGGCTTTACCGACGTCACCTGGAAGAACTACACCGGCGGCATCGCGGCCGTGCATGTCGCGAAGAAGCCGGAGTAAACGGGCAGCCCATGTTCGGGTTCGTGGTGGCGGATGCGGGAGCACTTTCCGAGGAGGAGAAAGAGCGCTACCGGGCGGTGTACTGCGGGCTGTGCCTCGCGCTGCGAGACCGGTACGGGCAGCTGTCGCGGGCGTGCCTGACCTACGACCTCACCTTCTTCGTGCTGCTGTGCAACTCCCTGCATGAGCCTGCCGAGACGCAGGGCACGAGCCATTGCGTGATGCACCCGGCACCGGCCGCCCCGCGGGCATGGGCGCGCTCGGCGTGGACCGACTATGCCGCCGACCTCTCCGTGGCACTCGCCTACCACAAGGTGCTCGACGACGTGGCCGACGACGGCGATCTTGCGGCACGGGCGGCCGAGCGCCTGCTCGCCGGCGCCTACGAGCGGGCCCGGGCGCGCATCCCCGAGCAGTGCGCCGAGATTGAGCGAGCCATGGCGGCGATTCGGGCTATCGAAGGCGCTGAACGCAACAACACACCGGCACTTTCGGACAGCACTGAAACCGCTTGCGTCTCTCCTCTTAGCGCAGACGCAACCGATACCGCCCTCGCGTTCGACCCCGATGCCGCAGCCCGCGAGTTCGGGCGCATGCTCGGGCGGCTGTTCGCCCACAACCAGGGATTCTGGACCGAAGCAATGGAAGAGCTGGGGCGCGGCCTCGGGCGCTTCATCTACCTGATGGATGCCGCTGTCGATTTCAACGACGACGCCGCTTCGGGCAGCTACAATCCCTTCGTGACGCTCGGCTCCGATGCCGAGGCCATGCGCGCCACGCTGTCCCTCGCTGCCGCCGACGCGGCCGCGCCCTACGAGCGTTTGCCGCTGGTGCAAGACGCGCATCTCATGGACGCCATTCTGTATTCCGGCGTCTGGGCCCAGTTCAACAAAGCCTATCCGCCCCAAGACGCCCTCGCGCAAAATGAAGGGAGCCCGCAGAGCGAACCCCCTCGAAACTGACCGACGCGCGCAACCGCGCTGACGCTACTTGATGAAGGCGCCAAGCAGGCTGGCGGCCTGCTTGTAGAACGGCACGCGGGAATCCTTCTCGCAGGCCTCGGCGAACTGGGGCATCCACACCTTCGCGTGCTCGGCCATGAACTCGTCCCAGGCCGCCTCCGGAGAGCCGCCGGGCAAATCGGCCGAGGCCACCACGTCGCCGGGCTCGGGACCGTCGTCCTCCGCGTCGAATTCGTCAATCTCGTCGCCGACCTCCTTGTACTGCGCGGCCTGCTCTTCGGTAGGCGCGCCGTCGCCGCCAGCTTCCACATCGGCCTCGGCCGCCTCGTCCATAACGTCGGCCGCCGCGCGCAGGGCTAGGTACTCCAGCAGCTCCAGCTCGGTCCACACCGCGTCGAGCGGCTCGTTGGTGCCCTCGGGACGACCCAGGCCGCAAGCCTTGCAAAAGCGCTCCACGGCCATGGAGTGCGGGTTCACGAACAAGAGCGGCTGCACGCCCTCGGCCTTGGCCCGCCACACGCCCTCGTACGGGCTGCACGCCGCCTCGGGAGCGCCCACGAACAGGCGCGTAGCCTCGGGGCGCAGCTCCTTCTGGATGTCGTCCGGGTCGGGCAGCGCAGCGGCCTCAGCGGCACCGGGGGCCGTAGCGACCGTCCAGTCGAGCCCCAGCACACCGGCAATCTCGTCGGCGGCCTCGCCCCACTCCCCCGAGGCGATGGCCTCGGCGAGCACTTTGTCCTCCGGATAGCGGAACGACAGCGCCAAAAGCTCGCACATCGCCGCGCGAGCCTGCCAAATGTTTGCGGATACGGTCATGGAAGTTCCTCCTTTGCGGATGGGTTTTATCAACGAGAAGCATAGCATTGTGCGGCCCCGTTGTCGGCGTAGCTTCGCGACCAGCGTCGCAACTCCATGGCTGACGCCGAGCGCCCTACTGCGCAGAAGCCTCGCTTGTGGCGACGAACCGATAGGGCACGGCGCGATCTTCGAACAGCGCCAGCAAGTCGGACAGAGGAACGCGCAGCGTGGCCGTGTTGTCGTTGGGATGCACGCCCACGGCCGGCCAATCGCGCAAAGCCGCATCCAACACCACCTGCACTTTCCCTTCCGTATCGTTCAGCACGCCGAAAGGAGAGACCGCCCCACCGCGCAGACCGAGAATTCCCTGCAAGTCCTCTTCCGAGGCAAAACGCAAGGGCCGCGCTCCGAGAGCCGCCCGCAAAGCCTTCAGATTCGCCGGCTTATCCTCGGGCATGACGACCAGATAGTAGTTGCGCTTCTTGTCGTCGCGCAAAAAGAGGTTCTTCACCACCACATTGGCGAAGGGCAATGAGAGCGCATCCATCGCCTCCATGGTGAAGACCGCCTCGTGATCGACTCGATCGTAGACAACCCCGCGACTGTCCAGATACGCGCACACCTCTTCTTTTCCAAATGTCACGGCCCCGCTCCTTTCCGCCGTCCGGCATCGCCTATCGCAAACACGCCGTCGATTTCTCTGCGGCACAGTATAGCGAAGAAAAGCGGGGCGCAAGACAAGCTCGGATCAGTTGTCCATCGGGCAATCGCCTCCCGCGGCGCGACGACTCCCGCGTTGCCGCAACACCGCCAGGGCGGCGGGGGCGCGCACGACCACGTGCACGATGAGGGCCGCGAGCAGCACCTTGGCCGCCACGGCGTGCAGCGGATCCCAGAAGGAGTAGCCCGTGGCGTACAGGCCGAGCGAGGGAAGCGCCGCCCCGGACACCATGACGCCCGACACCACACAGGCGGCGAGCGCCACGAGCAGCACGATGTTCAGAGCGAGCCGCCCCGCGCGGCCACGGCCGGCAAGCCCATCGCCGCTGGCAACAATGTGAACGCCCATGACGACAAAGGCCCCCAGCCCGATGAACTCGTGCACCGGAACACCCGTGAGAGCCGGATTGGCCGCCACCAGGTACACCACCAGCACGACCGCGTCGAAAAGCGCGCGATTGCGTTTCATGTCAGGCACCTTCCCTTTCGAAATCGAAATCGGCGTCGGCCAGATCGGCAGAGCGGGCGATCGACACCTCCGCCGTCGAATGGGCGGCCGGCACCTTCGCCGCCGGCGCGGCTTCCGCAGAGCTGCTGGTTAGCACGTCGCCGCGTCCCTCGCGCCCGCGCGCGCCGCGGCCCGACCGGCGCACGAGCAGCCACAGAGCCAGCACCAGCACCGTGGGCATGATGATCCACATGTTCAGGCTGGCGTCCGACGCCTGGTGGTAGCGCCCGATGAGGGAGTCCCACCCGTGACACTCCGCCGACGTGCAGCCGGCTTCGGGGCACGTCATCTCGTGAACCCCGTCG
The DNA here is from genome assembly GCF_977072305.1 of Adlercreutzia sp. CNCM I-6207. Lineage (NCBI taxonomy): Bacteria > Bacillati > Actinomycetota > Coriobacteriia > Eggerthellales > Eggerthellaceae > Adlercreutzia > Adlercreutzia sp. CNCM I-6207. Next base: position 13,238 of record NZ_CDRVLZ010000004.1, read on the forward strand.
GGCTCGGGCACCGCCTCGAACCCGTGGCACGCGCCCGAGGCGCACCCCGCGGCCGGGCAGGGGGAATCCGCGGCAATGGGACGGATGGCAGAGCCGGGAGCCAATGCAGAGCCGGCCGCTATCGTCACGGCTAGAGCCGCCAGCAATACGAGGGCGGCGAGAAGTTTCTTCGGCATTGCGAACCTTTCCTTTCGGAAGCGCCTAAGCAAGTGCGAGAGCCTCCCAGGGCGAGAATCTCGAGTTGTTAGACATTCAACGGGGCGCATCGAGCGCGTTCGAGAGCCGCAAGGGGCAAAATCCCAGTTCGCAGAGATCGCTAAGCGGATGCAGTCCAGAGTTCTTCCCTGCCGACGTCTAACAACTCGAAATTCTTGCCCAAATTCAGCTGCGAAATCGTCTCGCATGCTGACGAAGAGGCCCGCGCCGGGAAGGGGCGGCGCGGGCCTGCACATAAGGAGGCGGCTACTTGGAAGGCGAGGCCTCCTCGACCGGGCGCAAGGGCAGGAACTTCAGGCCCAGGAAGAAGATGAGGAACCCAAGGGCCACGACGCCGAGCGTCACACCGAACTCAAGCGGTGTCGGCCAGTAGACCATGCCCCCGTAGATGCCGGAGAGGCCGGAGTCCCAGGCGGTGTGCTGCATCGAGGTCAGGGGGCCGGCGTAGTCCAGGTTGGCGATCTGGAAGCCGCCGACGAGCAGCTGCACGCGCTTGCAGAAGATGCCGAGGATCGCGAGCAGCGAGCCGATCACCAGCAAGGTGTTGGTGCGCAGCGCCGGCACGAAGCAGATGACGGCGCAGGCGGCGCAGCCGGCGATCTCCGTCCAGAAGTACGGGGCGAGCGGGCCGGTCGCCAGCATGGCGACCACCTCGGCCCCCGAGCCGCCGGGGAACGCCTCGGTGAGCAGGTCGCAGCCGAAGAAGTACAGGTCCACCATGACGAAGGCGCCGAGCAGCTTGGCGAGCTTGACCATGTAGGACTGGTCGAGCTCGAGGTACCCGGCCCTGCGCAGCGCGATGGCGACCGTCATCACGAGCGCCGTGCCGCACACGAGCGCCGACGACACGAACCACGGGGCGAGAAGGGCCGTGTGCCACATCTCGCGGCCCTGCTGCAGGCCGAAGATCCAGGCGGTCACGGAGTGCACGAGCACCGCGCATACGAGCGCCACGACGCTGACCGCGCGCAGGGCCGTGCGCGACATGCGGCCGACCTCGGCGCGCACCTGCGCCCACAGGTAGAAGCAGGAAAGGATCAGATAGGTACCCAGCACCAGGATGTCCCACATGAGAGGCGATCCCAGGTTCGAATACGCGAACAGCTCCCACAGGCGTGCCGGCTGGCCGAGGTCGACCACCACCATGCCGATAGCGGCCACGGTGCAGGCGATGGAGCTCATGACGGCCACCTTGGAGATGCCGCCGAACCCGGCGATGCCGAAGGCCTTGGGAACGGAAGAAATGATGAGGCCGCCGGCAGAGAGGCCCACGAAGAACATGAAGGACGTGATGTAGAGGCCCCACGAATCCAGATTGCGCATGCCGGTCTGCACCATGCCGCCGGAAAGCTGCATGAACCAGAGCGCAATGCCCGCAACCATCACCACGGCCGAGATACCGATGGCAATGTTCAGGCCCTTGCCGCCCCACGCAGCCGCTTTCGCGCCGACTGCCTCACGGCTCTTCGATCTGCTTTGGGCCGCACTGAAGTCGAGGTCATCGTCCACGATGGCCCCAGAAGAGAAATCAGACATGAGAATCTCCTAGAGGTAGGCGCGCGCCACGCACCGCAGCACGCGCGACATCAACAAGAAAGGGAGGCTTACACCAGGTAGTACACCGAGGGCTTGGTCCCCTCCTCGGGAAGCAGCTGCTTGCACTCGCGTGAAGAGATGAGCTTGGAAATTTCCGAATTCGGATCATCCAAATCGCCCCAAATGCGGGCACGCCCAGGGCACGCCTTCACGCACTCAGGTTCTCCGCCATCGGCAACTCGATGCCAGCACATGGTGCACTTCTCAACCGTATGCCGCTGATGCTCCGGCGAATCTTTCGCGCCCAAGGTATAGTCGAGCATATACTCAGGCTCTTGCCAATTAAAAGACCGCACGCCGGTGTAGGGGCACGCCGCCATACACATACGGCACCCGATGCACTTGTCATAATCTTGGCGAACAATACCCGTTGCCTCGTCCTTGTAGGTAGCTCCCACCGGACACACCCTCACACAAGCTGGATTCCCGCAGTGCTGGCAATTTACAGGCAGGTAGTCGATGGAGCTGTCAGGGAACGAGCCCCTGGGAATGTCCATTTCGTTGCTGCCGCCATCAGTCAGGATGCGATTCCACCAAATCTCGTTAGGAAGGTTGTTCTCAATCTTGCAGGCCACGGCGCAGGTGTGGCATCCGATGCACCGCTCTTGGTCAATTGCGAATCCGTAATGCATAATGTCACCCTACCTCTTCTTTACGTCGACGCGAGTATCATAAAAATTGAAGGCCACCGACCATTCATCATTGTGCGGGTAGGTGAGCTCCTGGTAACCGCCTTCAATGAACTGATCACGCTGCCAACCCTTGGGCATACGAGTCATGCCCTTTGGCAGACTCGGGTCGATGATGGCCTTCACCACCATACGGCCGCGATCGTTGAACACCTCGACGACGTCTCGGTCAGCGATTCCGCGGTCCGCCGCATCTTCAGGGCTCATCTTGAAGAGCGGCTCGGGATCGAGCTCTCTCAAGATAGGAGAGTTAAACCACTGGGAGTGGGTACGCCAACGCGTGTGCTCCTGGATGAATACGAGCGGGTAGGTCTTGGCAGCTTCGCTGCGCTCGCTCACCTCGGCTGAGGGCTGATAGTACACCAGATGCTCCTTGGGGAAGCGCTCTGCGATGTCTTGCCCATACATGACGCGGGGGGCCGGCTTCTCAGTGTAGAGTTGGGCCAAACCGGATTCCGTGGGGAACTTTTCCCGCCCAACAATACCAGGCTTGCCAGGTGCCGTGCGCAACTCGATATAGCCGTCTTTGCGTAAGCGGTCGAGACTGACACCGAATGCCTCCACTGCAGGGCCCGACAACAGCATGTTTGCGTAGTCGTCGAAAGTGTACTCCTCGGGAAACGCTTCGGCATAGCCCAGGGCGCGACCGATCAAACCCGCAATCTCAACATCGTCTTTGGCCTCAAAGGGCGGATCTATCACCTTATCCTGATGCACGATATAGGGCAGGTTGTGCGCCTTGCGGAAGTCCTCGTTTTCGTAGAAAGAAGCGATGGGCAGAATCATATCGGAGTATCGAGCGGTGTCGGTCATCTCCATGTCCATAGCCAGGAGGAAATCGAGATTGGGCAGAAGTTCTTCGAGGTAGTTAGTCTGCGAGGGCCAGTTGCTTGCCGAGTTGGAGAGAATGGCCACCATGGCCTTAATCGGATACGGCTCGCCGTTGTATTCCTGATCGCGTGCCACCTCATGCAGCAACGTCATCGGGAACGCCGTGGTCATTCCCTTGAACCCGGGAGCGGCCCACAGTCCGGGGATATTCAAGACGAGGGCGGTATTCAGGTAGATGCCCGTGAAGCCGGCACCATCGCGACCCACATTGCCCGTCAGCGCCATAAGGATGGCAATAGCCCAACAGGACTGGTAGCCATTGTTGTAATGGTCCATACCGAAGGAGATGTTCACCGAAATAGCATCGGCCTCCGCGAACATGCGGGCTAGATGCTCGATGGTTTCCTCTGTCATGCCCGTTTCCGCAGCGGCGTCGGCTACGACGTACTGGGACAGCTGCTCCTTCAACAGGGTATACGACGTGGTTACCGTAATTCCTTCATACTCGTAAGACCCCTCGAGCGCCGGATCGGCACCGGTGCCGTACAGCACGGCAGTGCTCCTCTCGGGATCCCATACGTAGAACTCGTCGTCGGCGTCTTCGGGCACCTCTTCGAAATCGCTCTTACGCAGCAGCATGCCAGTGTCCTGGCGCACCAGGAAGGGCGCCGTAGTGCGTTTTTTAATGAATTCGACATCCTGCAGATCGTTCTCAATGATGTAGTTCGACATGGCCAGAGCAAGATAGCCGTCGGTTGTGGGCTTGATGGGATAGTACTCGTCAGATTTCATGGCGGTGGCAGACTTCACCGGATCGATGGTGATAATGCGCGTACCCTGCTCCTTGGCGCGTTGCATCCATCGCCAGTTCTGCGGCGTGCTATGCACGGGATTCGAGCCCCAGACCACAATATGCGAGGAATCGAGTACACTCTTTGCCTCGTTAGCGAAATACATAAGGCCGGTGCCGAGCACGCGATCGATGCCGTAGCCAGTGGAAAGGTCGTTCATGCCCGCAGGCTTCGAGACCCCCATGACACTACCCAGGCGATTGAAGATACCCGTCTGGCCCTGAATCTCGCCATAGTTGCCCGTCCCAAAGTCGAAGACTACGGCCTGGGATCCATACTCTTCAGCGATGCTGGAGAACTTTTGAGCGATTTCAGCAATGGCCTCGTCCCACGTGATGCGCTCCCACTCGCCAGCGCCACGCTCGGTACCATCGACCCGGCGCAAAGGATACTTGATGCGGTTTTTTCCGTAAATGCGATGCATGTACGACATGCCGCGCAGACAGCTGCCGCGATAAAGATCCTCGCCATAATCGGCAGGCTCCAACCGAACGATCTTACCGTCGCGCACATGGGCAGCGTAGCGACAGGATTGCATGCAGTTCGAACGGCAGACGCCATAGCCAGCAATTTCATCCTCTGTCGGCTCTCCGGCATTCGCGGCATCGAAGGTGCAACCAACCAGATTAGATCCGACAACGGCAGCACCAGCAGCTGCACTCGTGGCTTTAAGGAAGCCTCGGCGAGTCAGACCGCCTTGCGCGCTATTCCGATTCGACATCTCTCCTCCTCTTGCGAGTAAGGGAGCACGCAATTCAAACGGATAGCTACTCCGCAGAGTTGACGCATGCATCCCTCTCTTTCCCATCCCCCATGGGCGAATCCGGTTGCCTTTTCGCGGCACGATTGATGGGATTCCAACATTGTCTTTAGAATCGGCCGGATTCTGATGCTGCCAGTCTGTCATACTTTGTCATATGTTGTCAAGAGAAAATGTAGGACAATCTATGACAAAATTTGTCCTTGATTCAAAACACCGGATCAGAGATCATTTCATGCAAACCATTTTCATGGCAGAAAATTGCACCATTTTGCAAAGTCAAGTCTTGATTATAGAATATTTGTTTGTATTATTATGAATTAAGCGGGGAGCTGGGGCTCTCTGCATACATCTCCCCTAACACCAATTCTAGATAACGGGAGGGAGGTGATGCAGATGAGCATTTTCCTGGCCTTAGTCCAGACTTTGATTGGAGCCGCCACTCTTGGGGTTGCACTTTTGGCCCTAGAAAGCGGGGACCCGCCACATAGTGACGGGTCATCCAACAACAGCGAGGACTAGGCACCCTCGCTACCGGGACGTCTTCGGGCGTCCCGGCCCTTCGGGGCCAAGTTCTCTAGGCGAGGCCCATTGTAGCACAGATGCGTCGTCGGTCGCTAGGCCTTCTCCCCGCCTTCGGGCACAAAGCCCTCGCTGAAGGCGCTGGGGATGACGAGCGTGCCGCCAGATTGCTTCACGGACTCGTAGGCCAGATGCATGGTGCGCAACCTCATAGCCTCGGGGTCTCCGGCATAGCTGGCGCTCGCGTCCTTCAGCATGTCGGAGATATCCGCCTCCGCCTCGGCCAGGGTCATGCGGGCGTCGCGCTCGCGGGCCGCGATGGCACCGGCGGCCATCGCCGGCTGCAGCTCGCGGGGCACCACGATGTCGCGCACCTCCACGTCTATGACGTCGATCCCCCAGCCGTCCAGCTTCGCCTCCAGCACCTCTTTCAGCTCGGCATCCAGCTGATCGCGCCGACAGGCCACCTCGGCCAGGCTCGCACGGCCGATGGCCGCCCGCAGCGTGGCCTGGGCCATCCACGCCACGGCGCTCACGTAGTCCTCCACTTCCGTGGCGGCCTTCTTCGGGGAGAACACCATCCAGAACACCACGGCATCCACGTTCACGGGCACCAAGTCGGACGTGAGCGTCTCCTCGGCGCCGAAGTAGGTGGCCGCCACGCGCTGGTCGATGCGCACCGTGTAGAACTCGATAACGGGCCACGTGAACACGAGCCCCGGCCCGGCCACGCGGTTGAACCGGCCGAAGCGCATGACCACGGCGCGCTCCCATTCCATGACGATGTGCACCGACGAGGCGGCCAGGATGCCGACCACCACGGCGATCACGAGGGCCGCGAGGCCGATGCCGCCCGCGAGGGCCTGGGCGCAGGCGAGCACCAGCGCGCAAACGGCGGCGAACACGATGATGGTGAACGCCACGGCGCCGTTGCGAGAGGTGCGGTTACGCCCCGTTTCCAGCCGCGCGCCCGTCTGCGGCGCCCTCTCCTGCGGGCTCGGGGAACTTGACGAGGCGTCCGCGCCGTGCTTCTTGCGGGTCATGGGCTGCTCCTTCGCTTGTGCCATCCTTCTCGCGCTTGGCCTTGGCGGCCACGAGCGCCGCTGTGAACTGCGCGTCGATATCCTCCAGCGACATGCCGAGCTCCTGGCAGCGCTTGAGGTACTCTGCCGTGACGATCTCCGCCGTCACCTCGGCCGAGACGCCGGGCTTGTCGGACACATCGGCCACGAACGCCCCGAGCCGCCGCTTCGACACGATGTAGCCGTCCTCCTCCAGGCTCTGGTACACCTTGCTCACGGTGTTGTAGTTCACCTCCACCTCGGCGGCCAGGCCCCGCACCGTGGGCAGCTGGTCGCCCGGCAGGTAGAACCCCGAGGTGATGAGGTAGATGAAGCGGTTCTTCAGCTGAAGCCAGACGGGAATGGAGCTGGCGGCGTCCAGCTCGAACAAATCCCCGGCAGGTATCGTCTTGCCTAGTTTGACCACAGGATCACGTCCTCTCTTTCCGTTGCGGAGCCTTCTCCCCCGCTTTCCTCTGCGGAAGGCGCGGAACGCAAGCCCGCCGCCTCCTCGTTTTCGGAAGGTACGGAAGCGGGGGCTTCCGCTTCCTGCAGCTCCAAGGGACGCTGGGCACCGGCCTCCACCACCGCGGCGCGCAGGCCCAGAGCACCCACGAGCACGAGGGCAGCCGCAAGAGCCAGGGCCGCAGCGGGATACGCCTTCGCGACCGCCTTCGCAGCCGAGCGCGAGCGCCCGTGCCCGCGAACAAGGCAGCCGACTTCCACGGCGAGCGCCGCCGCAAGACCGCAGGCCACGAAAGCCGCCCACCAGGGCAGCGCCGCCGGGCCGTGCATGAGGCTCGTCGCCGAGGCTCGCACACCCGCGTGATCGCTTCCCAGCGCGAAGGCGAGAAGCCCCGCGGCCGCCACCGCCTCCGCCACGATGACGACCACATCGACGCGGGCGGCACTGCGCACCGCCTTCCGAACGCTCCCGTCGCCTTCCACGAAAAGCGCCCCGGCCATGAGCAGGGCGCAGCCGCAGGAGGCGGCCGACAGTGCGAAGAGCGCCGGTACCCAGGGCGACGACCACAGCCGCACCCCGGAAAGCGTCTGCAGCAGCAGCCCGGCGTAAACCGCCACGACCACGGCCAGCCCGCAGGCGACGATCTCCGCGACCACCATCGCGCACCGACGCAACCAGGGCACGTACAGAAACCGCGCCAGGGCAAGCGCTGCCGCCACCGCCGTCAGCAGCGCCACGGCCCAAGCGCCCAGATTCATGAGCGTGACGGGCGGTGCCAAAAACAGCGACAGCACGCGGTCGGCACGTCCGAGGTCGGCGGCGAGGCAGCCGGCGCCCAGGGCCAGCGCCCCGCACGAGAGGGCCAGCACACCGGCAACCAGGCGCTCAGCCGGGCGCTTCTCAGCGAAGTCAGGCACCACATCCGCGCCGAAGGGCTCGCGCACGAAGAGCAGGTCGGCCACAGACGCCGCGGCCACGCCGCCCGCGCCGACCCCGGCCAAGAACAGATAGGCTGTCACCAGCTCCCCGAACAACGCGCCCCCTTCGATTCCGTTTCCCGAAGTATGACACAAACGCTCGCCAATGTATATGACAACATGGGGCAGAAGCGAAAACCTATTCCACACGCAGCATGCGGTAGCCGATGCCAACGTGGGTTTGGAGATAGACCGGGCTGGCAGGATCGGGCTCGATCTTTTTGCGCAAGGTGGCCATGAACACGCGCAGGCTGGGCAAGTCGCTCGCCAGGGCGGCGCCCCACACCTCCTTCAGAATGTAGTTGTGGGTGAGTACCTTGCCGGTATTGTGGGCCAAAAGCACCAGAAGCTTGTACTCGATGGGAGTCAGATGAATCTCGTCGTCGCCCCTCACGACAACCTTGGCATCGAAGTCGATGGCGAGATCGCCATTGCGATACGTCTCCCCCGCCTCTTCCTCGGTCTCGTCGAAGGCGACGCGACGCAGCGCCACGCGCACTCGGGCAAGCAGCTCCGCAACTGAGAAGGGCTTTGTCAGGTAATCATCGGCCCCCGCATCAAGAGCCGTCACCTTATCGGCATCCTCCTGGCGCGCCGACAGAACGATGATCGGCACGCGCGACCATCCGCGCACCGCTCCGATGACCTCCGTCCCGTCGCGATCGGGCAGTCCCAAATCCAAAATGACGAGGTTGACATCCCTCGCGCACGTAAGGTCAGCGAGAGCCGCCGTAGCCGTGGATGCCTCGCGCGAACGATAGCCGTGCACGTCAAGGGCACACGTAACCAGATTGCGCACCGCCGGGTCATCCTCCACAACGAGGATAACGCCCTCGTTTCTATCGCTCAACGTCCGCACTCCCTTCCTCGACGACGCCAACCGGAGCCTCTTCGCGCAGCTCTGCCGCGGGAAGAGCGAACGAGAACACGCAACCGTGCGGATAGGCATCGCGCAACACGATATCACTGCCGTGCGCCCTTAAGATAGAGCGGCAAAGCGAAAGACCCAGCCCCATTCCTCGACGCGCATCGCCCCCTTCGCCGTCCTCGCAGCCTGTGCCCACCCGTCCCCCGTGGTAGAACAGATCGAACACGCGCGCTTGCTCGGCGAGAGGGATGCCCGGACCGTCATCGGCCACCGCGACAACCACCCTATCGCCGGAAGCGCTGCGCTCGCGATGCGCGGTGAGGCGAATGGACGACCCCGCGGGCGTGTAGGCGATGGCGTTGTTCAAAAGGTTCACCACCACCTGCACAATCAAACGTCCGTCCATCTGAGCCAGGAGAAACTCATCCTCGATCTCCACCGTCAGCCGATGCTCGCTCACAAAGCGACTGACATGGCGCAGCGCATCGGCCAGCACGTCGGAAACCAGTTCGGGGGCGCGCGACACTTCGACGTCGCCGTCGTCGAGCCGCGTCACCGACAGTAAATTTTCCACCAGATTGATCAGCCAATTCGCGTCCTCATGGATATCCGACGTCAAACGCTTCCTCTGCGCCTCGTCCAGGACGTCCCCCGAGGCGAGCAACATATCGGCGTCGCCCGAGATGCTCGTGAGCGGCGTTCGCAAATCATGGGAAATGGCACGCAGCAGATTCGAGCGCAGCGCCTCTTTCTCGGCCTTGACGGCGAGGTTCTTCCGCTCGCTCGCCAGCGCCAGAGCCTCCGCCTCCTGACCGCATTCGTCAAGCAGCGCTACGAGCAGATTGCGCTCGAAGGAGCCGAAGTCGTCATCGCCTTGCTCCATCACCAATCCCGCCACACCGAACACGCGATCCTTCGAACGAATGGGAAGGTACAGGCAGCGCGCCTCGCGCAAGGTATCCGTCGTCGCGCCGGCGGCCTCGCCATTGGCGGCGACCCACGACGCAACAGCCATCTCGCCCGGAGCCGCGAGATCCAGCTTCTCGGCGTCTCCCCCGCCGCTGCCGGGGACATCGAAGACCCGCGGCGGAAGGAGGCCGCCATGCGCCGCCCCGTCGACCTGGTACATCACCACCGGCCGATCGAGAATCTTCACCACTTGGGCCGCCGCCGTCTCCAAACAAGCGCCGAGGCTCACGACCGCCTGGAACTCCCGACTGCTCTCCAAAAGCACCTCGGTACGATAGGCCCGTCGCGCCGCCGTGGTCGCCTGACGCTTCAGTCGGATGGCCAAAGATGAGGCCCCCAATGTTCCTATCAGCAGAAACGCGAAGATGATGGGGGCCGATAGGCTATAGGCATGGAAGGTGTAGCGCGGCGCCGTGAAGAAGAAGTTGTAGGCCACGACACTGCCCAGCGCCACAAGCACGGCATACAGAAAACCATCCGCGCGCGTGGCGAGCAGCAGCGCGACCAGCAGATAGGTCATGAGGATGATCGAGGGCGTAGGGCTTGCCAGCCACGCCACTTCCCCCAGCGCCGTCGCAACGGCTATCGCGAGAAGCGCTCGAAAAACATCGGAGGCCGTGAGGCGAAAGCTCGCATGGGTGCGCAAGCGCTCGAGCACCGAGGGGGCGTCCACCGCGGGGACGGCCGTCACCATGGCCTCGGGAGCGGCCCGCATCAACCGCGACGCCACGTCCCCGCATCCGAGCAGGCCGATGCGACCGGGCATCGAGGGCACCACGATACGGCGAATACCCGCCGCTGCGGCGTAAAGGGCCACGGGCTGCACCGGATCGTCCCCCGTCAACGTGACGATGTGCGCACCCATCTCCTCCGCAAGGGCGATCGAGCGGGCAAGGGCCGCATCGCCTTTCGATCGCCCCTCCACGCCCTCGCCGCCCGATTCGACCACAAGCGCCGTGCACGAGCCGCCAAACGCCTCGGCCATACCCGCTGCCGCGCGAATAACTCGCGGCGCCGCCGCATCGGCGGTCACCAGCACCAAAACGTCTTCGCCGCCAGCCGCATGCGGCACCGTAGCCGCAGAGGCGCGCGTGAGGCGGTCGGCAGCGCGACGCAGGGCAATTTCGCGCAGCGCCGCCAAATTCGATCGCGAGAAAAAGTGCGAAAGCGCCGACCCGATCCGCTCGGGCGCGTAGATTTTGCCCGAACGCAGGCGCTTGATGAGGTCAGCAGGCTCCAAATCGACGACTTCGACCGAATCGGCCGCGTCGAAAACGCGGTCGGGGATCCGCTCGGAGGGCGCCACAGCCGTCACGGAGGCAATCTTGTCGTTAAGCCCCTCGAGATGCTGCACATTCACCGTCGTGTACACATCGATACCCGCACGGAGCAGCTCTTCGACATCTTGATAGCGCTTGCGATGGCGGCACCCCGGCGCATTGGTATGCGCCAGCTCGTCTACCAGCACAACTTGGGGACGGCGCTTCAGGGCGGCGTCGAGGTCGAATTCGCGCAAAGCGACGTTTCGGTGCTTCACCGATTTCACGGGCAGCACTTCCAGGCCATCGAGCAAGGCAAGGGTGTCGGCACGCGTGTGCGGCTCAACGTAGCCCACTACCACATCGACGCCCTCATCTTGGACATGATGAGCCTCGGTGAGCATGGCGAAGGTCTTTCCCACGCCGGCAGCGTACCCGAAGAACACCTTGAGCCGGCCGCGCCCCTCGAAGCGCTCCGCCTCACCCGCTTCCTCTTCCTCCCGGATTCGCTGTAGGATGGCATCGGGGTCGCCGCGGCCGCCGCCGATCTCCCATCTCTCTCGAACTTCCGCCACGTCACTTGCCCTTTCGCGTCGTCCCGACAGCGCCCCTGCATCCTAGCACGCCTCACTCCTCAGCCGCATCTCATTCGCTATCCGTTTCCCTCAGGTTTTCTCCAAGCGCGCCAAGCTCCACTTACTCCAGCACGCCGTCGAGCATGAGGTTCACCTTCAGCACATTCACCCGCGCTTCGCCGATAATGCCCAACAGGGGGTACTCGGTGCACTGAGCAATAATGGCACGCACCTCTCTCTCGGGCCGTCCCGTTGCCGCAGCGATACGTTCCACCTGGTAATCGGCAGCGGCCGGCGAGATATGCGGATCGAAGCCCGATCCCGACACCGTCACCAAATCACTTGGAACGGGCTGCGCGGCACGGTCGGGATGGGCCGCCCGCACCTGCTGTATGCGTTCGTCCACTCGCGCGGCAAACTCGTCGCTCGCGGGACTGAGGTTCTCGGGGCTGTACCACAAAAGCGGCTGCCCCTCCGCATCGGAGAAGGAGCTGGCGTCGACCACCGTGGGCCGACCCCACAAATGGGTGTCGCTCTTAAAGGGCTGTCCCACCAACTCGCTGCCGTACTTCACCCCGTCAACCTCGATAATAGAGCCTGTCGCCTGGTACGGGAACGCTATAGCCGACAGCCCCGTCACAGCCCAGGGGTAAACGATCCCGCACAGCACACTTGCCGCGATAAACAACGCCAGGGCACTCGCGAAGCACCGCGTCACCATCTTTCCACTCATAATGCGTTCTTCCTGTTCTCGAAAATTGCCTTCACAGCGGTTCAAACGAAGGCCGCCGCCATGTTGCGGCCCGGATGCCTTTACGCAACGCCGACAAACACCATGAGCGCATCGAGCGCCTTGATGGCCGCAAAGGGAACGATCACGCCGCCCAAGCCGTACACTGCCAAATTGCGCGCGAGCAGACGGTGCGGCGACGCCTCGCGACACTTCACCCCGCGCAGCGCAAGCGGAATGAGCGCGACGATGATAAGAGCGTTGTATATGATGGCCGCAAGCATCGCCGAGGCGGGTGTGGCCAGATGCATGATGTTGAGCACCTCCAAACCCGGATAAAGGGGCACGAGCAGCGCCGGGATGACCGCGAAGTACTTTGCCAGGTCGTTGGCGATCGAAAACGTGGTGAGGCTGCCGCGGGTCATGAGCAGCTGCTTGCCGATACGCACGATTTCGATGAGCTTGGTGGGCGAGGAATCCAGGTCCACCATGTTGCCGGCCTCCTTGGCCGCCTGAGTGCCGGAGTTCATGGCCACGGCCACATCGGCTTGGGCCAGCGCCGGAGCGTCGTTGGTGCCGTCGCCTGTCATGGCGACCAGATGCCCCTCGGCCTGGTAGCGACGGATGGCCGCAAGCTTCGCTTCGGGCGTGGCCTCGGCAATAAAGTCGTCAAGCCCCGCCTCAGCGGCGATGGCAGCGGCCGTGAGGGGGTTATCGCCCGTGACCATCACTGTTTTAATGCCCATGGCGCGCAAGTCGGCGAAGTTGTCGCGAATGCCCGACTTGATGATGTCCTTCAAGTGAATGACGCCGAGCACGCGCGCATCGCGCGCCACCACCAAAGGCGTCCCGCCCGATCGAGACACCTCCTCAGCCACGGCGGCCACCTCCGCGCCAAAGACGCCCCCGCGCGCTTCCACGTAAGCCCGCACGGCGTCGGCCGCACCCTTGCGAATCTCGTGACCCTCGAAATCCACACCGCTCATGCGCGTTTGGGCCGTAAAGGGAACTACCGCAAAACCGGACTGCGCCAACTCGCGCTCGCGGATGCCGAAGCGCTCCTTGGCGAGCACCACCACACTGCGTCCCTCGGGCGTCTCGTCGGCCAGGCTTGCCAGCTGAGCCGCATCGGCAAGTTCGCGCTCGCTAACGCCGCCAACGGGCAGAAAGGCCGCAGCCTGACGGTTGCCGAGCGTGATAGTGCCCGTTTTGTCGAGCAGGAGCACATCTACATCACCCGCCGCCTCGACGGCACGTCCGCTGGTGGCCAGCACATTGGCTGCATTCAGTCGGCTCATGCCGGCAATGCCGATAGCGGACAGCAGCGCGCCGATGGTGGTAGGCGCCAGGCACACGAACAACGCCACCAACGAGGTGATTCCCAGAGGATTTCCCGCGCCGTGCTGCGCGGCGGTAAATGCTCCGAACAGGTACAAGGACAGCGACACCGCAAGAAACACCAACGTCAGCGCGATGAGCAGCAGCTCGAGAGCCTGCTCGTTGGGGGTCTTTTTGCGCGCGGCTGACTCGACCATGGCGATCATCTTATCGAGAAAGCTCTGACCCGCCTCAGCGGTCACCCGCGCTACCAGCCAATCGGAGAGCACCGTCGTGCCTCCGGTAATCGACGACCGATCGCCGCCGCTCTCGCGCACGACCGGCGCCGATTCGCCGGTAATCGCGCTTTCGTCCACGCTTGCCGCCCCCATGATGACCTCGCCGTCGGCGGGCACCTGCTCGCCCGCGCGAACAAGGTACACCTGCCCCCGCTTCAACGTAGCCGATCCCACCGCGCGGCCTCGATCAGCAAGAAACGCCGACGGGTCTTCCATCGTGGCGGCATCAGCGAGGGCGGCGTTGTCTATGAGGCACGCCTCGACATCGCGTTTGGCGGAGCGCAGCGCATCGGCCTGCGCTTTGCCGCGACCCTCGGCGAGCGACTCGGCAAAGTTTCCGAACAGCACCGTCGCCCATAGCACCACGCAAATTGCCGCAATGTAGCCCCACGGAGCGTCAGATATGCCCGCGAGCGCCAACGCAAGCAGCACGGTGGTCAAACAGGCCGACAGATACACCATGAGCATAACCGGATTTTGAGCCTGGCTGCGAAAGGACAGCTTGGCAAAAGCGTCGCGAATCGCTCGTTTCGTTTCCTTTTTCATAGACCACGCACCTTACCTAGAACGCACCCATGAACTGCTCGGCCAGAGGTCCCAGCGCAAAAGCCGGAAGAAGGGAGAGCGCGCCGATGAGCACGATGATGACCAACAGCAGCACGGCGAACAAAGCGCCGGAGGTGGAAAGCCCGACCGCTCCCGTCGCCTGAACCTTGAGCTGCGCCAAATTCCCGGCGAGCACCAGCGCCGCAGCGAGCGGAGCCAGGCGGGCAAAGAGCATTTCCACCCCCAGCACCACATTGATCAGCGGCGTGTTCGAGCTCAGACCGGAAAGGCCGCTGCCATTGTTTCCGCCGGCCGAAGTGGCCGCATACAGCAACTCGGTAAAACCGAAGGGGGCCGGAGTTCCCACCGCCGCCGCGCTGGCGGGGCTCATCACAAGCACCGATGCGGCAAGCAGGATGGCAAGCGCCGGCGCCACCACGATAACGACCGCCATGCGCATCTCGGCCGGACCCAGCTTCTTTCCCAGGTATTCAGGAGAGCGTCCTATCATCAGGCTCGCAACGAACACCGCCAGCACCGCGAAGCCAAGCAGGCCCACCAAACCCGTGCCGACACCGCCGCCGACCACCTCGCCAAGTCCGATGAGCGCCAGCGGCACCAGCGTTCCGATAGGAGTCATGGCCTCGATTGATGCGTTGGCCGAACCGTTGGAAGTAGCGCTCGTGAGCGCCGTCCACGCCGCCGATTCTCCGACGCCGATACGACATTCCTTTCCCTCCATATTGCCAGCCGACTGATCCAAGGCGCCCAGATACACTGCCCCATCGGCTGAAAGCTGGGGCGTGGCCGCCGTCTCAGCGGCGATAACGGAAAACAGGCCCGCCGCGAGAATCGCGAGGACAACCGTCATGAGCGCGCGACTCTGCCGACGGTCGCCCACCATGCGCCCGAAAGCAAATATCAGAGCGAAGGGGATGAGCGGCATCGCCGCACATTGGAGGAGATTCGTAAGCGGCGTGGGGTTCTCCAAAGCCGAGGCGGAATTCGCGCCGTTGAAACCGCCGCCGTTTGTTCCCAGCTGCTTGATAGCCACCTGAGACGATTGCGGACCGAGCGGTACGACCGCCTCGGTCACCTCCTGCACCGCCGTCGGATCATCGGCATCGACGAGAGCCCCCTCGGCATCAACGCTCACCGGCTCCAAAAGCTGCACCATCTCATAGCCCTGAAACGTCTGGGGGGATCCCTGCCATACTCCCACCAAAGCGAGCACCAGCGACAGGGGCAGCAGCACGTAGAGCACCGCGCGCACGACATCGACGAAGAAGTTCCCGAGCTTGCCGCCGTCCGAAGATGCCAGGCCCCTCAGCAACGCGAATGCCACCGCGATGCCGACGGCCGGCGAAAGGAAGTTCTGCACCGCCAGACCAACCGCCTGCGAGAAGTAGCTCAGATTCGTCTCACCGGCGATAGGCTGCCAATTGGTGTTCGTCACAAAGCTCGCCGTCATATTGAAGGCCGTATCGAGCGCAAGCCCCGGAAAGCGCTCGGGGTTCCAAGGCAGTGCGCCTTGGCAGATCAGCAGGGTGAAGAGGCCGATAAAGCTTACCGCCGTAAAGGCGAGCGCACTGGCGAGAAAACGCCTCCAATCCATACCATCATCCTCGCGCGCGCCCACAAGACGGCACGCAGAGCGCTCGAGCGGGCCAAGCGCACGCCGAATGAGAAGGGGCCGACCTTCCATCACGTCAACCAAATACCCCGAAAGCGGGAGGGCGCAGGCCACGACGAGCGCCACCAGCACGCCCGCCTGCAGAAACTCCGACCCCGCGATCGCGCTCATCGCTGCTCACCGCCCCGCAGCAGCAAAACTGCCAAATACGCCATCGCGACGAGCGCCAACACGCCCACGATAGGTGTCACCACGAACATGATCTTGCCCTTGTCTCTCAAGATCCCGCAGGACCGCTTGCCAACATCCGGGAGGCAACGCGCTTCGCGCGCAAGAGCACCACCCGATGAATGTCAGCATAATCAGCAAGGGCTAAAGACGCCGTTAAGGTTCATGCGCCCGCATTAAGACGGTATTAAGATTGCAGTCCGGCAGCTCGTCTCCGCGTCTGCGTCGCATCCGCCCCGCTATTCAGCTTTCAACGGATACAGCGCGAGCGAGCTAGAAGCAACGGCGCCTCGAACGCTGGTGCACCGGACGCCACTTCGGAGGTCGTCGCCGATTTTCAACGCATGTTTGACGCAGCTCAAGCTATAATTCGCCCTGAAAGACACGTATGACTTGCCCGAGCAAAGGGCAAGTCGCAACAGCAAAGGAGCATTCGCATGAAGATCGCCATCCCCAGCGAAACCGACGCCGGCCTCGAGAGCATCCGCAGCGGGCACTTCGGCCACGCCGCGTACATGACCGTCGTCGAGTTCGATGACGACATGAACATCGTGGGCGTCGAGTCGGTGAAGAACGCCGATCACGATGCCGTGGGTTGCGGCGGCGTGATCGACTTCGTCTCCGGCATCGGCGTCGACGGCATTCTCACCGTGGGCATGGGCATGCCGCCGTTCACTCGCTTCACCAACGCCGGCATCAAGGTTTACTCCGACACCACCGAGCCCAACGTCGGTAACGTGGCCCGCCTGTTCGCGGAGGGCAAGGTCGCGCTC
The DNA here is from genome assembly GCF_977072305.1 of Adlercreutzia sp. CNCM I-6207. Classification (NCBI taxonomy): domain Bacteria; kingdom Bacillati; phylum Actinomycetota; class Coriobacteriia; order Eggerthellales; family Eggerthellaceae; genus Adlercreutzia; species Adlercreutzia sp. CNCM I-6207. The sequence continues at coordinate 30,404 of NZ_CDRVLZ010000004.1, forward strand.
ATGGATCCCGCCAACGCCTGCCGCCACTAGAGAAGGCCTCGGCCCGCAAAGGCCACGGGGCACCTGCCCCATCGCTCGCCCAGCCCGAAGAGCCGCCGACTCTTCGGGCTTTTGTTTTGGGCTCAACGCTCCGGGCCGCTAAGGGCAATCGGAAACGCCCGAACCCTGACGCCCGGAGCCGCTAGTACGGCACCTCCAAGTCGCCATGGGCCAAAGCGTCGGTGCTAAGCGGCGAGAACGCCCCGGCCCGATAGCGGTCGAGCGCCACTTCGGCGATCATGCCGGCGTTGTCGCCGCAGGAGGCGAGCGGCGGCATCACGAGGCGCACGCCCTCCTCGGCGCACATCTGCTCGTAGGCGGCGCGCAAGGTCGGATTGGCCGCCACGCCGCCGCCGAGGCAGAAGGTGGGCGCCCCCGTCTCGCGCAGGGCCGCGCGGGCTTTGGCCACCTGCACGTCCACAACGGCCGCCGTGAAGCTCGCGCAGATGTCGGGCACATTGAGCTCGCGCCCGGCGGCGCGCTCGTTGTTGATGTAGGTGACCACGGCGGTCTTCAGGCCCGAGAGCGAGAAGCGCAAATCACCCGAATGCAGCATGGCCCGGGGGAACGGAATGGCATCCGGGTCGCCCTCGGCGGCGAACTTCGAGACGACCGGGCCGCCGGGGTAGCCCAGGCCCAGCGCCTTGGCCACCTTGTCGAAGGCCTCGCCCACCGCATCGTCGATCGTCGCGCCGAGCACGCGATAGTCGCCCCAGTCGGCCATATGCACGAGCAGAGTGTTGCCCCCGGACACGAGCGAGACCACCGCCGGCGGCGCGAAATCCTCCAGCCCGATCTTGTTGGCGTACAGGTGCCCTTCCAAATGATTCACCACGATAAAAGGAATGTCGGCGCCCCAGGCCGCGCCCTTGGCGAAGGCCACGCCCACCACGAGTGCGCCCACGAGTCCCGGCGCGTAGGTGACGGCCACGGCATCGAGGTCGCGCCAGCGGAGGCTCGATCGCCCCAGGCTCGCCGCAGCGACGTCGAGCGCCTCGTCGCACACGCCGCAGATGGCCTCGATGTGCTTGCGGCTGGCAATTTCGGGGACGACGCCGCCGAAGCGGGCGTGGAAATCCACCTGGGTCGCCACCACGTCCGAGCGCAAAACTCCCCCGCCGTCGATGACGGCGGCGGCCGTCTCGTCGCAGGAAGACTCGATGGCCAGAATGAGAGGATGATTTGTCGCGATCACATCGCTCTCCCCGTAGGGGGCGACCTCGGTCGCCCCTGGGCCCGAAACATAGCCAGGCCGCGCGTCAGCCACCGCACCGTTCGGAACCGCTGCCAGGGTGATGGTGGGCAGAGGGCCCTGCATGATGAGGGCGTCCTCGCCGTCGGAGTAGTAGCGCGGGCGGCGGCCCAGCACCTCGTAGCCGAGGGCCGCATACAGCGCTTGGGCCCCGGCGTTTGCGGCACGTACTTCCAGCGAACTCGTGCGCGCCCCCAGGTTGCGGGCGTCGTCGGCCACGCGGGCGAGCAGGACGCGAGCGATGCCGTGGCGGCGCCATGCGGGATCCACTCCCACCTTCAGAATCTGCAAGTCGCCGTCGACCACCCAGCCGCCGGCATAACCCACCAGAGGCGCCTCGGCGGAAAGCGGCATCTTCGGGTCCGCGGCGTAGGCGGCCCACCATACCCGGTCGGCGCGGCCCAGCTCGTCGGCCACGAGCGTCTCGTTCCACGCATCGGTTCCCATCACGGCCGCCTCCAGGGCCGCCACATCGGCCACATGACACGCATCGAGCGGCTTGTAGGCGATGCCCTCGCCGTTGGCCCGGGCGTTGGCGATGGCCGTGTCGTTCATGGTCACGTGCTTCGAGCCCCGCTTGCCCGCCAGGGCACCGTCGGCCCGGGCCAGGCGCTGCCGCTCGTTCTCCTCGGCGTCCGACAGGCGCGTGTACACGGGCAGGGCGAAGGCCGGATCGTGGCGCTCGGCGTCGAGGGGATCGCACTCCCCCGCGCGCCATGAGGCCCGAAGCGCCATCAAGAGGCCCGCGCCCGTCGGCGTCCACAGCGCCTCGGGCAGAAGGATGCCCGCGCCTTCGAAAAGCTCCACGTACTTGCGCAGGGCATCGCCCGCGATCAGGCGATCGGAGGCACTTGTCGCGCCGAGCTCTTCGGCGAAGGCATCCGCCTTGATCACGCGGTCGGCGGTCACGCGCTCCGCCCCCGCGTCGCTCAGGCGGTATTCCACGGGATACACCTCGCGGCGCATGGCGTCGGCCACGACGAGCAATGACCCGCGCTCACTCGCCTTCCACGCGCCCCAGGCCACCGCGTCCAGCGACGAGACGCCCACAAGGCCCACCTCTAACGCGGACGCGATGCCCTTGGCACAGGCCAGGGCGATGCGCACCCCGGTGAACGACCCCGGGCCTCGTCCCACGGCCACGCAGGCGATCTCGCCGCGGCCCACGCCGGCCTGGGCGCACAGCTCATCGATGCGCGGCAGTAGCTGGGTGTTCGACGCCCGCCGCGCCTCCACTTCCACGCTCGCCACGCACTCGATCGACTGCGTGGCGGCATCAAGCTTTCCCAGCCCAATGGCAATGACCTCGTTGGCCGTGTCGAAGGCAAGTACGAAAGAACGCTGTGTATTCAAAGGGAGAACCTTCCCGAAAACGACAAATCAGTGCGGCCTATTGTACCCCACTGCCCGCGCGCCGCAAGATAGCGAACCCAAGATAGCGAACTGCCCGAGGTCTCTCTCTACAGCTGGCACTTTCCCAAGCGCGATTTGGAATCGTTGGCCCACACGCACAAAAGCTGGCGCGAACGGGATCCGAAGGAGTGCGCGACGATGCGCCGTGCGCCGTCGCCGTCGACTGTGATGGCGATCTCCAGATAGTCGTAGGGCATGTCCTCGGGGAACTTCTCGGCCCATTCCACGAAGGCCGCTCCGTCTCCGTCGCCGTCGATGGCGCTGTAGTAGTCGATGTCCTCCAGCTGCCAGCGCGCATCCAGCCGGTACAGGTCGTAGTGGTACAGCGGCAGGCGCCCGTCGTGGTACTCCAAAAGGATGTTGAAGGTGGGGCTTGTCACCGCCGCCCGCACGCCGAGGGCTGCGGCCACTCCTTGCACGAACTGGGTCTTCCCCGCCCCCAAATCGCCGGTCAGAACGATGGTGTCGCCCGCGTGCAGGTAGGGCGCGAGCGTCGCCGCCAGCTGCTTGGTGGCCTCGGGGGTCGTGGTGGTGCGCTGATATGTCAGTCCGTTCGCCATGCTCCCATCATAGGCCGTCGACCGCGCTTCGCAAGAGCACCCGCAGGGAAGCCGCAAAACCTGACCGAATTACCCACATTCCTGAAGAATTCGGCAGATTCTTCTACGCCCTCTTCGTGCCATGGCAGGCGTACATGACCAGCCCCACGGCCACGCCGCCAACGATGTTGCCCAAGGTCACGGGAATGAGGTTCGCGAAGATGAAGTCGCCGAAGTTGAGCAGGGCCACATTGATGCCCGCCGCATCGATGAGCCCCGTGTACGCCGGGTTCATATAGGCGAAAATGCCCGCGGGCACGTAGTACATGTCAGCGACGCAGTGCTCGAAGCCGGCCAGCACGAAGCCCATGATGGGGAAGAAGATGGCGAGCACCTTGCCGGCGGTGTCCTGGGCGGTGTTGGCCTGGTACACGGCGATGCACACCATGAGGTTGCAGAAGATGCCCAGCACGAAGGCGTTCATCCACGGCAGCGCGTTCTTCGCGGCAGCCACCTTGGCCGTGTACACCGCCAAGTCTCCCCCGCCGATGTTCAGCTGGCCGAAGAACGCCATGCAGGCGGCCAAGGCCACGGCCCCCACGAGGTTGCCGAGAAACACGATGCCCCAGTTGCGGAAAAGCCGTCCCCAGGTGATCTGGCCGTCGATGGCGGCGGTCACCATGAGCGCGTTGCCCGTGAACAACTCGGTGCCCATGAGGATGACCATCATGAGGCCGACGGGGAAGATGAGCCCCGACATGAGCCGCACGAGCCCGGCGTTCTCCAGGCCGTGGGCGGCCGTGGACGAGGTGACCGCGCCGAGCCCGATGAGCACGCCGGCGGCCACCGCCAGCAGGAACAGCCGCCATGCCGGCGAGGCGGCCTTGCCCACGGAGGCCCTCATGTAGTTGTCGGTGATCTCGGTGGGGCTGAAGATGGCCATGGTTGCTCCTCTTCGGTCAATCGTCGCGCATCGGTACGCCTCCCATCATTCCACGAGAAGCCGCGCCCGACCCCCGCGGGCCCGCCCCAATCGGGCAGCGGCGTCGCGGGCCGCCGAAGGCGGACGGAAGCGACCGGCGGACGGCCGCCGGCGGCCACAGCGGGGATGGCGGCCCAAAAGGTGCCGCTCATACAGTCATATCACCATTTTATGGGAAAGGGCGCGACACATTACCCCCCTTTCCATGGGAAGCGCGAAAGCGGCAAGAGGGGCAGTATGGGCACCGAGGCGGCACAAGCCGCCCCGGGCGCGGAGAAGCGCCCACGTGCAACGACCCCAAGGAGGGAAACATGGAGAACATGGATCGACGGACGTTCCTCAAGGGCGGGGCCGGCCTGGCGGCGGGCGCCGCACTTCTGGGCGCCGCCGGCTGTGCCCCGTCGACTCCGGCAGCCAACGACGCGCTCGCCAGCACGGCGGCCGGCGAGCTGCCGGCCGACCTCAAGGAGAGCGACTTCGAGTTCAGCATCGTGGAACGCGAGCCCATTACGGAATTTGCCGCCGAGGAAACCTACGACATCGTCGTAGTAGGCGCGGGCTGTGCCGGCGTGCCCGCCGTGCTCACCGCCGTGGAGGAGGGCGCGAAGGTGGCCTGCCTCCAGAAGGAGGCCACGGTCTCGGCCAACGGCAACGGCTGCTCCTTCGTCGTAAAGGCCCACTCGAACCCCGCCGGCATCGTGCGGTGGCGCAGCGACTGGGCCCGCCTCAACGACTGGCGCATCAACAACGAGCTGTTCAACTACTATGTGGAATATGCCGAGGAGGCCGTACCCTGGGTTATCAGCCAGGGACGCTCGGTCGGCATCGAGCCCATCGAGTTCCTCACCGACAGCTCCATCCGCTACGACGATGGCGGCGTCGTCGCCGTGTGCGACGCCACCCAGGCCTCGAACCAGGATCTTATGGTGGCCCTGGCCCAGAAGGCGGCCGAGGGCGGCGCCACGTTCTACTACGAGACCCCCTGCGTGCAGCTGGTCCAGGAGGAGGACGGCACCGTAACGGGCGCCATCGGCAAGCAAAAGGACGGCAGCTACGTCAAGCTCAACGCCACCAAGGGCGTCGTGCTGGCCGCCGGCGACTACATGAACAACGAGTCCATGGTGGACCGCAATTTGCGCGACGCCGCCATGTTCCCCCTGTGCCTGGTGAACCACACCGGCGACGGCCACATCCTCGGTATTCTGGCGGGCGGCCGCATGGCGCCCCTCGGCCATGCGCGGCAGATCCACACCAACTACATCGGCCCCTTTATGTTCTACCCCTTCCTGGCCCTCGATGTCCACGGCAAGCGCTTCTGCAACGAGACCATCCCCATGAGCAGCCTGAACATCTCCATGTCCGCCACTTACAAGCCCGAGGACCGCGGCATCCACTTCCGCATTTTCGACTCTAAGACCGAGGGCGCCGTGGAGGGCATTCCCGGCGTGCCGCCGGTGGCCCTCGTGGGCGAGGGAAGCGCCTGGATGGATCCGGAAACGGTGGTATCGGGCAACACCCTGGAGGAGCTCTGCGAGGCGGCGGGCATTCCCGTGGCCGACGGCGTCGCCAGCATCGAGCGCTACAACGAGCTGTGCGCCAAGGGCTGCGACGACGACTTCGGCGTCGCCGGATCCGATATGGCGGCCATCGACACTCCCCCCTTCTTCTGCATCAAGGGCGATGTGGGCATGTCGGGCATCAACGCCGGCATCATGGTGGACAACCGCTACCGGGTGATCGACAACGAGGGCGCCCCCATCCCGGGCCTGTACGCCGCCGGCATCCAGGCGGGCAACCCCTGCGGCGGCATCAACTGGAACATGCCGGGCGGTTTCTCGAACTCGCACATCTTCACCGCCGGGCGCTACACGGTCATCCACGCGCTGACCGGCGACATGACGCCCGCCCACCCGGCGAGCTTCGAGGATCTCGCCGACTCCTTCGTCGGTGAAGACGGCGGCTACGCCTGGGACAGCCCCCTCTGCGCCACAGCCATTACCGTCTGGTAAGCCAAGAACCCCTCATCCCTCCCTTTGCGACCGGGCCCCTCAGCGGGTCCGGTCGTTTCCATTCGCGGCCTCGTTAACCATGTCGATCAGCTCCTGGCGCGAGTGCACGCCGAGCTTCCGATAGAGGCTCTTCGCGTAGGTCTGCACGCTGCTCACCGAAAGGAACAGGCGCTCGGCGATCTTTTTCTGGGTGTTGCCGCGATAGAGCAGCCCGAGCACCTCCCCCTCCCGCTCGCTCAGCCCATGGGCATCGGCCATGGCGGCGAGAATCTCCGATACATCGGCGGCGCCTGCAGCGCATTCGGAGCTTGCGGGCTCGGCACCGTCAGGGCGCAGGCGCACGAACCAGAGCATCCCCAGCGTCATGGCGAAGGCCGTGACGAGCATGACGGCGTTGACCACCGAGTCCATCTGTCCGGGAGAGAGCCCGATAAGCCCGACGGTATGGATGGCGCAGTCGACGGCCACGATGAGCATGGGCGCAGCGACCGCAGCCAGCCACCAAGGGAGGTCCCGCGCTCCCATGCCCTCTTGAACCGCCACCCACAGCAGCGTGATGGCCATGGGGCGACTTGACAGGATCAAGGCCCGGCACAGCACAGCCAACGGCGAGTAGAGCAGGGCGGTGCAGTAGAGACAGGCGATGCAGAGGATGAAGAAGCCGAGCCACGGAAAGGCCGCGCGCCGCTGCCGCCATGCGGCGAGGGTGAAGAGGCAGAAGGCCGGATAGAGCACGAGGGCGAAGGCACAGTGAATCCATCCATCGGAAAACCAGGTCTCGCCCCGAGCCACCGACGAGAGGCTCATGAACGCCCCGCTTCCCAGTAGGTAGCAAAGCAGAATGGCCGTCGCGGGCACGGCGGCGCGCCCCGAAAGGGACGGCGCGAGGCGGGACGGAAGCGGTGCTTTGGGGGCATCGCAGCCAATGTGGCCGAGAATCACCAGGAAGATACTGCTCAGGGCGAACATGAGAGGGTTTGAGATGTCGCCGGTGGGCAGGGGATCCGTAAGCGCCACGATGGCCTCGCCGATTAGAAACGACAGAAGCAGGGAGAGGGCGAGCACGACGGCGTTGTCCCGAGGGGTCAAGCGCCGCGATGCCGCCGCGAGGGCCAGGGCAATCACTACGCCGTAAAGCGCCATGATGGCGGGGTAGGCAGCCATCATCCAGCGCGGGACCGCTCCGGCATCGGCGCTGGCAACGAGCGCGGCCGCGCAGGCGAGCAGCAAGGCGCCGGACCCGACGATGGCCGCCGTGCTGCCGGCCACCCGTTCGGCCAGGCTGTCGCGAAACACCACGAGCACCCCACCCATAAGGGCCATGGTGACGAGCGTGATGAGGTTGCTGGCGAAGACGGGGCCTGCGACGTAGGAGGCATGGGACTCGGGCAGCACGTTCGCCGGGTAGGGGAACAGCACGAACAGCGACCAAAAGCAGGCGTAGGCCAGCGCGAGCAGCAGGATGCGCAGCTTGTTCAACCTCTCTCCTCTCGAATCAGAACCGGTCGCGCGCGGCCCCATGGGGGCCGCCACCATTATACCCGCCATCTGTCCCCAAGGGGCAAGGCACGTTTCACGAGTCGTCCGCCCCTAGCGCTGCCCAGCCTCGGCCGCCTGCACCACGTGGGCCATAGTGACGCTCGTAGTCACGCCGCCGAGGCCTCGGGGCACCGGCGTGATGGCGCCTTCGGGCCCCAGCACGGGCTCCACGGCGCCGAAGTCCACATCGCCGCAGAGATTGCCGGCGGCATCGAAGTTGATGCCCACATCGAGCACCGTCTGGCCCGGCGAGAAGTACTCGGGACCGTAGGCGCGGGCGCGGCCGGTGGCGCACACGACGATGTCGGCCTCGCGGGTGTGGGCGGCCACATCGGCAGTGCGGGAATGGGCCAGCGTCACGGTGGCGTGGCGCGCCAAGAGCATCATGGCCACCGGACGCCCGATCACGAGGCTGCGACCGAGCACCACGACGCGCTTGCCCGCAACGGGGATGCCGTAGAAATCGAGCGTTTCCAGACACGCCTGGGCCGTAGCGGGCGGGAAGCCCTCGCCCGTGTCGGCGAACACGCCGGCGAGCGACGCCGATCCAATGCCGTCGATATCCTTGACCGGAGTCAGGCGGTCGCACACAGCGCGTTCATTCATGGAAGCGGGCAGCGGGCGGAACATGAGACAGCCGTGGATGCGCGCATCGGCATTCACGAGGTCGATGACGGCCTCCAGCTCGGCCTGCGTCGCCTCCGTTGGCAGCACGAAACGACGCACGGCGATGCCGTGGAGATCGGCCTGGCGGGCGCAGGTGCGCTCGTAGGACAAATCGTCGGGCCGCTCCCCCACGCGCACAATGGCGAGCGTCGGCGCCACGCCGTGCGCCCGCAAGCGGTCGATGCGGGGCAGCAGGCGCTCCCACAGGGCCGAGGATACCTCCTTGCCGTACAGAATCCTCGCCATCAGCTAAGCCTCTTCACGACATCGGCGTACACCTCATCGGCCATGGCGCCCCCTGCGGCGAGAAGGTCCTCCATCTGATTGCGGTAGACGTCGGCCCGATCGACATCATCCATGGAGCCGATGTTGATGACCACGTTCAGGCTCGCCGCCATAAGCGCTGCTTTGGCGAGCACGGCGCCCGCCCCGGCATCCGAGAGAGCCAGCACCGAGCCGTGCCGGGCCACGAACACGCAGGACTCGATGACCTGCAGGCAGCAGGCCATGATCTCAAGCGGCACCTCGCAGGCGCCCACGAGCGCCTTCTGCAGCGCCGCGTTCTGGGCCGCACGCTCAGCATCGGTGTCCTTGGGCATCCCGTAAGCGGCAGCGAGGGGTTCGAAGGCGCGAGCGTCCTCGTCGATGAGCGACAGCAGGTGCGCCCGCGTGTCGTCCAGCTCGACGAGCTCGGCCCGCATCCGCTCCTCGACATCGGCGTACTTCTTCTTGCCCACGGTGAGGTTGCCCACCATGGAAGCCAGCGCCGACGCAAGCGCCCCCGCATAGGCCGAGGCCCCGCCTCCACCGGGAGTCGGGGCCTTTGAAGCCAGCGCCTCCACAAACTCGGTATCGACCACGCAAACCCTTCTTTCCGAAAAAGCAGGGCTCGGACTCGGTGCGGTGGTGCCGCGCGCAGTTCATTGAAGTGCACGAAGCACGTCCGGAGCAGAACTCCGACGGTGCACTTCAATGTTGTTTGAGCACGGCACTTCCGCTCCGAGTCCGAGCCCGGACAACTACGTAAATGCTAGAACAACCCCGTGATCGTGCCGTCTTCCATCACATCGATCTTATGGGCGGCGGGGGCCTTCCCCAAGCCCGGCATGGTCATGATGGAGCCGGTGAGCGCCACGATGAAGCCGGCGCCGGCGGACACCTTCACCTGGCGCACCGTGATCTGGAAATCGCGGGGAGCGCCCAGCTTGGTGGCGTCGTCCGAGAACGAGTACTGGGTCTTGGCCATGCACACGGGCATCTCTCCGAAGCCCAGGGCCTCCAGCTGCGCGATCTCCTTCTGCGCCGCGGGCTCGAACACCACGCCGTCGGCATGGTAGACGCGCTTGGCGATGGCCTCGATCTTCTCAGCGATAGAGAGGTCGTCCTCGTAGGAGAACGTGAAGGTCTCCGCAGAGCGACCGGCCTCATCCCCGTTCTCACACAAGGCCACCACCTCATCGGCCAGGGCCAGGCCGCCCTCGCCACCGCGCGCCCACACCTCGGACAAAGCCACGTTCACGCCCAGCTCGCGGCACTTCGCCTCCACGAGGTCGAGCTCGGCCTTGGTGTCGGTCGGGAAGGCGTTGATGGCCACCACGCAGGGCAGGTTGTACACGTTGGTGATGTTCTCCACGTGCTGCAGCAAATTCGGCAGGCCCGCCTCCAGCGCCTCCAGGTTCTCCTCGTTGAGATCGGCCTTGGCCACGCCGCCGTGGTTCTTCAGCGCGCGCACCGTGGCGACGACCACCACCGCATCGGGCTTAAGGCCGGCGAGGCGGCACTTGATGTCGAGGAACTTCTCCGCGCCCAGATCGGCGCCGAAACCAGCCTCAGTGACGCAGTAGTCGCCGAGCGCCATGGCCATGCGCGTGGCCATGATGGAGTTGCAGCCGTGGGCGATGTTGGCGAAGGGACCGCCGTGGACGAAGGCCGGGGTACCCTCGAGCGTCTGCACGAGGTTCGGCTTCAGGGCGTCCTTCAGCAGCGCGGCCATGGCGCCTTCGGCCTTCAGATCGTGGGCTGTGACGGGTTTGTCGTCGTAGGTGTAGCCGACCACGATACGGCCCAGGCGCTCCTTCAGGTCGGTGATGGAGGTGGCCAAGCAGAAGATGGCCATGACCTCGCTGGCCACGGTGATGTCGAAGCCGTCCTCGCGGGGCACGCCGTGGGCTTTGCCGCCCAGGCCGTCCACGATGTGGCGCAGCTGGCGGTCGTTCATGTCCACCACGCGCTTCCACGTGATCTTGCGCACGTCGATGTTGAGCTCGTTGCCGTTCTGGATGTGCGCGTCGAGCAGCGCCGCGAGCAGGTTGTTGGCCGCGCCGATGGCGTGGAAGTCGCCGGTGAAATGCAGGTTGATGTCTTCCATGGGAATAACCTGGGCGTAGCCGCCACCGGCCGCACCGCCCTTGATACCGAACACCGGGCCGAGCGACGGCTCGCGCAGCGCCACGACCACGTTCTTGCCGCGCAGCGAAAGCGCATCGGCCAGGCCCACCGTCGTGGTGGTCTTGCCCTCTCCGGCCGGCGTGGGATTGATTGCGGTCACCAGGATGAGCTTGCCCGGGGCGTGCTCCTCCTCACGCAGCAGGTTGTAATCGACCTTCGCCTTGTAGTTTCCGTACAGCTCAAGGTACTTTTCGTCGACGCCGGCAATGGCAGCGATCTCGCCAATAGGTTTCGGTTCGGTCGCCTGGGCAATTTCAATGTCGGTCAACACGTCGGGCCCTTCTTTCTCATGTCGCGGCGCGCAGGCGTACCTGGCAGCCTCATCGATAGATGGCGCAGCGCCGGCGGAAGGAATCGTCCTGCCGACCAAACGCTGACGCTCCCATTCTAGCGATGCGGCCGCGCCCCGTCGCCCCTCTATCCCCAAAGGGCGCAACTTCCCCTCATTGCGGGGATTCCCGAAGGCATCCGCGCCCAACAGCCCCTAGCGGTAGGCGCGATCGGCGATAAGGCGCAGGCCTTCCAGCGTCAGCTCGGTGTTCACCTCGTCGATGGTACTCGAGTAGCGCTCGACGACCGGCGCCAGACCGCCCGTGGCGATGACCTTTGCCGGATAGCCCAGCTGGTCGAAGATGCGGCGCACCAGCCCGTCCACCCGGTCGGCCTCTCCCAACATGATACCCGATTGGATGGCCTCCACCGTGTTGGTGCCGATGACCGCCGGCGGCGCCACCAGCGCGATGTCCGGCAGCTGAGCGCCGTGAGTGAACAGCGCGTTGGCCGAAGTCTGCACGCCCGGCGCGATAACGCCGCCGCGGAAGCGGCCGTCGCGATCGATGACCTCGATGTTCGTGGCCGTTCCGAAGTCGACCACCACCACCGGCGCCCCGTAGATCGCCCGGGCCGCCACCGCATCGGCCACCCGATCGGCGCCGATCTCGCGGGGGTTGGGGTAATCGGCGTCGAAAAGGCCCTCGGCCGTCTCGGCATTGCACACCAGCGACCGCGCGCCGGTGGCGTCCTTGATGGCCTGCATCCAGGCCTTGGTCAGCTGGGGCACCACCGAGGCGACCGCCGAGGCGCGCACCTGGGAAAGATCGAGGCTCTCGAGGGAAAACAGCGTGGAGAAGACGATGCGCAGCTCGTCGGCCGCCGCCTTCCGATTGGTGGCGATTCGCCACATCGCGCGCAGAGAATCCCCCGCGTAGACCCCGATTACGGTATGGGTGTTACCGATGTCAATAGCAAGTAACATAATTATGACAATCTTCCTCAGTTTTCCGGCCCTGCGGGCTTATTTGCGTATAGTTAGCGCATGAGAGATTATAGCAATGTCTCAACGATATGCCCCCGACGGGCATTCGTCGATATGACGAGAGAAAGGCAAGACCATGATAGAGACACCGAGCCGCATCCTTGTCGTTGACGACGAGCCTTCCATCACCGAATTCGTCAGCTACGCGTTGAAAAAGGAGGGCTACGAGACCGACGTCGTCGACAACGGCGAGGACGCCTTCGCGTTGGCAAGCGCCAACAACTATGATCTGTTTATCTTGGATATTATGCTGCCGGGCATGGACGGCTACGAGCTGTGCCGTCGGCTGCGTTCGAAGACCACGGCCCCCGTGCTGTTCCTTTCCGCCCGCGACACCGAGCTGGACAAAGTCGTCGGCTTGGAAATCGGCGGCGACGACTATCTCGCCAAGCCCTTCGGCGTGCGCGAGTTGATCGCCCGCGTCCGCGCGCTTCTGCGCCGCGGCCAGGGCGGCGAGTTCCCCGGCGCGAGCAATTCCATCACCGCTTCGGGCATCACGCTGGACGAGGACGCCCACACCGCCGCCGGCGACCACGGCGAGATCGACCTGACGCCCCGCGAGTTCGAGCTTCTGGCCTCGCTCATGAAGAACGCCGGCAAGGTGGTCTCCCGCGAGGATCTGCTCCGCGACGCCTGGGGCTGGGAGTACCTCACCGAGACCAAGACGGTGGACACCCACATCAAGCGTCTGCGTGACAAGATTCACGCCGCCGGCTACGATCCGGCCCTCGTGGAAACGGTACGCGGCTACGGCTACCGCTTCAAGGCGTAAGCCAACTCGCGAGAAATCTGCTCCCATGAAGGGAAGGCTCCCGAGCGGGAGCCTTCCCTTTTAGCGACGGGTTTCTACCGACCGTTTTCTAAGGGTAAATGCCAGTTCGGCCCCGTTATGGCGTGCTGCGATGCCCGTTAAGGGGTGAAATGGCAAGCAAATGCCAGTTCGGCCCCGTTATGGCAACACGCGGACGACCATTTCGGGGCCCAACTGGCATTTGCTCGAGGATTTAGCAGCGACGAGACGCCTACCGCACGGCGGCGCGGACGGCGTCGGCGCAGATGACGGCGGCCACGATCTTGCAGAGGTCAACGACCATAAACGGCGCCACCGCCGTGAGGAACGCCGTGGCCAGATCCACGTGCCCCACCACCATGTACTGGACGCACCCGCACACGTAAGCGATAGCCGTAAAGATGATGCCGGCGATAATCTCTACCCCGAAGCTGCGCAGAAACGCACCCGCGCGCTGGAGCGGCGTCATGGCCGTCTTCTCCGCGCGAGTGAGCCGCGGCGCATTCTTGCCGCCGGCCATACCGAGCCTCGTGCGCACCGCGTGCAAAAACAGCGCGGCAGCCGCCACGCCGAAGAGGTATCCCCACAGAAAGCCGCCCGTCGGCCCGGCCAGAACACCGATTCCACCGCGCATGCCCGAGAACACGGGCACCCCCACCGCACCCAGCAGCAAGTAGCCCGTGATGGCCGCAATGGCCTCCTTGGGACTCAGCACCACTATGGCAAACGTGATGGCGAACATCTGCAGCGTGAAGGGAATGGGACCCAAGGGCACGACCACCCAGGCCGATACCGCCATGATGGCGATGGTCAAGCCGACAAAGACCACCGACCGCGTTCGCTGGGTCGCCTCGCTGCGCGTCTTCGTTGATTCCATGCATCTCTCCTTCCACTCGAAGAATTTCATGGTAGGAGACGAGCGCGCCCCGCAGCCCTCGCGAAGCGCCTCAAGCGGTTAGCGGGCTGCCATGCCAATAAATTTGTGCAAGTGCTCAAAAACTAATCGTACATCGCGGCGAGCTTGCGGAGGCGCACCATTTCCCAGGCCACGAAGATGGCCGTGGTGAAGATGGAGAGGAAGTCAGCCACCGGTGCCGCGAAGTACAATGCGTCCAATCCGGTGAACTGCGGAAACAGCTGCGGCAGCACCACAGGCATCAGGTACAGCAAGGGCACGAGGAACAGAATCTGGCGCGTCAAGGTGAGGAACACCGACTTGGCCGGCTGGCCCGTGGCCTGGAAGTAGTTCGAGCTGACGATCTGGAAGCCCACGAAGGGCAGCATGAGGAACTGCACGCGGATGGCGAAAGCCGTGAAATCAACGAGGCCGTCGTGGGAGATGCCGAAGGCATGGGCGATGGGCACCGCGAACACCTCGACGATGATGAACATGAGCACGGAGATGGAGGATGCCGCCCCGATGCCGTACCACAGCGTCTTGCGAACGCGATTGACGTTGTGAGCGCCGTAGTTGAAGCCGAGCAGCGGCTGCAGGGCGATGGCGATGCCGATGAGCGGCATGACCGAGAACTGCCCGATGCGCTGCACCACGCCAATGGCCGCCAGCGCGTCGTCGGCGCCGATGGGCGTCAGGGCCCCGTATTTCACCAGCTGGAAGTTGATGACGAAGTTCACGATGGCCATGCCCGCCTGCACGCAGAAGCTCGGCAGCCCGAAGGCGAGGATGGTGCGATCCATGGAAAAGCTCAGGCGCATGGCGGGCAAGCGCAGCCGCATGGGAACGTCGCTGCGCAGGCAGAAGTACTGCAGCACCGCCAAACACGAGCAGGCCCAGCCGAGCACCGTGGCCAGGGCGCTGCCCATGACCCCCCAACCGAGCGCCAGAACGAACAGGGCGTTGAAGGCCACCGAGCCCACCAGACCGATGACCATGGTGCCGAGCGCCCGGTTAGGGGCGCCGCAGGTGCGGATGAAGTTGTTCACGCCAAGGCCGATGCACTGCAAGATAAAGCCGGCACAAAGGATCTGGATGAACGTCTGGGCGTAGGGGCGCACCTCCGGCGTGGCGCTCGCCAAATCGAGCACCCAGGAGACCAGCGCCGGATTCCACCCGATGACGAGCACAATGACGGCAGCAACGAGACTCAAGGACACCACATTGCCCAGGGCGCGTTCGGCATCGTCGCGCTTGCCCTCGCCGAGGCGCAGGGCCGCCAGCGCGTTGCCGCCGTTGCCGATGAGCATGGCGATGGCCATGAACACGATCATGATGGGGTTGGCCACGGTCATGGCCGAAAGGCCGATCTCCCCTACCGCGTGCCCCAGAAACACCGAGTCGATGATGGCATAGGAGCCGTTGATGAGCATGCCCACCACCGACGGAATGGCGAACTCCGTAATGAGCCGCGGAATGGAGGCCGTCCCCATCCGCAGCACCTTGTCGTCACCCGCCGACGAGGCGCGCAACCGCTCCCCGCGCGGATCTCCGGCTGCTTGGGCGTCCACGCCAAGCTCGCGCTCGCCCTGCGCAGCTGCGCCCTCTTTCAATTCCCCGTCAAGCTTCTTCTCGTCACTCATGCCTTCGCGCCTTTCTTCTCTTCGGCGCTATTGTAGCCCTTACGGCATCACCATGACGTGGGCCTCGCCGGAGGCGACGGGGACGGTGTCGTCGGCGGTGCGGACGAGAAGGCGACCGCGCTCGTCGACGCCGGTGGCCGTGCCTTCCAAAGTAGCGGTGCCGGCGGCGTCCTCGATGCGCACCGCGCGACCGGTGAGGAAGGACGAGCCCTCGTAGCTGCCCAACGTCGGCATGAAGCCGAGCTCGCGCCAACGACCGTAGTTCACGAGGATGCGGGCGATGACCTCGCGCTGGATGTCGGTGATGACCTCCTCGCGACGAGCAGCCTGCTCGCGCTCCGGCAATGCCGCGATGGCCTGGGCCAGTGACACGAAATGCCCCGGGGCGGATTCAGGGGCCGGCATGATATCCGCCATGTACTCGGGAACGTTGCGACCCTGCACGGGACGGTCGACCTCGGGGCGGAACACGTTGATGCCGATACCCACGCACACGCCGCCCCCGCAGGCCTCCAGCGAGATGCCGCAGAGCTTGCGGTACTCGTCGGCGCGCTCGCAGTCGGCGGGCATATAAATCACGTCGTTGGGCCACTTCACTTGGATGCCGTCCTCGAACTGCGGCGCCGCCACCTGGCCTAAGGCGCGCTGGACCGAAAGCCCCACCACCAGGCTCAAGGTAGCCAAGCCGCTGCCGGCCACATCGGGACGCAAGAGGATGGACATGTACAGGCCGCCCTCCGGGCTGTCCCATTCGCGACCCTGGCGGCCATAGCCGCTGGACTGGCGTCGGGCGCGAACAATGAGACCCTCGGCCTTGCCCTCGCGCAACGCGTTCTTCACGACCTCGTTGGTGGAGGCCACCTCATCGAGCACGGTCAGCTTCATGGCTAGATCCTCCTTGCCTTCCCAACGCGCTGCGCCTCGGGCACGCGCCCCACGGGGGTTCCGTCCGCCAACTCCCAGCCAGGCAGAATTTCCAGCAGGGGCTTCACAACGAAATCGCGCTCCGTCACACGCGGGTGCGGAAGCGTGAGCTCGTCGTCGGAAGCGACGTACATCTGATAGTCGAGAATATCGATATCGAGCGTGCGCGGGCCGTTCTCGATAGTGCGCACGCGACCGAGTGAGTTCTCGATGCCGTGCAAGTAGCCGAGCAGCTCCTTCGGCGGAAGGCCGCTGCGCAGAAGCACCACGGCGTTCACGAAGGTATCCTGATCCTCGTAGTAGGCCGGCTCGCTCTCGTAGAACGACGACATGTCCATGATCTGGGTGTCGGGCAGGCTGCACAACTGACCCACGGCGAGGTTCAGCTGGGCGATTTTGGCCTCGGTCTCCTCGCCGGGCTCGGCCACGAGCGCCACATTGGAGCCCAGTCCCAGAAGCACCGCCGGCCTCAGATCCTTCAACGCCGCAGCCGTCATCTCTACGTTATGGGTGCGCACCACGCTGGCGCCCAGCTCGCAGGCGAGCAATGCCTCAGCCGCGGAGGCCACATCGCGGTCGTGAAGCTCTTCCACATGGTAGGCCTCGCCCACGAAGCGCTTGCGCGAGACCGCCACCATGACCGGATAGCCCAGGTGGACGATCTCGTGGAGATTGCGCATGAGCTCGATGGTTTGCTTGGGCGTCTTGCCGAAGCCAGGGCCCGGATCGACGCAGATGCGGGAGCGGTCGATGCCGGCCGCCTCCAAAGCGGCGGCCGCATCGCGCAGGTAATCGCGCACTTCGGCCACCACGTCCTGGTAAACGGGGTTGTCCTGCATGGTAGCGGGCTCGCCCTTCATGTGCATGACCACGCAGCCGCAGCCGCAGCGGCGCACCGCCTCGCGCATGGCGGGATCGCGAAAACCCGACACGTCGTTGACGATGGAAGCGCCGGCATGCAGGGCGCGGACGGCCACCTCGGCATGGCGCGTATCCACCGACACGCAGATGCCGGCCTCCACCAGGGCCGCCACGACCTCGCCGATGCGATCCCACTCCTCATCGGGCGTGACCGGCGTGGCGCCCGGACGCGTCGACTCGCCGCCCACATCCACAATGGCGGCACCGGCGCGCACCATTTCCAGACCGTGGGCCACAGCTGCCTTCGGATCGAGATAAGCGCCGCCGTCGGAGAAGGAATCGGGGGTCACGTTCAAAATGCCCATGATGATGGGCGTGCTGGTGTCGAAGTCGTATTGTCCGCAATGCCAAATCATGAATGCTGAAGCCTCGTCTTCCTCGGCGTTTCCTCCCTTAGATTCTCAACCGATAAGTGTAACGGCGCAAAAAGCCCGTGTACACTGGTTTTCAGATGAGTGTACCGTAATATCTCTTAGAGCGGGCTTCAAGTTTAGGCGCATGCACGAAAAAGAGCGCCCGAAGGCGTCATCTCAGCTTCCGCAGGGGGCGACCTTGGTCGCCCTTTGTCGCAAGCGCGGCCTCTTCCGTAGGGGGACGACCTTGGTCGCCCCTTGCTACAGGCATGGTTGCCGTTGCAGAAAGGGCTGACCAAGGTCAGCCCCTACGAAGGTTATGTATGTTGACAATCGAGGATCGCGTCCAAGCGCAGCGTCCTCGCTCAATCCTTCTTGTTCGGATCAGGGGCGTCGGCGGAGGAATCCATGTCGTCCTCGCGGTCGATCTCGGCGTTCACCTCGGCTTGGGTGGGTGCATCGGCGCGGTCGGCGTGCTCGGCAGGCGTGCGGAAGGGGGCATTCGGATCCTGGTCGCCCGGCTCTACCGGCTCGTTTCGCCAGTTCGGGTCGGCCAGCGTCTCGCCGGCATCGGGATCGGCCGGCGCAGCACCCGGCGCGCCCGGCGTGTCGCTCGCGCCATCGCCCTCGCCTTGGGCCGCCAAAAGCTCGGCGTCCTTGGCGCGGGCCGCGGCCTCTTCCGCCTCCTTGGCGGCGATGATGTCGTCCTCGCGCGCCAAGTACTCGTCCCACTTGTTGTCGAGCAGCGCCTCGCAGGCCTCGCCTTCCACGGTCTCGCGCTCGAGCAGCACGCTGGCCATGAGGTCCATCTGATCGGCATGGGAGGACAGAATCGCGTGAGCCCGGTCATGGGCCTCCTTCATGATCTTGGCCACCTCTTCATCGATGCGACGGGCCGTCTCCTCGGAGTAATCCTGGGTGTTGCCATAGTCGCGGCCCAAGAACACCTCGTGGTTGGGCTGGCCGAACACCTGAGTGCCCAGAGGACTCATGCCGTACTGGGTGACAATGGCGCGGGCCATCTTGCTTGCGCGCTCAAGGTCGTTGGAGGCGCCGGTGGTGATATCGTCGCAGAAGATCTCCTCGGCCACGCGGCCTCCCATGAACACCGCCAGCTCGTCTTTCATCTCGGAAAGCGAGTTCAAAACCTTGTCCTCGTCGGGAATGGAAAGGGTGTAGCCCAGCGCTCGGCCGCGCGAGATGATCGAGATCTTGTGCACCGGATCGGCATGGTCGAGCAAATGGCCCACGAGCGCGTGCCCGCTCTCGTGGTAGGCGATGGTATGCTTGGTCTTCTCGTTCATCACACGGCCCTTACGCTCCGGGCCGGCGATGACGCGCTCCATCGACTCGCTCACCTCGCGCATGGTGATGATCTTCTTGCCGCGCCGCGCCGTGAGCAGGGCCGATTCGTTCATGAGGTTCGCCAGATCGGCGCCGGTGAAGCCCGGGGTGATCTTCGCGATCTTCGCCAGATCCACATCCGACCCGATGGGCTTGTCCTTGGAATGCACCTCCAGGATGCGCTGGCGGCCCTTCACGTCGGGGGTGTCCACAACGATTTGGCGGTCGAAGCGGCCGGGGCGCAGAAGCGCCGGATCTAGCACGTCGGCGCGGTTCGTGGCCGCGATGAGCACCACGGAGTCGTTGGACTCGAAGCCGTCCATTTCCACGAGCAGCTGGTTCAAGGTCTGCTCGCGCTCGTCGTGACCGCCGCCAAGGCCCGTGCCGCGCTGGCGCCCCACCGCGTCAATCTCGTCGATGAAGATGATGGCGGGGGAAGCCTCTTTCGCGTCCTTGAACAGATCGCGCACGCGGCTCGCGCCCACGCCCACGAACATCTCGACGAAGTCCGAGCCCGAGATGCTGAAGAACGGCACGCCCGCCTCGCCGGCCACAGCGCGCGCGAGCAGGGTCTTGCCGGTGCCCGGAGGGCCCACGAGCAGGCAGCCGCGCGGAATCTTCGCACCCATCGATTGGTATTTGGCGGGATTGGCCAGAAAGTCCTTGATCTCCTGCATCTCCTCCACGGCCTCATCGACGCCGGCCACATCGGCAAACGTCACATCGGGGCGCTCCTCCAGAGTCTTCTTCGCCTTGTTCTTCCCGAAGCTCATCTGGGAATTGTTGGCCTGCTGCATCTTGTAAAAGAAGAACATCAGAAGGCCGCCGATGATGAGAATGGGCAGAAGCGTGGCCAGAACCTCCAGGAAGGGACTCGGCAACGTCACCTGATAGGAGATGTCGGGGTGAGCCGCCAGAAGCTCGCCGAGCGAATCGGAGCCCACATAGGTGGAGGTGTAATTGTGCTCTTTGCCCAGCGTGGCCGGATCGAGCGTCGTGGTGGCCACGCCGCCGAGCGCCTTGCCGTCATCGCCGTGCTCGGTCGCCATGAGGGCGTTCAGGGAATCGAAGGCCCCGTTGAAGGCGGCGGCGGCCTCGGAGCCGGCGGTGGCCGCCGGGAAGTAGGTGCCCGACACCGTGTAGTCGCCGGCGGAGTAGGTGACCGACTTCACGCGGCCCTGCTCCACCGCTTGGGTGAACTCGGAGGTAATGAGCTGATCGGTCACGGTGGTGCCCATGGCGCCGGTGCGCATGAACTGGCTGCCCACGAAAAATGCCACGGCCAAGAGGATGATGACCATGACCATCGTGGTGCGCTGGGTCGACGCCGGCGGGATTGGTTTCTTGGGATTGTTGTCTGCCATAGTTGATTGCTGCCTTTACTGGTAGATCTCGGGCTTCAGAACGCCGATGTAGGGGAGGTTGCGGTAATGCTCGGCAAAGTCGAGGCCGTAACCGACGATGAACTCGTCGGGGCACTCGAAGCCGATATAGCGGCACGGGATGTCGGCCTGGGCCGACGTGTCCTTGCGCATGAGCGCCGCCACCGTAAGCGACGCCGGCTCGCGGGACTGCAGGTTCTTCAGGAGGTACTTCAGCGTGAGCCCTGAATCGATGATGTCCTCGGCGATGACGACGTGACGCCCCCGGATGTCGGTGCTGAGATCTTTCAGGATGCGCACCACACCGGAGCTCTTCGCGCCGTTGCCGTAGGAGGACACGGCCATGAAGTCCACTTCCAGCGGTAGATCGATGGCGCGGATGAGGTCGCAGGTGAACACCGCCCCACCGCGCAGGATGGACACGACCACAATGCCCGCATCCCCGGCAACGTCGGCATAGTCGCGAGTGATGGCCTCGCCCAGCTCGCGCACGCGTATCGCCAGGTCCTGCTCGGAGAAAAGTATCTCTGAGATGTCGTTATGCACGTGAACCACTTTCTCTTTGCCCGCAGCACGCGCTCCTCGCGCAAACGCCGCAGCGCTCTTTAATCGCAGTCCAGTTTACCAAAGACCTTTTCTCGAACAGCCGTAAGACAGCAACGCCACAAATTATGTGCGCTAATTGTCATCGAGCCGCTAAGGGCCGCATCGATACTGGCGGCATGCCAGAGCCCGGCGTCACGCAACCGCAAGACTCAGCCAACATTGATCGCTTAGCATTCTGCGGCCTCGGCGTTCACGAGGTCGGGGAATTCCTTGATGAGGCGTGTCGTAGGCAGGCCGATGATGGTGTCGAGGGAGCCGTCGTAGTGGTCAACGAGCGCCGCCCCCTCACCTTGGATGGCGTAGGCGCCGGCCTTGTCGAAGGACTCGCCCTTGCGCAGGTAGTCGGTGATTTCCTCGTCGGTCAGGTCGCGGAAGGTCACACGGCTTATGTCGGCGAAGGTGCGGAAGCCCAGAGACACATCCTCGGCGTTGGGGGCGGCCACCATCCAGACGGACACGGCCGTGATGACCTCGTGGGTGCGGCCGGACAGCTGACGCAGCATGTGCTTGCCGTCGGAGGCGCTGCGGGGCTTGCCGAAGATCTTGCCGTCGAGAACCACCATGGTGTCGGCGCCGATGACGATGAGCATGCCGGTGTAGTTCTCGGCCAGCACCTCCTGAATGACCGCGCCGGCCTTGCGCTCGGCGAGCTTCTTGGCGGCCTCTTCGGGGTCGGCGGCCAAATCGGGCTCCAGCGACTCGTCCACCGGGGTCGCCGGCGTGCGCACGGTGAACTTCACGCCGGCCGCATCCAGAAGCTCGCGGCGGCGCGGGCTGCTGGAGGCGAGGATCACTTCGAAAGCGGGCGCAGTCGCAGCTTCCGCTTCCGCTTCCTCTTCCACGGCCTGCTGCAGCTCATCGGCAGCTACCTTCGCGGCGACTTCGTTGGCAAATTCGTCGGTTCTTTCAGTCATGCTTCTTCCTTCTTGCTCGGAAATAGGCCATGGGCTCCACAAGGACACCCCGCTTGTTCGCGCTCACGGCCAGATCATACTGGATATTGGCCACATACCCGCTGTTGGGCGCGCCGTTCGCGAAGCCAGCGAGCACGGCTTCCACGCTAGCGGCTTCCACCCGCGCATCCGGGCCGAGCATCGCTTCCAAAAGACGCAGCACCGCGCGACGCTGCAGCGGGCGCTCCGCTTTTCCAAAAGCGGGCAGAAGGCGGAAGCCCTCGGAGCGGTCGATGCCGAAGGTGTCGTCCTCGGCCACCCATTCCGCGGACTCCTCGGCCAGCTTTTCGGCCATGTTCTGCAGCATGTCGTCCTCGTCGGCGATGAGGTTCATCGAGCGGGTCAGCACCTCGGGCAGCGCACTGTTCCATTCCTTGGCCACCGGCACGATCTTGTGGCGCACATAGGCGCGGAAGCGGTCGGTGTGGGCGTTGGTGGCGTCCTCGCGCCAGAGCGCGCCGGACTCGTCGCGGACCACGGTCTCCCCCGCTGACTCGCGGGCGGAAAGGTAGTCGCGCAACTCGTCGCGGGTAAGGTCGAGCAACGGGCGCACCACGGGCCCGTTGCGGTAGAGCATGCTGCGGAAGCCGCCCGGACCGGTGCCCACGATGGAGCGCATGTAGAAGTTCTCGATGCGGTCGTCGGCGGTATGGGCCGTGAAGATGCACGCCTCGGAGAGGGGGCGTCCCTCGTGCTGGCACATCGAGCGCAGCGCCTCGTTGGCGGCCAGGTAGCGCTCGCGCCGGGCCACGGCTTCCACGTTCTCGCGGCTGCGCTCGGCTTCGGCAGCGATGTCGATGGAGCAGATGAACAGCGGGATGTCCAGCGCCTCGGCCAAAGCCGCCACGAAGCGCTCGTCGGCATCGGCGTCCTCGCCGCGCAACTGGTGGTTCACGTGCAGCATGGCCACCGGTCCCACATCGCCCGCCTCGCGCAGGGCAGCGCCCAAATACGCCAGCGCCGTGGAATCGGAGCCGCCGGACACCATGAGCAGCACAGCGGCATCGGGCGCCACCAAGTCGTGAGTTGCGATGGCGGCACGGGCCTTTTCGAGGGTTCCTTCAATCAAGTCAGTCATTTTCCCTTCCTTCTTCTTGCAACTCGCCGGGGCCGGGGCGCGGGGTAATGCTCAGTCGCTCAAACAGTCCTCGCTCGGTGAGCACCACCCCGTGCCCCTCCGCGCCTGTCTTCCCGTTCCAGCATGACGATGGATTCTACGTGGTCGGTGTGGGGGAACATGTCCACCGGCCGGATGGCGCGCACCTCGTAGCCGCTCTTCACCAGCTGGCGCACGTCGCGGGCCTGGGTTGCGGGGTTGCACGAGATGTAGACGATGCGCTCGGGGGCAAGCGCCGCAGCGCCCGCGAGGAACTCGGGCGTGGAACCGGCCCGCGGCGGATCCATGAGCAGGACGAGGGGCTGCGGACGCTCCTCCGATGCTGCAAGCTCCTTCATGAAAGCGGTGGCGTCCTGCGCCACGAACTCGGCGTTTTCCACACCGTTGTGGCGGGCGTTGTTGGCGGCGTCGCGGATGGCCGCCTCCACGGAATCGACGCCGATAACGCGGGCCGCCCCACGGCTCGCGGCCACCAGCCCAATGGTGCCTGTGCCGCAATAGGCGTCGATAACCGTCTCGACGCCCGTAAGATTCGCCAAGCGGATGGCCTCGTCGTAAAGCACCTCGGTCTGCGTGGCGTTCACCTGGTAGAACGACTGCGACGAGATACGGAACGTGAGTCCGCACAGCGTGTCCAAGATGAATCCGGGGCCGAAGAGCACGCGCTCCTTGTCGCCCAAGATGACATTGGTCTGGCGCGTGTTCACGTTCTGCACGATGGTGGTCACCTCGGGCACGCGGCGCACCAGCTCGCGGCAGAAAGCCTTCGACGCGGGAAACTCCTCGCCGTTGGTCACCACGGTCACGAGCACTTCTCCGCTCTTATGGCCCACGCGCACCACGGCGTGGCGCACGAAGCCGGCGCCGGTGTCTTCGTTGTAGGGCTCCATGCTCCAGCGGGCCATGATGTCGCGGATGGCGAGCGTCACCTTCTTGGCCGTCTCGTTTTCGATAGCGCACGTATCGGTGGGAATGAGCCGGTGGGTGCCGGTCTCGTACATGCCCGTGAGGATGTCGGCGCGGGCGAGTTTGGCATCCTTTCCCTTGCGCTTTGCGCCCTTGGCTGGGGCGTAAGGGGAGATCACCTTGTTGCGGTAATGGAAGGGATCGTTCATGCCCAGAATGGGCAGCAGGGCGTCGGCGGGGGCGATGCCTTCGAAAAGAGCGGCCACCTGTTGTTCCTTCGCGGACAGTTGGTCTTCGTAGGGCACGTCCAACCGGCTGCAGCCGCCGCAACGTCCGAAGGCGGGACACAGGGCGCACGACAAGCCCTTCCCCGCATCGTCGGTGGTCTGGGACAAGGGGCGACCAAGGTCGCCCCCTACGGGGGGCTTTGACGCTCGTCGCGCCCCCTTCCCCCTACGCGCCTGGGGCAGGGGGCGACCGAGGTTGCCCCCTGCGGGATCGGCCCCGGAGCGTTTAAGGCGCGGCAGGTTGGCCCGGAGCGCTTTGGGTTTGGCGGGGCGGTTACTGGTGCGTTTCGGGTTGTTGTCATGTTTTCTCGTCATGGCCTCATTTTGACATAATGGGGCCACAGGAAAAGGAGGCACTTATGAACTTCATCATTCGCTGGATCGTCACCGCCATCTCCGTCGCCGCCGCCGTGTGGCTCGTGCCGGGCATCGAGATCTTGAGCAACAGCGCATCCTGGGTGGGCATCGTGTTCTTCGCACTCATTCTGTCGCTCATCAACATGTCCATCAAGCCGATTCTGCAGATCCTCTCGCTGCCGGTGACCGTGCTCACCCTGGGCATCTTCTATCTCGTGGTGAACACGCTTCTGCTCTACATCGCCGCGTGGCTCGCCAACGGGCTGTTCGGCGCCGGCTTCTACATCGCCAGCTTCGGCAGCGCCTTTGTGGCCTCCATCGTCATCTCGCTGGTGTCCGCCCTCGTCAACGGCCTCATCGGCAACGACGCGTAATCTCAGCTGCAGCCCCCAGCGCTTGCGGCAACCCGTAGCCAGAGAGGGCATTTTGCCAGGCGCCCCAGCGTGTTCCGACATTTTCAGGCCTCGGGCTACGGGTCTTTTTCTGCGCCAAGCATATCAAAAGACGCTGACCAGGCGTTTCTCTGAGAAAGAAAAAGTTAAATGATGTTTACACCGTAGCCCGGGAGGGGATAATGCCAGACTTGTTGGAGAGAGCTGGCAAAATCCCCTCTCGGGCTACGTTTTCGAGACTCTTACCATCGGCGCAACCCCTTCGCGCGCCGCCTCATCGCATGTGTCGCCCTACTCCGAGCGCAGGGCCTCCACCGGGTCTTTGCGGGCGGCGGCCATCGCGGGGAACAGGCCGGCGACAAACGACAGGAACACGCTGATGGCCACGAGGATCGCTCCCGCCACCGGCGGCAGCATGGCGATGTCGGGCACGTCCAGAAGCCCGTACACAATGGCGTTGACCGGAATGCACACGAGCGCCACGACCCCCACGCCGATCAGGCCCGCCGTCAGGCCCTCGATGATGGTCTCGGCGTTGAACACCCGCGAGATGTCGCCCTTGCTCGCGCCGATGGCGCGCAGGATGCCGATCTCCTTCTTGCGCTCGAGCACCGAGATGTAGGTGATGATGCCGATCATGATGGACGACACCACGAGCGATATGGCCACGAACGCGATGAGCACGTAGCTGATCATGTCCACGATCGTCGTGACCGATTTCATGAGCGTGCCCACGAAATCCGTGTAGGAGACTTTCTTGTCGTCCTGCCCCGAGGCCACCATGCGGTCGTTGTAATCGTCCAGAATGGCGATGACCTGCTGCTTGTCCTCGAAATTATCCGGATAAATGTCGATCTGCGAGGGCTTAGAAAGCTCCGCGTAACCCAACTTGCTCAGGTTCGCATCGAAGGACCGCGTCCCATTGCTCATGAGCGACATGATGAGCTCGGTCAGCTCCTCTTCGGTCATCTTCATTTGGAAGGCGTTCTGGAAAGCGCCGGTATCCACGGACATGGCCAGAGGAATGCTCGCCGCCATGTCGCCCATCACCTTCTGCACCGAGGCCTGGGTCTTGGCGGTGATCGTGGCCATGACCTGCTCCATGTAGGCTTTCATGGAAGATTCCAGGGCTGCGGAGATCTTCGTTGCCATCTCCTTCTGCAGGGCGTTGGCATCGACGATCTGCGCCGCGTACTGCCCCATAATGGCCTGCAGCTCGGGGCTTTGGGCGTAGGACTCCAGCGTCGACTGCGCCAGCGTCTGGAAGTCCGGCGGCGTGCCCGACGCCGCGGCCTGGGCATAGGCGGCGCCGAGGGCCTGGGTGTAGCCGGCCAGCGCCGCACCCATCATCTCGCCCATGGCGTCGCTGTTGAAGGCGGAGGTCACATCCAGGTTCAACGCACTTGCATCGAGCCCGGGCATCGCCGGCAGATCGCTCGCCGACATCCCCTCGCCCAGCGCGCTCGTGTCCATGTTCAACTTCGACTCATCGAACTTGAAGGCGTTCTGCAGCGCCTCCTCGTCGATGCTGAACAGGTTTTCCATAGAGAAATCCGAGCCCGATTCCTCTTCCTCGGCGAAATCCTTGCCGTTGAACACGTCGATGGTCGGGTAATTCAGCTGCTCCTGCACGATGGCGGTCTCGGAGGCCTGCTCGATCAGATGGCGCGTCAGCTCGGGCGTGTAGTAGATGCCCATGGAAAGCGCCGTGGCCTTCGCGTCCGGCCGCGGCTGCACGATGCCGACGATTTTCAGCTCCTCGCCGGCGTCCACGAGCCCCTTCATGTACTCCTCGTCGCCGGTTTTGTCGACCCAGACCTTGTTCTCCTCGTCATAGGTGTAGAAGTCGGCGGCGGGCACCATCTTCAGCGACACGCCCATGATCTCGTCGTAGGTGAACGTGAGGTTGTCGTCGGGGCTTTCCACGTCCTCCTCGTTCATGAACTGGTCGATCATGTCCTCGAGCACCGCGTGATCGCGCAGCCCCAGGGCATAGCTCACCAGATCGGGCACCGTTCCGTTCGCGGTCAGCACCACGACGCACTCGTTGTAGGCGGAAGGCCACCGGCCCGCCTTCACGTCGTACTGCTCCTCCACAATGGCGGTGTTGCCCATCATCTCGCTGAACACATCGGTGGAGTACATGGACGACATGAGCGCGTTGGACGAACCGGAGCCCATACCGAAGGCGGAGAACGTCGTGTCCGGATTGATCTGGCGCACCCCGTCCTCGGTGTTGCCGTCGAAGATCTGGGGCACCACGTTGTAGGAGTACTCGATGGAGTTCACGTAGCTGTTGATGTCGCCGCCGTTCTCGTCGAGGAACAGCTTGAGCGAGGCGAGGTCGTTGTTCTCCAGGCTCGCGAACATGTCGGTGACCATGCGCGTCTCGGGCACGTTGCCGTCGGCGGCCGGGTCGTTCTCGTCCCCGTTCTTGCCACCTTGAAGGCCCATTTCCGCAAGCGGGTCGTCGCCGGTGCCCTCGCCCGT
This sequence comes from Adlercreutzia sp. CNCM I-6207, assembly GCF_977072305.1. NCBI lineage: Bacteria > Bacillati > Actinomycetota > Coriobacteriia > Eggerthellales > Eggerthellaceae > Adlercreutzia > Adlercreutzia sp. CNCM I-6207. Next base: position 57,966 of record NZ_CDRVLZ010000004.1, read on the forward strand.
CGCATCTCCCCCGTCGCCCGTGCTCCCATCGACGGCCATGCCCATGAGCGCCGTCATGTCGAAGCCCGTGGACATGATCTGCAGCGGGTACACCGACAGCGTCTCCTCCTCGGTGCGCTCGATGTAGTTGTCCACGCCGTTGGCGAGCGCGAGTATGGCCGCGATGCCGATGATGCCGATGGAGCCGGCGAAGGCCGTCATGATGGTGCGGCCCTTCTTGGTCATAAGGTTGTTCGCCGACAGCGCGAGCGCCGTGAGAAAGCTCATCGAGGTCTTGCGGATGGGCTTGCGCGAGGCGTGCATTTCCGCTTCCGTGGGGAAATAGGGGTCTGTGTCCGAGCGGATGACGCCGTCGGCGAGGTTCACCGTGCGCGTGGCGTACTCGGCCGCCAGCTCCGGGTTGTGGGTGACCATGATGACCAGACGGTCCTTGGCGATCTGAGTGAGCAGGTCCATGATCTGCACCGAGGTATGGGAGTCAAGCGCGCCGGTGGGCTCGTCGGCCAGCACGATCTCCGGATCGTTGATGAGCGCGCGGGCGATGGCGACGCGCTGCATCTGACCGCCCGAAAGCTGGCTCGGCTTCTTGTTCAAATGCTCGGACAGCCCGACCGATGCCAGGGCCTCCTTGGCGCGGCGGGTGCGCTCGGCCTTCCCCACGCCCGAGAGCGTCAGCGCCAGCTCCACGTTCTGCAGGATGGTCTGGTGCGGGATGAGGTTGTAGCTCTGGAACACGAACCCGATGCGGTTGTTGCGGAAAGTGTCCCAATCGCGGTCCTTGTAGCGGTGGGTGGAAATGCCGTCGACGATCATGTCGCCAGAGTCGTAGTGGTCAAGACCTCCCATCACGTTCAAAAGCGTCGTCTTGCCCGAGCCCGACGGCCCCAGAATCGCCACGAATTCGTTGTCGCGGAACGAGATGGAGACGTCGTTCAAGGCCACCTGGGTGAAGTCGCCCGTCGTGTAGGACTTGCAGATATTCTTGAGCTGCAGCATGCGCGCGTTCCCTTTCCTTCAATTCTCGGGAGCCATTATGAAGGTGCGGCGGTGCGCGCCGTCTGGCGCTTTCGTTAAAAGCGGGTTATTTGCATAGATTTGCCACGAAGATTAAGCGGTTTCGCGGTATCCTGTCATGCGGTTCACCAAGAAGCGTCGGCGTTCCCCGCCAGCTGCGCGGATGCGGGCCCCACGCTCAACGCCCCGTTGCGCCAGACGGCATCGCGCCGACCAACGAGAAAGGACAACTATGGACGCCAAGGTCTACGAGCTCATCAACGACCAGATCAACAAGGAGCTGCACTCCGCCTACCTGTACCTCTCCTTCGCCGACTACTACGAGGAGGAGGGCCTGTCCGGCTACGCTAACTACTTCGAGATCCAGGCTCAGGAAGAGCGCGATCACGCGATGATCTTCCGCAACTACCTGCATGAGAACGGCGAGGCCGTGAAGCTTCTGGCCATCGATATGCCCGACAAGACCTTCGCGAACTTCCTGGAGCCGCTCGAGGCCGCCATGGAGCACGAGAAGTACGTGACCTCGCTCATCAACGACATCTACACCGCGGCGCTCGAGGCCCACGACTACCGCGCCCAGAAGTTCCTCGGCTGGTTCATCGACGAGCAGCTGGAGGAAGAGGACAACGCCGACACCATGATCACCAACATGAAGCTGTTCGGCGGCGACCCGAAGGGCCTGTACGACCTGGATCAGGCCTGCGCCGCCCGCGTCTACACCGTGCCGAGCCCCCTGGCCGGCAAGTAGGCCGCCGAGCTTGCCACCCTTGGAACGCATCCTGTTACATGCTTGCTGCGGACCGTGCTCCTTGGAGCCGGTCCGCATTTTGCGCTCGGAAGGGGTGGAACCCGTCGTGTTCTACGCGAACTCGAACATCCACCCTGCCGAGGAATACGCCCGCCGCCTGGCTACCCTGCGCGAATGGGCCGCGGACGCCGACGTGGAAGTCGTGGAAGGCGCCTACGACCCCGAGGCTTGGGAGGCCACTGCCGGCCGCATAGGCGACGCTGCCGAAGCCAAGTTCGGCGTCATCGCCAACGAAGAAGGCGATCTTGAGGAGGAAGCCCTCTTTGGGACAAATCCCGTAGGGGGCGACCTTGGTCGCCCCTCATCAAGCAAGTCAACCGTGCTCGATGAGGGCGGCGCAAGCCCCGCCCCTACGGAAGGGCGTACGGCAGCGCGTCGGGCTCGCGAGGCCCGCTGCCGGGCTTGCTACCGCCTGCGCTTTGAAGAAGCCGCGCGCTACGCCCGCGAGCACGGCTTCGCTGCCCTTGGCACCACGCTTTCGGTGAGCCCCTACCAGTACACCCGCATCATCCGCGAAGAGCTGGAGCGCGCCTGCGCCCGCGAGGGCATCAAGGCCTGCTTCGCAGACTACCGCCCCTTCTACGACGAGGCCACCCGGCGCTCGCGCGAGGGCGGCATGTACCGCCAGAACTACTGCGGCTGCCGCTTCTCCGACGCCGAGGCCGCCGCCGAGCGCGAAGAGCGTCGCGCCGCCCGACGAGCCGCCCGCGAAGCGGAGCTTGCAGCCCATGCCGACGAGCGCGCTGCCGCCGAAGCCGAACGCGCCCGCACCCGCGCCGAGAAGCAGGCCTACGCCGACAAGCAGGCCAAAAAGCGCGCCATTCTCAAAGCCCTGCGCGAGCAGCAGTAGCCGCATCTCTCGTGGCGTCTTGCCGTGATTTGCCTTTCTCCTACGGTTTGCCTATCGTTGTCTGGGAAGCCTGACCAATGGTCTATGATGCGGTGATCTATCCGCACGCGAAGGAGGACGCGATGCCCAACATTCGCCTAACCCATCCCGAGCTCTCCCCCAACGCCGCTGCGGCGGCGGCCAAGGTGTCGCCCGAAATTCGGGAACTCATCAAGCGCTCCGGCAAAAAGCCCGTGCGCGAGTACACCTTGGGCGAGGAGATCTTCAACGCCGTCACCCATGGCGTAGGGGCGGGCCTGGCCGTGGCGGCCCTCGTGCTTCTCATCGTGAAGTCGGTGGCCGATGGCGGCGGCATCCTTTTAGCAGCGGCCCTCGTGTACGGCATCGCGCAGTTGCTGGAGTACCTTATGTCCACGCTGTACCACGCGCTGGCAGCAGAACGCGCCAAACGCGTGTTCAAAGTGCTCGACCATTCCGGCATCTACCTGCTCATCGCCGGCACCTACACCCCTTACTGCCTCATCACCTTGGGACATGTGGGCGGCATCTGGCTCGCCGCCTTCGTCTGGGCCGTCTCACTTGTCGGCATCGCCTTTGAAGCCTTCTGGACCTACCGTCCCCGTTGGATATCGGCCGTGCTTTACGTGGCGCTCGGCTGGTCCATCGTGTTCTTCATCCCGACGCTGTTCGCCGAGCTGGCCCCCGCAGGCTTCTGGCTCTTGGTTGCCGGCGGCATCAGCTATACCGTGGGCGCCGTGTTCTACATCTTCAAAAAGGTGCGTTACATGCACTCGATTTTTCACCTGTTCGTGCTGGCCGCCAGCTGCCTGCAGTTCTTCAGCGTGTACTTCTTCGTGATTTAGCGCTGCAGCTACTCGGTGTGCGCGGCGCGCAGGGCGGCGATTTCGCGGCCCCAGCCGGAAAGATCGTCCTGAGGCGTTTCCAGGAAGAAGGGCAGATCGCGTAGGACCGGGTGGTTCGTCACGGCAGCGAGCGCGTCAAAGCCGATGCAGCCCTCGCCGATGGGGGCGTGGCGGTCCTTGTGGGCGCCGAGCGGGTTCTTCGAGTCGTTCAAGTGGATGGCGCGCAGGCGGTCGAGCCCAATCACGCGATCGAACTCCTCCAACACGCCGTCCAGATCGCCGGCGATGTTGTAGCCGCCGTCCCACACGTGGCAGGTGTCCAGGCACACGCCCACTTTCTCGTCCAATTCCACGGCGTCGATGATGGCGGCCAGCTCTTCAAAACGGCCGCCGACCTCCGTGCCCTTGCCTGCCATGGTTTCAAGCAGCAGCGTGGTGGACTGCTCGGGCGCAATCACCTGATTCAGCGCATCGGCGATGAGCGCGATGCCCGTCTCGGCGCCTTGGCCCACATGGCAGCCCGGATGCATGTTGTACAGCTGGCCGGGGGTGTTTTCCATACGCATGAGGTCGTCGGTTAAGAGCTCGATGGCAAAGGCGCGCGTCTCGGGCTTGGCCGCTGCCGGGTTCATGGTGTAGGGCGCGTGGGCCAGAAACGTCGTGATGCCGTGGGCGACAGCGAACTCGTGAAACGCGGCAACATCGGCCGGGTCGATGGCCTTGGCCTTGCCGCCGCGCGGGTTGCGCGTGAAGAACTGGAACGTGTTCCCGTCGATAGAGGCCGCATCCTGGGCCATCTTCAGATACCCCTTGGCGCTGGACAAATGACAACCGATGGTGAACACGGACTCATCCTTTCGACGAAGCTAACGCAGCGCTGGTCAGTATACGCCACCGAGCCGCATCGTCGCGCGCTTTCCAGAAAACCCGTAGCCTCTACAACGCGGGGACGCGATGCCGGAACCGCAATGCGCGTCGCGATATTCTCGCCCTCGCCTGCGAGGCAATCCGAAGTCCAAATTTGGGCAAGAATTTCGAGTTGTTAGACATTTCGATTCATCCAGCACCTGCCAGTAGCGCCGAAAACACCGAAAGAAGCCGCATCCGATGCCTGAAGAGACCTAAATCGTTCCATAAATCCATTTGCCGCACCCCTGAAAGTCTAACAACTCGATTTTTTTGCCACAATCTGTCCTGCAAATTGCTCGAGAAGACCGACGAGAGTCGCAAAGGATCGAGCGAGCGTTCCGCAATCGGAGAAAGAGAGCTTCGCCCCATGACCGAGGGCATGATAGGCATATTCAAGGAGATCATCACGCTGTTCGTCATCGTGGGAGTGGGCTACGCCGCGAAGAGGCTACGCTTCATGAACGACGAGTTCGACCACATGCTCTCGAAGCTGGTCATCAACATTGCGTTGCCGGGCATGATCTTGGGCTCGGTGCTCACGGCCACTGAGCTGCCCACACAAGCGGAAGTGTGGTTGTGCCTGGGGCTTTCCGTGGCGAGTACTTTTGTCATGTTCGCCGTGGCCTACGGGTTCACGCTGCTTCTGCGCATTCCCGACGGGCACCGGGGCGTGTACCGGTTCATGCTCTGCTTCGGCAATGTCGGGTTCATCGGGTATCCGGTGCTCTCGGCCATCTTCGGCCCCGATGCGCTCGTGTACGCCGCCGTGTTCAATCTGCCCTTCAACTTCTTCGTGTTCACCGTGGGCGCATGGTTTCTCACCCAGGATATTGATGGCGACGTAAAGGTGCAAACCAGCTGGCGCACTTTCGTCACACCGGTCATGCTGTCATGCGTGGCGGCGGTGGTTCTCACGCTTGCCGGCATTCACCATGCGCCGATTCTGGGGGAGGCGCTGAACACGCTCGGCTCCATCACCACGCCGGCGGCGCTGCTCATCATCGGCTCGTCGCTCGCGAACCTGCCAGTGCGCGACCTCATCGGCGGCCCGCGCCTGTGGACCTGCTCGGTGTTCCGCCTGCTCGTGATGCCGGCCATCATCTGGGCGGTCTTCCACGCATTCGTGCCGGCGGGGCTCATGTTCTCAGTGGCGGTGGTGCTGGCGGGCATGCCGGTGGCCACCAACGGCACCATGCTCTGCTACCAGTACGGCGGCAACTCCCGGGTCATGGCCCAGGGCACCTTCGTCACCACCGTGCTGGCAATAGCGAGCATCCCCCTACTGGCAGGGTTCGTGGGTGTGGTGATGTAGGAAGACTACCCCTCGAAGTGCTCGACGGCTTCGGCGAGGTGGTCGATGATGCCGATGGACTGGGGGCACATAGCCTCGCAGGTGCCGCACTGGATGCACTTGGACGCGGGGCCCTCGGCGGCCTGCCAAGAGTAGAGACCCTTGACGAACTCGTTGTCCTCGCAGGTCTTCTCCAGATTCAACAGGTTCATGGCGATGGGGATCTTCACACCCTCGGGGCAGTCCTTCACGCAGTAGCCGCAGTTCGTGCATGGGATGAGATCCACGCTGCGCAGGGCCGCGATGGCGCCGTCGATGGCACCGCGCTCCGCCTCGGTCAGCGGCGCGTGGCTTTGGAAGGTGGCCATGTTGTCCCGCATCTGATCGAGCGTGGAGGCGCCGGCGAGCACCGTGAGCACGCCCGGCAGATCGAGGCAGAAGCGGTAGGCCCAGCTCGCCTGGCTCGCATCGGGATCGGCAGCGGCCAGCACCTCGGCGCCACGCTCGGGCAAGTTCGCCAAACGGCCGCCGCGCACCGGTTCCATGATGATGACGGGCACGCCGTGGGCCGCGGCCACTTCCATGCAGCGGGCAGACTGGGTGACCGGGTCGTCCCAATCCAGGTAGTTTACCTGCAGCTGCACGAAGTCCACCTCGGGATGCGCCGTCAGAATCTCCTCCAGCGTCTCGGGGCCGTCGTGCATGGAGAAGCCGACGTGGCGCACGAGCCCGTCGGCCTTCGCCTTCGCCACGTAGTTCCACATGTCGTACTCGTCGAACTTGGCCGTGCGCGCGCCGCCTAGGTTGTGCAGCAGGTAATAGTCGATGTAGTCGACCCCCAGCCGCTCAAGAGAAGTGGGCAGGCACGCCTGGGCCTCCTCCTTCGTGGGGCACGCCCAGGCCAGACACTTTGTGGCGAGGGTGTAGGCGTCCCGCGGGTAGCGTTCCACGAGCGCCTCGCGCAGAGCCGTCTCAGAGGCGCCGTTGTGGTAGACAAACGCGGTGTCCACGTAGGTACCGCCCTTCGCGATGAACTCGTCCATCATGGCCTTCAGCTGCTCGATGTCGATGGCGGTCACGTCGTCGGGGTCTGCGAGCGGAAGGCGCATGGCACCGAAGCCGAGCTTCGCCACGCCCTCGTAAGATGCGGTCATGAATTCTCCTCTCAATCATTGATGAGGAGAATGATAAAGGTTGGAGTCGGCTCCAAGTCAAGCGATTAGGCAACAAGCGCAAGCAAACGCTCTTCGGTCTGCTCGCCCACCAGGGTTTCGGCGAGCTGGCCGTTCACGAACAAGGCGAAGGACGGAAAGCCGTTGGGCGCGTAGGTTTGGGCAAGGTCGGGTGACTTGTCGACATCAACCTGGTAGACCACGGCCTGGCCCTGGACGCGCTCGGCCACGTCGCTGATGATGGGCATCATGCGCTGGCAGTGCGGGCACCAGGTGGCGAAGAACTCGACAAGTACGTTGCCGCTCGATTGCAGGACCTTCTCATCGAAGTTGCCCTCGTTCAGAATCTCGATCATGATAGCTCTCCTTTGCTGGGGATGAGTCCACAGTCAGATGCGTCCCCTATTGTGGTTTCGGAATGCAACGAGACCAGCGACGCGACTGTTCTGTTATCTCCGCGCGCCCGATTGTTGCCTGTTTGTTGGAAGACGGCGAATACAATCCCGTGACGCTTTGGCGGTTCGGTGGGGAATACGGATGCGGTGGGTCATCATGAATGCAAAACCCACTGTCACGGGAAGATCCGCGCGAACGTCCGCGCCCGCGCCGGCATTCGCCCCCCCGCGCTCCTCCAAAAGAAAGGTGATCCCATGGCCCTGCTCGCTGCCTACGCCGTTCCCCATCCGCCGCTCATCGTGCCCGCCGTCGGGCGCGGCCAGGAGGCGGCCATCGCCGACACCATCGCCGCCTACCGCGAGGTCGCCCGACGCGTGGCCGCCCACCGACCCGACCTTATCGTCATCACCTCGCCTCACGCGCCGCTGTACCGTGACGGGTTCTTCATCGCCGACACGCCGGAGGAAACTGACTCGCTGGCCGCCTTCGGGCAGCCGGACGAGCGCGTGACGACCCGCACCGACCTTCCCTTCGCTCAGGACGTGACCGCGCGCCTGCACCGCCGGGGCATCCCCTCGGCCGGCGCCCCCGCGTCCATGGCCGACATCGACCATGCCACCTTCGTGCCGCTCCATTTCCTGGAAGAGACTATCAATCTTGATTCCGTGACGGTGGTGCGGATGGGGCTCTCGGGACTTTCCGAGGCCGACCACCGCTTTCTGGGCCGGGCCATCACCGAAGCCGCTCGCGCCCTGGGGCGCCGCTGCGTGCTCGTCGCAAGCGGGGATATGTCCCACAAGCTGAAGGAGGACGGCCCCTACGGATTCGCCCCGGAAGGACCTAAGTTCGACCGTACGGTAGCCGAGATGTTCGCCCACGGGAATTTGGAAGGCCTGTTCGGCCTGGACGCCGCCCTCTGCGACGGCGCCGCCGAGTGCGGGCTGCGCTCCTTCCAGATCATGGCCGGCGCCCTAGAGGCGACCGGCGAGCCCTTCGCTTCCGAGCTCTTAAGCTACGAGGGGCCCTTCGGCGTGGGCTACGCCGTGGCCGCCTTCGAAATCGAGGACGCGCCCGAGAGCACCGAAGAGGAGGCGGCGGCCGAAATCGTGCGGGAAGAGGATCGCGAGATCGGCGGGGCTCGCGGCGGTTCGCCGGCGTGGCCGCCGCACCCCGGAGACGACCCGATTGTGGCCCTCGCCCGGGCGAGCGTGGAGTCCATCGTCGCTCAGGGCACCGTCTTACCCCTTCCCACCGACGCACCCGAGGAGCTGACCGGCCGGCGCGCCGGGGCCTTCGTGAGCCTGCACAAGCACGGGCAGCTGCGCGGCTGCATCGGCACCATTGCGCCGGTGCGCAAAAGCCTTGCCGAGGAGGTCATTCGTAACGGCGTGGCGGCGGCCACCGAGGATCCGCGTTTCGCCCCCGTGCGCCCCGAGGAACTTCCCTTCCTCGAGTATTCCGTGGACGTGCTCGGCGAATCGGAGCCCGTTGACAACCTGGAAGAGCTCGATCCGGCGCGCTACGGCGTCATCGTGACTCGCGGGCATCGCCGGGGCCTTCTGCTTCCCGATTTGGAAGGCGTCGACACCGTCTTCGACCAGATCGCCATCGCCAAGCAGAAAGCGGGCATCCGGCCAGACGAGCAGGTGCACCTCGAGCGCTTCGAGGTCGTCCGCCACACCGCCGGCGGCGAGCCGCGACGCTCCTAGATAGTCGCGAGGAAAGTCTCCCAGCCGCGGCGGCCGGCGGGGTCGTCCTTGAAGACGCCCGTGGCCTGCAGAATCTCGTAGAAGGCGCGGCTGCACTCGTCCTTCACGGCGGGAAGTTCGGCCGCCAGGCGCGCGGGGAGGATGGCGCGGCCCATAATCTCGATGAGGCCGATGTTCTCCTTCTTGATGTGGAAGAGCCGCTCGGGCACATGGAAAAGCCCGAAGGGGCGCTCTGCCGTCGTGCGGTTGTTGCGCAGCACGAGATCCATCACGTAGTCGCCGCCCTCGCGCCACAGGATGGGATTCGCCGTGTTGTGTTGGACGAAACGCGCAGGCGAGGCCAGGGCGCCTGAAGCGCTCACGGCGCCTTCGCGGCCGTCGTCCGGGACGAGCGAGAAGGCCCGAATGCCGCATTCCTCGAAGCTGAAGGGACGCCAGGCGTCCAGGACGCGACAGGCCGCCTCGGCGAGAGCCGAGCGATCGCGGCTGCGCAGGCGCACCACGGATGCGGGCCAGCGCACGATACCGGCTTTCACACCTTCCAAGCCTTCGATGGAAAACGCTCGCGCAATCGGCGCGTCCATCAGCGGGAAGCGGTGGCTACCACCTTGGAAGTGGTCGTGGCCCAGAAGGGAGCCCCCGACGATGGGCAAATCGGCATTGGATCCGATGAACCATTGCGGATAGGCGTCCGAGAAATCGAGCAGCCGCGCGACGGTGCCGTGGCCCACGGCCATGGGGCGATGCACGCGGGACGCCACGATGAGGTGCTCGGGAAGGTAGCCGTAAGGCGAGAACCACCAGGCCCAGGGCTCGCCGCCGAGCTCCACCTCGGTGACGGGCGCGCCCGAGCGCCGCAGATGCGCCGGGCCGTCCTCCCCCGACGCCTCCCAGCACAAGTCGCAGGAAGCGACATCGCTGCGATCTGCGGCGGCGATGTCCCGCGGATCCTTCTCGGGCTTGGCCCGGTTGATGGTGATCTCCAAGGGCCCTGTCGGAGAATCGTACGTCCAGAAAGGATTGCCGCGCTCGTCCACGGCACCTTCCGTGCCTCTTGCGGCCCCGCTCATGGCAGCCGCCTCGCCAGCACGCCGGGGCCGCCCACGACCACCTCACGGCAGGCCCGGTAGCCGAGCAGGCCGTCCATCGCTTCCATGAAGCCGGAAACCTCGCCGACGGGCACGAGCGCCAGCACCGATCCGCCAAAACCGCCGCCGTGGATGCGCCAGGCGCCCTCTTCGCTGAGCAGGTGCGCGCACAGCCCCTGAATGAGCATGGCCGGCTGGCGCTCCCCGGAGCCGTCGCCGTGCGGGGACACGTTCTGCAGAAACTGAGCGGAGGAGGCCCCCGACAGACGCACGCACTTCAAAAACAGCGGGAAATCCCCCTCTTCCAAAGCCTGACACTGCCGATCGACCCGGGCCACCTCGTCGAAGTAGTGCAGGGCCCGCATGACGCGCCCGTCGCCCAAGGCCGCGCGGATGTCCTGTAGGCTCGCGAACAGCGCATCGACGCTTACGTCACCCAGGCGCGCGGCGCCCAGATGATTGGCCACCATGCGCATGTCGGCCGGGACGGAAGCGAACTCCTCGGTGTGCACCGAGTGATCCTGGCGCGAGTCGACGAGCACCACCGCATAGCCGACGCCCGTCGCGTCGAAGGCAAGCGGGGTCACCGTGGGTACTTTCGGCCCGAAATCGAGAAGCACCGTGCCTCCGCAGGCGCTGGCCAGCTGATCCTGGGCGCCGCAGGGCTTGCCGAAGTAGCGCTGCTCAGCGGTCACGCCCGCCAGAGCCAAGGCCACGGGATCAAGGGGAACGAAGCGACCCCCCTCCTCTTCCACGGCGTCCTGAGCCGGCGCCGGCGACGACGTGCCGGCGAAGGGGCCGGGGCCGAACAGCGCCTCCAGAACGGCGCCTACCATCACCTCGAAGGCCGCCGAGGAGGACAGGCCACAGCCGGCGGGCACCTCCGAGCAGGTGGCCAGATCGAAGCCGCGCAACGTGCCGCCCGCCTCGTCGTAGGCGGCCAGCATGCCGCGCAGAAGGGCGCCGGAGGACTGGGTCTCCACGCCGTGGGGCGCCCGCCAGTCCGCATCGTTCAGATCGATCACATCGGTGCCGAAGCCCTCCATGGACACCCGCACCAGATGCTTTCCGTTTTCGGCCGCAAGCCCCCAGACGCGCTCGCCGATGGCCGAGGAGATGACGCGGCCGCCCTGGTGGTCCACGTGGTTGCCCGCCACCTCCAACCGGCCCGGCGCCGAGGCGAGCACGAAGGTGCCGTGGGCCGCCACGGGCGCGAACGGGGCGGTCGCATCGGTGTCCCCGTCGGCGCCGTCGTCGGTGTCCCCACCGGCGTTCCCGCCGACACCGTCATCGGCCGCCACCACGGGAAACGCCTCGGTGAACCGCTCCCGCAAATGTGCCAACTTGTGCTCGGCGTCCGCCTCACATCTCAGCGCTACCGCACTCATCGCCGTCCTCCTTCAGCTTGTTCACCCGCCGGTCGTAGGTGAGGATGCCATTGCACTCTTCTTCCACGTCCGACAGCTGCGTGTACACGTAGGCGGAAAGCCCCGCCCCCTCCAAGGCCCCCGCGGTATCCAGTGTTCGGCGCACCTCCGCGCGCCATTCGGCCGGCGTGTCGGTGGCCCCGTAGCCGTAGGTGCCCGCGAAGGCGCTGTGACCCGCCACGGCGTGCACTACCCCGCCGAATTCCGAGATCGCAAAGGCGCGGCCGCCGGCCAGCCGCGCATAGCCCGCCAGATCGCGCCGGTCGCGATAGACCTGAAGCGGGCGGAAGTAGTTGTGGACACTTTGGAAATCGCCCACGCCCTGGTCGTACCAGCCGCTCACGGCATCGATGGGCCGCGTCGGATCCAGCAGGTGAACCTCCTCGGCGCAGGCCAGGGCGTCGAATTGCCCCCAACCCTCGTTGAACAGCACCCAGGTGACCACCGAGGGATGGGCGCGCAAGTGGGCCACCGTGCCGCGGCACTCCCGCATCCACTGGCGCTGATAGGCGACATCATCGGCGCCGAGCCTCCGCTGATGGGACGCCGAAGTATCACTGTAATCGCCCCAGCTCCCGCGCCACAGCGTCGGCTTGTAGCTGGTTTCCCAACCGTCGTAGGTGCCCCCGCCCGACACCATGTCCTGCCACACCAGCATGCCAAGCCGATCGCAATGGTAGTACCAGCGGTCGGCCTCCACCTTCAGGTGCTTGCGCACCATGTTGAAACCGGCGTCCCTCATGGCCTGAATGTCGAAGGCAAGCGCAGCATCGGAGGGCGCCGTCATAAGGCCGTCGGACCAGTAGCCCTGGTCGAGCACCCCGCGCAAAAGCAGCGGCTCGCCGTTCAGGAAGAAGCGGAAGCGTCCCGCCCCATCTGGCGCCACCTTCACCGTGCGGAAGGCGGTGTAGCTGCGCACGACATCGGTGCCGAAGCGCACGGTGATGTCGTAAAGACACGGGTCGTCGGGGCTCCAGCGGCGCACCTCGCCGAGATCGAGCCGCAGGCGTACGCGGCGGGCCGGCCCCGCCTGTTCAGAAGACGCCTCGCCCACCGGCACCGAGCCCTCTTCGGCGAAAGCGGCGCCGGCGGCCACCTGGCGGCCCGTCGGGTCGCACACGTAGATGCGCACCAGACCCGCGTCCCCGCTCACATCGACATCCGCCGTCAGAGTGCCGGCATCGGCGTCGGGATGCAACGCCAGGGCCAGCACGCGGCGAGCGGGAACGACCTCCATCCACACCGGCTGCCAAATGCCACTTTGGGCCGTGTACCAGATGCCGCCCGACTTGAGCCGCTGCTTGCCCCGCGGCTGGGTACCCGCATCGCTCGGATCGCGAACGCACAGGGCGACCACGAACTCCCGCGGCGGCGCCGGAGCCAGGTCGGCCGCTCTTTCGCAGTCGGGCCGGCCCTCCCCCGCCGCTCCACCTCCGGCATCTCCGACAACACCGGTCGCCGCATTCCCGACCCTCGCCTCCGAGGCCCCGACATCCGGCTCGGCGTCCTTGGCGCCGCAGGGCACTTCAGCCGCAATCGCCTCGGTGATGTCGAAGGAAAACGGCAGATACCCTCCCTCGTGAGTGCCCACGACCTGGCCGTTCACGCAGCAGGCGCAGGCGAAATCCACGGCCTCGAAATGCAGCAGGCAGCGCTCGCCCTCGCCCAGGGCGGGAACGGGCACGCGGCGCACGTACCACAGAAGCTCGTCGGGCTGAAGCTGGCGCCCCACCCCCGACAGCAGGGACTCGGGCGAGAAGGGCACGAGGATGCGCCCATCGAACGCATCGGGCGGCCGCACGGTGCGATGAGCCCCCATGGGGACGAAGGCGTAGTCCCACCAGCCGTTGAGAGACGTGAAACGGTCGCGGGCGAACTGCGGGCGCGGATGCTCGCTGCGCACGGAGTCGGGATCGAGCGCCTCGCCCCAGCGCGTGAGCAGCGGACGGGCAGCGCCCGGGTCGTGGTCGCGAGGCGTGCTCGCCAGCACTCGTTTGATGTCCATGGCCCCTCCTTCCCGCAATCGCGCACGGGCCCGCCGCTTACGCGGGCGGGCCCGTTACCTTACGAGTAAGATGATAGCCGATAGGCGGCGCAGCGCGCAGATCGTAACCGATTCGCCATACCGCCGCGCAACGGCGGCGCGACGCAGGATCCGGCCGCGAAGAGCGCCAGAGCAGCTTGGCAAGATCGCCGACCTTCCAACCAGAAGCAGTGCGGAACCCCGAATTAGGCGAGCTCGCGGGCCTCCTCGGCCTGCTCGATGTTGAGCATGCGGGTGACGACGTCGATGAGCACCTCGTCCTCCACATCCGGATGCGAGCGCAGATAGCTCACCAGCCCCACGATGAGCACGTAGAACGTCTCGTACAGATGGTCGGACTGCTCGCCGTACTTCGTCTGCTCCACCATGGGGTGCGTCACCATGAACTCGGCGCCCTGGGCGGCGAAGCGATTGAGGAAATCCAGGTACAGCGCCGCATTCTCCTGGGTGGAAAGGGCCATGCGGAAGGTGTTCTTCTCGAACAGCACCATGCGCATGATTTTCACCATGGAGTGCAGCGATTCGTCGGTGGCCAGCGCCGTCTGGCTCTCGTGCCAGTGCTGCATGGCCTCCAGAAAATCGGTGATGTACTGGTCGAGCACGGCGCTCGTTACTTCTTCCTTGTTCTGGAAGTAGTGGTAGAACAGCGAGCGCGTCACGCCCACGTGGTTGGTGATGTCCTGGATGGAGGTGCGGGCCAGGCCCTTCTCCTCGTACAGCTCGCGCGCGGCGACGACGATCTCCGCCGACCGCTTGGCCGTGTCGTTGCTGCGGAGTACCTCGCGCGTCGCCACACCTCGGGTGCTCTTCTTGTTCGACTGCATGAGGGACCTCCTGTCTTTAAGCGCACCCAAGCGACCAACCCGCGAGAAGAAGGGTGCCAAAGGGAATGCTTGCTACCTGTGCAATCCGATGGAGCGTACCTTATAGCTTCCTCTAGCTTGTCACTGTCGCGTCAGGTCTCTGTTACCTCCCTGTCATTATCTGGATACAGAGTGTTCAGATTCAAATCCAATGGTGAGTTTTTAGTCATCTAATGCGACTGCCTAACGATATGGTTAAGCTAGGGTATTCCACAATGACCCGTGTATCAGGGTGAAGTACAATGACCCAAATGGATTTTTCCCTCGTCAAAGGAGCCTTTTGTGGCCAAACGCATAATAACGGTTCTGCTCGCATTGCTCGGCGCGCTTCTGGCCGTGGCCCTTGTTTACGTCGCCTACGTCATGGTCACCTACGAGCGACTTCCCGACAATCTGGCGCTCACCGTGGACGCGCCTTTGGCTGCCGACGAGGCTGCGCCGGTCGTTTCCGCTGATGAGGAGTTCACCGTGGTGACAGCCAACCTCGGTTTCGGCGCTTACAACCGCGACTTCGACTTCTTCATGGACGGCGGCACAGGATCGGTGGCCGAAAGCCCGGAGGTGGTGCGCGAGGACATTCTCGGCTCGGCCGAGGCCATACGTGCGCTCTCGCCGGATTTCGTTCTCTTCCAAGAAGTGGACACAGACGGCACCCGCAGCCACCACATCGACGAGTACGAGCTTCTGCGCACCCAGTTCCCCAGCGACTGGTCGGTGTTCTGCCAGAACTACGACTCGGCCTTCCTCGCCTGGCCCCTCTACGCACCTCACGGCGCCAACCGCGCGGGGCTGGCCACGTTCTCGCGCCTGCCCGTGGGCGACCCGGTGCGCAAGAGCCTGCCCATTTCGGAGAGTTTCAGCAAGCTCCTCGACCTGGACCGCTGCTACTCCATCGTGCGCGTGCCCGCGGGCGACGCCGAGCTCGTGCTCTTCAACGTGCATCTGTCCGCCTACGGGGCCGACGCTTCCATCATGGCGGCCCAGCGCGAGAAGCTCTACGAGGACATGACGGCCGCGCGGGTGGCGGGCAACTACGTCATCGCCGGCGGCGACTACAACCACGACATGATCGGCGTCTCCGGCGAGGTGTACGGCAACGCCGCCCAGGCCGTGGAAAGCTGGGCGAAGCCCTACGACTTCGATGGCGTGCCGGAGGGCTTCACGGTGGCCGCCAAGGCGAAGCTAGACGAGACGGGCACCGCCGCCTTCCCCGATGCCGCCACCTGCCGCGACGCCGGACGCCCCTACGACGGCACCAACGACCGCTGGGTCATGGACACCTTCATCTACTCCGACAACGTGGAGTGCCTCGACTGCTCCACCGTGAACTTGGACTTCGCCTACTCCGACCACAACCCCGTCGCCATGAAGTTCAAGCTGCGGTAGCCTTCGCGCCATTCGCGCTACAATGAGGGGATTGGAAAGGGAGGGCCGTGAAGGAACGCTTCGAAACATGGCTGGCGCCGCAGAACGACGAGCGCCGAGAGGTCGCGCCGCTGCGGCAGCTGGGATGGGCGTTTCTGCTCGCCTGGGTGTTCTGCGTGTTCTACACCAACGCCGCCGGCGTGCTGAGCGGGGACGCGATCCCGAATGCGGGCGAAGCTGCAGCTAGTGCCGCGCCCGTCCCGACATCCATCGGTGCCGCGCTCTTCTACGCCGTGCTCCCCTTGGCCGCATCGGTGGCGACCCTGGCGGCCATCGTGCTCGCCGAGCCGCGCATCGGCTCGCCCACAAGCCATCGCCCCCTCTTCGTCGTCGCCCCCGCCCTTACGGCCGCGAGCACTCCCTTCATGTTCGTCTCCGTCGCCGATCCAGGGCTGAACGCCCTGCTTTTCGGCATCGGCGCCGTGGCCACGGGCATCGGAAGCGCGCTTCTGTGGGCGATGTGGGGCGAGTACTACGCCGTCATCCCCCGCGATCGATCGGAATGGCTCGCGCCGGTTTCCGCGGTTTCCGCCGCCGTCATCGTGCTTCTGGTATCCGCCATGGACGGCTGGGTGCCCGTCGCCGTCGCCGCGGCGCTCCCGCTTTTGTCCGGCCTATGCTTCCATCTCGCGTGGACGCCAGAAGCCGCCCGCACCGAAGAGGCGCTCGCAACCGCCCATCGCTTCGCAACCGAGCGGCGCTCCCCCTTGGCGGGACTCGGGCGCACGGGGTTCGGCATCCTCGTCGTGTTCTCCATCGTGAGCATCGCGGGCATGATGAGTGCCGAGCGGGTGGAAGGCATCCCCCTTCAAGCCATCTTGCTGTTCAGCGCGCTCATGATGGCCGTGGTAGCGGCCATGGCCATTTCGGGACCGCGCCGCATATCCCTGTTCTTCCTCTACCGCTGGATATGCCCCACCCTGGTCATCGGATTTGCGGCCGTCATCCTGTTCGGACAGGCCGGCGCCCTTGTTGCCGTGGCCGCATCGCTTGGAGGCCGTTTCACCTTCTGCCTGATCGCCCAGATCTACTTCGCCAACTACGCTGCCGCCGGCCGCGCGACCCCCGCCCAGGCCTCAAGCTTGGGATGGCTGTTCGTGCATGCGGGCGACCTTCTCGGCGTCGTTTTGTGGATCGTTCTCGAACCGCTGATGTTGGCGCAGCCGACGGGGCTCACCGCGGTGAGCGTGGGGTGCATCGTCGTTCTCGTGACGGTCACTATGGCCGTTATGGGCGAGACCTCCACATTCCTGCGCATCCCCGAGACCGCAAAGGATCAGCCCCACGCGCATGGGAAGGGCATCGTGACCGAATCGCCGGATGCCCACGATGCCATGGACCAGCCCGGTGAGCCTCAGCCGGATGCACCGGCGCCCACTACCGCACCAACCGCCGACGCATCTGGCGAGGTGCACGGCGCGGCGCGCATCGACGAGCTCGCCCGCGTCGGCGGCCTCACGCCGCGCGAGACCGAGGTGCTCGCGTTGCTCGCCCAGGGCCGTTCCATCCCCTACATCCGCGACGAGCTCATCATCAGCCGCGAGACGGCGGCCACCCACGCCAAGCATATCTACGCAAAACTGGGCGTCCACTCCCGCCAAGAGCTCATCGACCTCGCGCGGCGATAACGAGCTCCTCCTAGCGACTCTATAGCCACAGCCCCTATCGTCGCAACATGAACTCCAATGAGCCCCAAACACTCTGAAATGTGCAAAATGGCACACTTCTCGTAGTCTTCGAGTCCGTCAACTGTTACACGGACGCTCTTCACCTGGGAAAATGCCACCACCTTTCCCTGAGCAGAGACCTGATGCATCAATACAGCTACGAGAAGTGCCCTATTTTGCACAAACCGATGCACCCGTTCCATAAAAACGGGCTCCCTCGAAGGGGAGCCCTGAAAAACGCCTGCTGAAGGGAGGGTTGGCAGGCTCGGGAAAAGCGAGCGGTCGCCCTATTCGACGCCCAAGGCGTGCTTGGCGGCGATGCGGGCGAAGGTGGCCGTGCGGCCGGCGTTGATGCCCGTGAAGTTGCTCGGGTAGTTGTGCGGATAGAAGCCGCCCTGGTCGTTGCCGCAGACGTACAGGCCCTCGATGGGCGTGCCGTCGTTCTTGAGCGGACGCGAGTTCACGTCGGTGATGACGCCGTGAGTGGTCACCAGCAACTCGCCGCCGATGCGCGCCGCATAGAAGGGCGCGGTCTCCACGTCGGACAGACGGTAGGCCGGCTTGCCGAAATCGGTGTCCTCGCCTGCGGCCACCAGACCGTTGTAGCGCTCCACCGTCGCCAGGAACGTGGCCTTCTGGTCGGCGTCGAACTCCATCATGTCGGCGAGCGCCTCTAAGGTGTCGGCCTTCTTCAGCGTGCCAGCCTCCAGGCGCGGGTTCAGCCAGAACTCGTCCAGGTGCTCCTTGGACATGGCCTCGCAGTCGTACACATCAGCGTTGAAGGCGGTGCCGGAGGGCGCCGGGTACAAGCGAGAGCAGCCACAGGTGTCGAACTGGGCGATGTCGTCCCAGTAGTTGCCGTCCCAGACGATCCAGCTGTAGTGCTTCGGCTGGTTCGCGCCGGCGGCGTAGCTCATGGGATAGCACTGATCCTCGTTCATGAAGCGCTCGCCGTTCACGTTCACGTGCAGGAAGGGCTGGCTGCCGGGCAGGAAGATGTCGCCGCCCATGCGGTCCTCGTTGAACTCGAAGCCGTCGGGCAGAATGGCGCGGTTCCAGATCATGCAGGCGCCGCCGGCCTCAAGCTCGGCGCCGGCCCACAGCGCCATGCGGATGCCGTCGCCGGTCTCGGTCACCGAATCGCGCAGAGCGCACCAGGCCGAGTTGCCCGGGGCCAGATCGGCCAGCATCTCGTTGTTGGCGCCGTAGCCGCCGGTACAGATGATGACGCCCTTGGCAGCGTTCACCTGGATAAAGCCCTCCTTGCCCTCGGCCACCACGCCGGTCACGCGGCCGGCCTCGTCGATGAGGAGCTGCTGTGCGGGCGTTTCGAAGCGGATCTCGCCGCCGAGATCGGTGGTGAACACATCGGCCATGACTTCGAGGTGCGTGTAGGAAGTGTAGTTCGGGCCGTCCGGATTGTACTCATCGAGGCAGGGGTTGTAGCACATGGCCGGATAGTAGGCATGCGGGTCGTCGGGGCAGTGCCACTCGAAGGGGAAGAGCATGCCCTTGGGGCCCAGCGTGTCGGCCATCCATTCGATCATCTCACCGGACTTCTCGGCCCAGGTCTTGTACATGAGCATGTTCGCGTCGCCGGCCTGGGTCTGGTTGGCGTGGTTCAAAAGCGTAGGCACGTCTTCCTGATGGTCGGGGGCCAGTTTGGAATTCAGAGCGCCGATGGCCTCGCGGGCGGCGGCGATGGCGCCGGCCTTCTCCAGCACGACCACCTTCGCGCCGTTCTGGGCGGCGGTGGTGGCGGCCACAAGGCCCCCGTTGCCCGCGCCCACAACCACGATGTCGGCGTCAACGGTTTCCACGAATTCCGTGGGCATCTCCGGCTTGTCGCGCCAGCTTGTCGCGGCCGCAGCACCGGTGTCGGCGGTCTTCGTGCCGCCCTCGGCCGCGGGGGTCGGCGCGCAGCCCGCAAGGCCCATGGCGGCCAGGGCGCCGGCCGCGGCGGCACCGGTCAGAAATCCACGACGGGAAAGATTGGTTTCCATTGCATCCTCCTAAAGACGGTTCGCGCCCGGCCCTCCCTTACGTGAACCGGCACGCATCCGGCCCTCCCTTAAGCGAACCGAACGAGACGCATCTTAAGTGGAATGCAGCAGGCCGCACATCGCCCGCATTCGGGTATTCACCCAGCGGTCACCTGGGAAAACGTAAAATATACCCGAGAATGGGTGAGAAGGTTTCGACCCGAAACGCACGACGGGCGAAGAGGTTGCGCTTCCTGCGCCGCCCCTTCGCCCGCCGCCGCGCAACCCTCGTCGCGCTATGGCAATGCGATGATTATTTCAGCAGCATTCCCGAAGCCACATCATCGGCAACCTTGTCGCCTTCAAGCGTACGTAAAATTTGGATGCCGAAGGACAGCGCCGTGCCGGGGCCCGTGGCAGTGATAAGGTTTCCATCGACGAAGACGTCCTTGCCCGCCTGGTAGATGTCGGCCGGCCAGCCTTCCTCGCAGCCCGGGTAGCACACGGCCTTGCGCCCGGTGAGCAGCCCCGCGTTGGCGAGCACCATGGGCCCGGCGCAGATGGCGGCCACGTACTCGCCGGCTTCCATGCGGCGCGTGAGCTCGGCCACGACACGTTGGCTCTTGCCCAGGTTGTCAACGCCCACCGAGCCGCCGGGCACGATGGCAATATCGAACTGCGTCAGATCGAGGGTGGAAAGCGGCGCATCGGCCTGAAGCGTCACCGCTTGGGCCGCCCGCACGGTCAGATCGTCGGACACGGCGGCCAGCACCACGTCCACCCCGCCGCGCCGAAGCGCGTCCACCGGGGCCACCACTTCCACGGGCTCGCACCCGTTCGCCACAAACACCACTGCCGATTTCGCCATAATTCGTCCTTTCAAGAAAGTTGCTCTTTGATACATCGTAAGAAGCCAATGATCGGTGTCCATTCTAGTGCAGCCGAAAAGCTTCGCGCCCGCGCTCCCGGAAGAACGTTACCGGTACGATGCGGAAGGGCGCAAGCAACCGAGAATCGACCTTCGCCCCTACCCCAGCAGCTGCCGCGCACGGGTGCGCTCCGCGCCCTACAGAGCGACGACCTCCGTACCACGCTCTTTGATGAACTCGAGAGGGCTCATGCGGCGTATGCCCAGATCGCGGAAGGCACCGTCGTCTCTCGTGACGATGCACTCGATTTGCTCGATCTCGGCCGCTGCCGCTATGAGACCATCCTCGTAGTCGGGGCGCTCCAACGGAAGGGCACGTCGACAGACCGCTTCGTCAACAGCGATAGGGCGAGCAAGCTCAAGCATGCGCTCGACCGATTCGTAGGCAGCATCGGCGCTCTTCAAGCGCTCCACGAGAAAGAAGACGTCCTTCAGGGAAGTGGCGACCACGCAGAGATCGTCGTCCTCGTCGATGCAGTCGTACAGCGCCGCGCATGACGCTTCCCAGAAGCCCTCGCGACTCAAAATGATGTCGAGCCACACGTTGGTATCGAAAAGGACCTTCACGATAGCGCCTCATAGCGAGACAGCGTGGCCTGGAACCTCAGGTCGGAGAGCTCATCGTCGCCAAGAGCCGTCCCCTCGGCCGCCAGCCCGACGAGGCCATGCGCGACCTCACGCTTACGTCGGCGCTCCGCCGCCTCGTCCCGCTTGCATTCCTGTGCCAGAAAGCTAGGAACCTCGCGCGTCCGGGCCATGGACGACCACAGCCCGCGGATTGCCTCCGTCGTCGATATCCCGTTGTCGCGAAGCACCTTGTCGCCCCGCTCCTTAACCGTCGCATTCAAGCGCGCATTGATGGTAGCCTGAGCCATAACAACCTCCTTGCCGCACCCATCATACTTGATGCATTATGGTAATGCAACCATGACAACGCCTCTTCGGGGTCTTGGAAGGTGACGTTCCCGCGACTTTGCAGCGAAGCCGCTATAATAAGCCTACAGCAACCGCAACGCCCAAGGAGAGACCGTGTCGCCGCGACAGTCCGATATCGCCGATATGAAGTGCTGACTTCTGCGCCTCGCTCAGAAACGTTGGCGCATGCCCGCCGTTCGGGTCGCTCAGCTCTTCAGCGAGGCTGGCGTCTACGACTACGTCACGGAGCTGTACGACCTGCTGCATCTGAGCAGCAACGAGCGCGCCCTCGACGACATCGAGACCTACCTTACCGCAAAAGGGTATTCGCTATGCTAGCTTTGAAAGACGATCTCATCCTCTACCACGGCAGTTACGCTTCCATCGAATGCCTTACGTTCGAGGGGAGCGAGCCCTATGGGATTTGACGAAGAGGCCGTGACCGACGAGCAGCGCGAAGCATGCGCCGTCGTGGTGATGCGAACCATGTTGGAAGACTGGTGCGACGACACCGGCATTCCCTTCGATGATGCGCTGGATGCCTTCGCCTCGTCGCGCACCTACGAGCTGCTGTTCGATTTCTCCTCGCGCCAGTGGGCCGAAGGCCCCGACAACCTCCGCTTCGTGTGGGAGCAGGAGAAGAAGAACGGCTAGCCGATCTACTCGGCCTCGCCCGGGTCCACTCTCGCCGAGGCCAACGGCGCACCACGGTAATATCTCCCATTACGTCCTGATTTGTGTAAGTTCTAACACTTTTACGTCCTTGTTTTTGCTGATTTTCACACTTTTACGTCCTTGTTTTTGTATAGTCGCAGAAAAGACGGACGAGGAGCCCTTTTCGAGGAATTCAAAGGGACGCTCACCGAGCAGTACGCGTGCCAAGAGCTTATAGCAAGCTGTGGGCTTGTCCCCTATTACTGGTCTGCCGAGAACTCCCGGGGAGAAGTGGACCTCCTCGTGCAGTCAGCGGGTACCGTCTACGCCATCGAGGTGAAAGCCGAGGAGAACCTGCGCGCCAAGAGTCTGCGCAGCTTCAAGGAGAAGTACTCGGAAGTTCAGGCCCGGCGCTTCTCGCTTTCCGACTACCGCGAGCAGAACTGGCTCACCAATGTCCCTCTCTACCTGATGGGGAACACGGGGCTTTGGTTGTAGCGACGAGGCTGCCCTTTAGACCGATATACTCACCAGCTCGTGATCCTCGATGCCGAAGGGATGCAGGCGGGCAAGGGCCGCCAGGGCATCGGACACCTCGGCGAAGGCGGCGGCCTCGGGGCTGCCCGGAAGGGCGCCGAGACCCCCGGGGATCATCTCGCCGCAGACGTCGCGCGCCTCCTCGGCCCAGCAGGCGGCCTCCGAGAGCAGCACGGCATCGTTGCGAACGAAGGCGGCCAGCGCCTCGATCATCTGCGGGTAGAGCACCGCCGTCTTCGAGCGGCGCGCGCAGCGGGCGAAATCGTCCACCCAGGTGAGCATATGGTCGCGCACGAAGGCCTCCTCGCCGCGCAGGGACACGGCCAGATCGCCCACGTTCCCCGCGCGCAACTCGGCGAGAGAGCGCTCGGCCTCATGGGCCATAAAGCCGCGCATGGTGGCGATATGGTCGTCGGGAATGCGCATGAGACGCGCAAGCTGAAGCCCGTGCTCGCGAAAGATGGCGCGCACGGCCAGGGTGTTCTCCTGGAAGACGGCCGCATCCTTCGTGCGGTAGGGCGATTCCATCGGCTGGCAGGGCAGCTCGCCCGGGCCAATGAACAGGCGCGTGTACTCGTCGCGGGCCTGCTCGGTCAGCACCGCGCCATCGACGCATTCTCCGAGGTTTTCCAAAAAGCGCCCGAGCCCCTTCATGGAAGGATCATCGCCGGCGTATTCCTCCACCACATCGCGGGTGGTCTCCGACAGCACGCATGCCACCACAGCCGCATCCGGCGTACCGCCGAACAGCTTGTGGAACAGCGTGTACAAATACGTGCGAGACAGAAGCAGCGCCTTCAGGTCGATGGACTCGCGACGCATGTTGACGACATCGGTCATGATGGTTCCCTCCTCTAGCAAAAGGGGCGGCCGCACCGACCGCCCCAGCAGCATTCGCGTTTACAGAACGACCGGGTTGAAGTCCTCGAGCAGGGCCCCGCGGCTGGCGCCGATGAGGATGTTCGGGGTCGTCGTGGCGGCCGGTTCGGTGCAGGGCAGCTCGCTCACCGCGTCGGGATGGGTGGCGCGCAAATCGTCCATTTCGCTGAACTCGATGGCGCGCATGGGGCACGCCTCCACGCACACCGGCTCATGGCCCGCCTCGCGCAGCGCCCGGCAGGTGTCGCACTTCTGGACGATCTTGTCCTCCTCGATGAACTGCGGCGCACCATAGGGACACGAGTTCACGCAGGTCTGGCAACCGATGCAGGCCTCGTCGTCGTGCTGCACCGTACCGTCGTCGTCCTTGTACATGGCGCCCGTGGGGCAATTCGCCACGCAGGCCGGGCTCTCGCAGTGGTTGCAGGAGAGGTTCAGGTGGAACATGGCCACCTCCGGGTACGTCCCGCATTCGAAGGTGTCCACCCGGCGCAGGCGGGGGCCCGCCACCTGGATGTCGCGACGATCCTTGCAGGCCACCTGGCAGGTCTTGCAGCCGATGCAGCTGGCCAGGTCAACGTAAAATCCCAAGCTCATGACTTAAGCCTCCTGTCCGTTGTCGGCACCGGGCACCATATAGGCGGCCGTGCCCTCAGCATCTATACCCGCGGCCAGAAACGGCCCGCGCTCGAAGTCTTCCACCAACGGCTCACCGTCGTACTTCTCGATCTCGATGAGCAGGCTGTTGTAGCCGTCCACCTGGGGGAAGTAGTTCGACTGCAGGCCATCGGAGAGCATCTGCTCGCTGCCGCCGCGGTCGATGATGTTCTCGGGGTCGGACTCGTCGAACACCGAGTGCACACCGTGGGGAATGCCCACCACGCCGGGCATGTAGCCCTGCATGGGCTGGGCGATTCTCAGCATGCTGCCGAAATCGTTGAAACAGCGCACCGTGTCGCCGGCTTTGATGCCACGGGCCTCGGCGTCTTCCACGCTCATGAACACCGGGTTGCGGAAGGCCTCCTGGGTCCAGGTCATGTTGTCGTAGCAGGTGTGGGCGCGGCGCATGTAGTGCGGCGTGTAGGCCTGCAGCGGGTAGGCGCCCTTTTCCTTGGCCTCCCAGTTGGCGAATGTCTCCTGGTAGCCGCGGCGCGGCACGAAGTAGTTCGCGTAGGGCTTGATGGGTTCGTCGTTAAGCCCGATGCGGTTCACATTGTCGGCCTTGTACTGGCAGTAGATCTCCAGCTTGCCGGACACCGACGGGCGCGGCCAGGCGGCGTCGGCCACGACGACCGACTCGCCATCTTCGCCAATGCCCAGCTTGTCATCACGATAGCCCACGTAGTTGCGCGGATCGCCCTCCGAGCGCTCCACCACGTAGCTTCCGTCTGCCATGAACTGGTCGAAGGCGACCTTGCCCTCTTGGGCCGGGTAGCTCGCGTGGTACTTCTCGTTGTCGGCCTCGGTCCAGGTGATGACTGGCTCCCACTTCGTGGCGTCCTCATTCAGCACGCGCATGCCGAGGAAGTAGCCGAACCACTGATCGTAGTTGCTCTTCGGGTAGGCGTCATCCGGGTTGTACCCCATGCGCTCGATGATCTCGCGGAAGACGCGCTTCTCCTCGCGGGCCTCGTACATCGGCTTCACCAGGGGTTTCCAAGCGAGCAGGGCGTCCTTGCGCTGCTTCTGGCCGTTGCCGTCGCCGAAGGGGCTCGGCCAGGACAGCTCGCCCCAACTCTCGTCGTCGTTGCCCTCCCAGTGGGTGCACACCGGCAGGATGATGTCGGCGAACTGAGCCGTGAGCGAGAACTTGATCTCGAAGGACACGCAGGTGTCGGCGGCGCGCATCACCTTGATGGCCGTGGACAGGTTGCCGCGCGTCTGCATAAAGTTCGAGTTCGTCTGCACGAGCAGGCGCGGGTTCACCGGCATCTCGCGGGCCTCATGGTAGACCGGCGTGTTGGCGCGCAGCTTCGTCGGATCGCCCACCACGTCGCTGGAGCCGAGGTCGTAGGGGCCTTCCGAGGAGGACAGATACTTGCCGTCGGCCAGCGAGCTCCACCAGGAATTGCCCTCGATATTGCGGTTGGGGCCCGTGGCGGCGGGGCTGCCCACCAGGTTGTCCACGTAGCCGTAATCGCCGCCGACGTGCTGGATGAGCCGGTAGCCCGAGTCGCCCGCATCCCACGTGTAGATGGCCGCCGAACCATGGCCGCTCTTGCCGAAGTGCCCGCCCAAGGCCGACACCGTCATGAAGGCCTGGGAGAGGTTCTCGGCGCCCAGGTAGCGAGAGGCGGCGTAGCTGTGCAGGAACATGACGGCGTTGTTCTTGCCGGCCATCTCGGCGTACCAAGTGATGTCCTCGACCGGCGTGCCGCAGATCTCCGTCGCCCATTCCGGCGTCTTCGGCGTGTTGTCGTAGGCGCCCAGCAGATAGTCGCGGAAGTTCTCGTCGGTGGTGGCGTCGGCGGGCATGGTCTCCGGCGTGAAGCCCACGGTACGCTCGTTCACGAAGTCCCAATCGATGATGTCGCCGCGCTCCTCGTCGAGCCGCACCATCTCGTAGGCCACGGCTAGGAGGAAGGCCGTGTCGGTGCCGGGGCGCACGCGGATCCAGCGGGCGTCCATGGCGGCGGCGGTGGCGTTGTAGTCGGGGCCGACGAACACGAACTTGACCCCGGCCTTCTGCGCGTTCTTCAGCCAATACATGGAGGAGTGCTGCGACCAGGCCGGATTGCAGCCGTACAGCACGATGGTGTCGGCGTTGGGCAGATCGTACTTGTCCGGCGCCATCATGAGGTCGGGATGGTCGCCGTGGGAGTACATGCCCAGCGCCTCCGTTTGGAAGGCCCAGCAGCCGAAGGACTCGCACTCGGTGTTGTACACTGCGCCGCCGATGACCGGGAACATGGCGGAGCCGGGGGCCCAGCGCCAGCCGTTGCAGACGACGGCGTCCTGGCCGTACTCCGCGTAGACGCGCTTCAGCTCGTCGGTCACGAGGGTCAGTGCCTCATCCCAGCTGATGCGCTCCCACTCGTCCTTGCCGCGCAGCTCGCCGTGAGCGTTCTCGCCGCCGCCCGGCTGTCAGCTCTTGCGCTTCATGGGGTACTTGATGCGGTCGGCGTTGTACACCTGCTGGCGCAGGGAGCGCCCGCGCAGGCAGCCGCGCTGCTGGGGGCAGTCGAAACTGTCCGCATGGGAGTCGTCGGTCTTCTGGCGCACCACGACGCCGTCCACCACGTACCCCATGTTCAGGCACATCTGGTTGCAGTTCTGGTGGCAATGGATAGGCATCCACTCGCCCTTGCCCTCGATGATGGCGGCGTCGCTGGCCACCTTATGGGTCGTCGCGCCGGCACTCCCGCCGGTCTCGGCCATGTCGGTGGCCGTGCTCGGCGCGCAGCCCGCAAGCCCGACCGCCGCCGTGGCGGCGGACGCCTTCAAGAAATCGCGACGCTTCATGCCCTTGTCCAATAGAGCCATGAACATCACCCTCCTCTTCTCGTGTCTTCTCTGACAGCTCGAATCATACGGAGGGCACCCCTTCCATAGGTAATGCTTATATTGTAATCTTGTAAATGCTTGAAAGGCATGCAGGATGTGCCAGACCCAATCTCGCCTGGCGTAATAGACGCGGACAGCGCGGCAGCCGAGCACGCCGGGGAATCGAAGGGGGAACCATGGAACTGAGAACGCTCCGCTATTTCGTCACCGTCGTCCGCGAGGGCTCCATCACCGCGGCGGCCAAGTCATTGCACGTCACCCAGCCGACGCTCTCGCGCCAGCTGGCCGCTTTGGAAGACGAGCTGGGGCACCTTCTGTATCAGCGCAACCGCAAAGGCATCGAGCTCACCGAGCAGGGCGTCATCCTGCGCCGCTACGCCGAGTCCATCCTCGCTTTGGCTGACAAGGCCGAGGAGGAGATCGCCCTTCCCACCCATTCCATCGCCGGTAAGGTGCACATCGCCGCCGGCGAGACCCAGGCCATGGAGCTTGTCGCCGAGGCCATGAAGCGCACGAGCGCCGCCTACCCCGGCATCACCTTCGAGCTGTACAGCGGCACCTCGGCCGACCTCATGGACAACTTCGTCCGCGGCTTCTACGACTTCCTTCTGGAATGCGAGCTGCGCAGCCATGTGGACATGCACACCTTGCGCCTACCCCACACCGACACGTGGGGTCTCCTTGTCCGCCGCGACAACCCCCTGGCAGCAAAGGCGGCCGTCATGCCCGAGGATCTGCTGGACCAGCCGCTCATCAGCTCGCGCCAAGGCGTGAAGGTGGGCGTGCTCGGCCAATGGCTGGGAGACTTGGCCGACGAGATGGACGTGCGCGCCACCTACAACCTGCCACTGAACGCCAAGTTCCTCGTGCGGCAGGGCATCGGCAGCGCGTTCACCTATCGCGGCCTGTTCGAGGCCAACGAGCTGAACGACTTGGCTTTCGTACCGCTGTCCCCCACCCTGGAATCCACCCAGGGCCTCGTCTGGCGCAAGACCCTCCCCACCCGCCAAGCCCAAGCTTTTTTGGATACGTTGAAGGGCCTCTGCGCCGAGCGCGATTTCGAAAATCCGCCGGCAGATGCCAGTTGAGGGCAGAAATGGCGCGACGCGCCTTCCCAACGCCGGCCATTTCAAGGTTGAACTGGCATTTTCAACCATTTCGGCCCTGAACTGGCACCTTCCATCGGCCATTTCTGCGTCGAAGTGGCATTAGCCCGCCCGAATGCTGAAGACTCCGAAGTTCGCCGGCTCGTTTAGCAGCCGAAGAGCTCCTCCGTCTTTTCCATGCGCTCGATGATCGGCACGTCGAAGGGGCAGCGGGGCTCGCAGTCGCCGCAGGCGATGCAGGCGCCGGCCGTGACGTCCATGGCCTTGTAGTGGGCCGCCACCGAGGCGGGCACCTCGCCCGCCATCTCGGCCAAGTCGGCGAACTTGTTGGAAAGTGCGATGTTGATGCCCACCGTGCACGGCGCGCAGTGGCCGCAGTAGGTGCACTGGCCCATGTAGGCGTGCTTGGGCGCCCCGGCCAGCACGCTCGCGTAGTCGCGCTCGGCGGCGGTGGCGCCCTCGTAGGCCAAGGCCTCTTTCAACTGTTCCACGGTTTCCACGCCCACCATGACGCTCGCCACCGCGGGGCGCGTGAGCGCGTAGTGGATGCACTGCACCGGCGTGAGCGCCACCCCGAAGGGCGACGCGTCGGCGGAAAGCAGGCGCCCGCCCGCGTAGCCCTTCATCACCGTGAGGGCCACATCCTTCTCCTCGGCCCGGGCGTACAGGCGAGCGCGCACGGGTTCGATGCCATCGCCGGCCACGTTCTCGTAGTCGCCGAACAGATCTTCCAAATCCTCGGAGGCCGGCATCATGTCGAAGGCCGGGTTCAGCGAGAACATGATGACCTCGATCTCCGGCTCATCGCAAGCGAGCAGCGCCACCTCGGGGTTGTGGGTGGAAAGGCCGATGTGCCCGATCTTGCCCGCAGCCAGAAGTTCGCGCACGTATTCGATGAAGGGGCCGTCCATGATGGCGCGGAACTCGTCGCAGGCGTCCACGTAGTGGATCATGCCCAGTTCGACGTGGTCGGTGCGCAGGCGCGCCAGCAAGTCCTCGAAGGCCGGGCGCACGTGGTTCAGCTCGCGGGTGCGCACGTACTGGCCGTCCTGCCAGGTACTGCCGATGTGGCCCTGGATGATCCACTGATCGCGCGTCGGCTCAAGCGCCTCGCCGAGGGCCGAACGCACCGCCGGGTCGCTCATCCAGCAGTCCACGATGTTCACGCCGGCCGCGGCGCCCCGGGCGGCCATGGCGTTCACCTCGGCCTGCTCCATCTTGCCGATCCACTCGGCGCCGAACCCGATAACACTCGCCTTCAGGCCCGTGCGGCCCAATTTCCGATACTCCATGGCACGTCCTCTCTTCTTCGCAAACCCTATGCTGCCGCGACGTTCTTCTTCGATCATCTTGCCTTATCGCGACCTTCTCATTCCCCGCTTCCCCCATTAAAGCATTTAGAGCTAACTCCAAGGAAAGGGAACTCCGTGAAGCCCTTCTGCATTCTCGGCCATTGACACCTTCTCGGAAGACGACGGGCGTACACTGGCGCCATCAGGCCGGCTGCGGCCGCAGGCAGGCATTTCGGCCGCTCATCTGGCCGCTCGCCTACGCCGACGCCCGCGCACGCCGACCATTCATCTAGCGCTGAAGGAGGCGCCCATGCTGAACCATTTCTGCAAGAAACCACTTTGGGAGTGCACGCAAACCCTGGCCGCCGTGGCCCAGGGACGCCAACCCGCCGACACGGTGATCACGGGCGCGCGGCTCGTGAACGTGTGCACGGCCGAAGTGCAAGACGACATCGACGTGGCCATCGCGGAGGGCCGCATCGCCTATGTGGGGCAAAGCGCCGCCCATTGCATCGGCGAGGACACCCGCGTCATCGACGCCGCCGGCCAGGTGATTGCCCCGGGCTTTCTAGACGGGCACATCCACGTGGAGTCCTCCATGATCGGCGCCGGCGAGTACGCCCGGGCCGTTATCCCCCACGGCACGGTGGGCATTTACTGGGATCCCCACGAGGTGTGCAATGTGCTCGGCCTTGAAGGGGTGCAGGTGATGATGGAGGACGCTGCGCGCACGCCGCTGAAGGCCATGGTGACCACACCTTCCTGTGTGCCGGCCGTGCCCGGCTTCGAGGACACGGGCGCTGCCGTCGGCCCCGCCGAGATCGCCGATTCCATGACCTGGGACGGCGTGGTGGGCCTCGGCGAGATGATGAACTTCCCCGGTGTGCTGGCGGGCACCGATCACGCCCACGGCGAAGTGGCCGCCACCCTCGCCGCCGACAAGGTGGTCACGGGCCACTACTCCATCCCCGAGACCGACCAGGGGCTGAACGCCTACGTCGCCAGCGGCGTGCGCTGCTGCCACGAGTCGACCCGCGCCGAGGACGCGCTGGCCAAGATGCGCCTCGGCCAGTACGCCCAGCTGCGCTACGGCTCGGCCTGGCTCGACCTGCCGAACCTGGCGGCGGCCATCACCGAGACCGACATCGACACGCTCTTCGCAAACCTCATCTCCGACGACACGCACCCGCACACGCTCGTGGCCAACGGGCACCTCGACTACATCCTGCGCAAGGCCGTGGAATGCGGCATCGACGCGGTGCGCGCCATCCAGATGATGACCATCAACACCGCCACCTGCTTCCGCATGGACAACGAGCTGGGCTCCATCACCCCGGGCAAGTGCGCCGACATCGTGTTTTTGGACAACCTGGAGGATTTGAACGTCACCCGCGTGCTCATCGACGGCGACGTGGTGGCCGAAAACGGCGCGTGCACCTTCCCGCTTCCGCCTTTCGAATACCCGGCGTGGGTGACCCACTCCATGCACCTGGGGCGCGCCATCGCACCCGAGACGTTCCGCGTGGAAGCACCCACCGACGCCGCCGAGGGTGACGCGGTATGCGTGCGCGTCATCGAAGTGCTGCCCGGATCGGTGCCCGACCGCGAGGTTCGCGCCGCGCTCACCGTGACGGACGGCGCCCTGGAAAGCGATCTTGACCAGGACGTGCTGAAGACCTTCGTCTTCGAGCGCCACCACGAGACGGGCACCTTCGGCGTCGGGTTCACCAAGGGCTTCGGCATCAAGCGCGGTGCCATGGCCTCCACGGTGGCCCACGACGCCCACAACCTGCTCGTAGTGGGCACCAACGATGCGGACATGGCGCTGGCGGCCAATACGCTCGCCGAGGTGGGCGGCGGCATGGTCGTCGTGGCCGACGGCGAGGTGCTCGGCCTCGTGGAGCTGCCCATCGCCGGCCTCATGAACGACCTGGACGCCCCCGCTATGAGCGAGAAGGTGCATCATCTGGAAAAGACCTGGGCCGAGATCGGCTGCACCATGCCCTCCCCCTTCATGACCATGGCGCTCATTCCGCTCGCCTGCCTGCCGGAACTGCGCCTCACCAATCGCGGCCTGGTGGACTGCACCACCTTCCAATTCGTCGATTTGGTGGTGGACGAAAACTAGCCGCGCAACGTGCCATTGCCCCATGCGACGCAGGGCGGCTCCTCTTTACTGGGGCCGTCCCTCTTTGGCGGGATTGTTCCTCTTCGCGAGGGCCGCCCCCCGCTAAAGCGCGTCGGTGTCAAGCACCACCGTGAACGGCCCGTGGTTCACAAGCGCCACGTCCATCATGGCTCCGAACTCGCCTGTCGCCACCGTGAAGCCGTCGGCTCGGGCCATCGCAGCAAAGTGCTCGTACAGCCGCCGGGCGATAGCTGGCTCGGCCGCGTCTGTGAACGAGGGACGATTCCCCTTGCGGCAGTTCGCGTACAGCGTGAACTGGCTCACCACGAGCACTTCCCCACCCACATCGGCCAAGCTCAGGTTCGTCTTGCCCTGGGCGTCTTCGAAAACGCGCATCTTGGCGATCTTGCGCCACAGCCGCTCCGCCTCGGCCTCGGTGTCGCCGTGGCCCACGCCCAGAAGAATGGCGTACCCCTTCCCAATGGCACCGACCACGCGACCCTCCACCGTCACCGACGCCTCGCTCACGCATTGCACTACCGCTCGCATAGCCGCTCTCCTCTCTTCATGTTTTCCTCAGCACTAAGATATGCTCGCATAGCACCTCGCTCTTGAAGCATTTTCCAGACAAAGATACTTCGCACGTACCAACTGCTCTAATCCGGCGAATCTTGCACTCGACATTGTGCAAGAATTTCGACTTGTTAGCTATCCTCGACGGCAAGATAAATCCAGCTGTCCCCATCTGCAATCAGAATACACGTTTTGCGATAATACCTCCCTGGATTTTGTTAGCCTTCCGCTGCTTGAACCGCAAACCAATCAACGCAGAGTCTAACAACTCGAAAAAAGCCCTCATTTCCAGCACCAAGATCGTCTGACAACCGCTCTCCTTCCCAAGCCAAGCCATGCGGGTAATCTTGGATTGTGCACAGGCGCAGTCGGTGGTATGTTCTATTGCAACAAGACAGCTCCGAAGAGGCAATGGCGTATCTGCTGCCAACTCGCCGCGATAGCAACAAAAGGAACAATCCCGTGATCATTGGAATTACAACAACGCTGAACGAGGCCGATGGCTTTCAGCGTGTGAATGTGGAATATATCAACCGCGTGGCAGCTACCGGGGCCGTGCCCATTCTCCTCACCCCCATCGCCGGGGGCGCCGAGGCAAACCGAGAGCACGCCCGCCACGTCATCGAGCTGGTGGACGGCCTGCTCATCACCGGAGGCGGCGACGTGCATCCGCGCTACTACGTGCCCGACCCGGCCAAGAATCGCGATGCACTGGGCCTCGATGATCTTGCGGCCATGGGCTGCGGCTCCTCCTCCCACTGCCGCTCCACAGGAGCAAAAGTTCCCTTCTGCGGCCATTACGTACCCGACCGCACCTTCGAAGAGGCCATGGATGGCACCTCGGCCGTGGAAACGGTGGAGTCCCTGGACGGCCGCGACGTGCTGTCTGCCACGGGACGCCCGCCCATCCCCTGCCTGGACGGTTTGCTCGCCGTCTGCGAGGATCGCGACGGCTTCGAGCTGGAGCTCGCCCGCCTCGCCCATGAGCGCAGCCTGCCCACCTTGGGCATTTGCCGCGGCATGCAGGTCATGAACGTGGCTCTCGGCGGCAGCCTCTACCGCGACCTGTACAACTGCGGCGTCACCGAAAAGCAGCATCGCCAGAACCCGCCCTATTACGGCATATCCCACAAGGTCACCATCGCCAAGGGCAGCTTGCTGGAATCGGTGGTGAGCGCATCGGGGGATTTCGAGGTGAACTCCATGCACCACCAGGGCGTCGACCATGTGGCCCCCGCCCTGCTTGTCGCCGCCCGCTCCGAGGATCGGGTGGTGGAAGCGGTGGAGGATCCTGCGAAGCCCTTTTTCCTGGGAGTGCAATGGCATCCGGAATACCTCGATCGCCACCACGGCCTGTTCAACGCCTTAGCCGCCGCAGCCCACCACCGCGACGCACGGAGCTCATAACCTCCTGCCTGCAAAAAACATTTCTCTTTTTGGTCACAAAGTCGAGTTCTGGGTTTCTGGAGCACAGATTTACCCTAATATTCACCGCGTTTAAGCGCTTGAATAATACCGTAATTAACGTTATCCAACTAATTCGAAGATGCCGAGCGCCATATTAGGGCTCAGAAAAACCCAGAACTCGACTTTGTGACCATTATCTCTAAAACTTTTGCAAGGTGCCCATGGAATCACGCGATAAAGAGCAAGACGTCTTTCTTCCGTTCCCCGAGCCCCTGCGCGAGGGCATTATTCTCGCGCGGCCGAACCGGTTCATCATGGACGTCGACTTCGGAACCTCCGACGAAGGCAGCGCGCCATCGGGCATCGTGCGCTGCCACTGCCCGGCGGTATCGCGCATCGGCGGCCTGGACTTGGCGGGGCGCCCGTGCCTTGTGTCCGACTCCCGCAACCCCAAGCGCAAGATGCCGCTCACGGTGGAGGCCTTCTCGCTGCAGCAGCCGGACGATCCCGACAAGCGCTGGATCGGCATCAACCAGAACGCGTCGAACCGCTACGTGGAGCACTTCCTACGCGAGGGCGCATTCGCAGCCATAACCGGCCCCGTTCGCACGGTACGCCGTGAGGTGCCTTTAGGCGACTCGCGCCTCGATTTCCTCGTGAACGACGACTTGTATTTGGAAGTGAAGACGCCGCTCGTGCAGATGCAGACGGACATCCCGCCTTACGTGCCGCGGCTGCCCGAGGCGCCCTTCAGCTCCACCGAGCGCTCCCTGCGCCATTTGCGCGAGTTGGCCGCGTCGCTGGCCGACCACGAGCGGGCCGCCATCCTCTACTGCCTCTACTACGACAACTTCGGGTTCCGCTTCTACCACGGCACCACCTACGAGGAAGTGCTCGCCACGGTGGACGCCTGCCGGGAAGCCGGCGTGGAGCTCTGGCAGGCCGACTTCGAAGTGACCCCCGAGGGCGTGACTCTCAAACGCTATTATGAGCTGGAAGAGTGGTAGGCGGCGTGGTCGGGCACGTAGCCGCGGTCATCCGGCACGAAGAAGATGAACACGAGCGAGCTTATCAGGAGGAAGAACGGGTAGAACAGAAATGGCATGATCTGGAAAGCCGACACCTGAAAGCCCAGCTCCGTGCAGGCCGAGATGGCCACGAGCATCTGGGCGCCGTAGGGGATGACTCCCTGGAACACGCAGGAGAACGTGTCCAGGATGGAGGCCGTCTTGCGCCTTGAAACGTTGTACGTCTCGGCCATCTCGTGGGCGATGGGGTTCGCCATCACGATGGCCACGGTGTTGTTAGCGGTGGCGATGTCCATGGCGCCCACGAGCAGCCCCATGCCGAGCTGGCCGCCCTTCCGGCTGCGGAACAGGCGCTTGATGCCGTTCAACAGAGCCACGAAGCCGCCGTTCTCGCGAATGAGCGCGCAGATGGCACTCACGAGCACCGCCACCATAGTCGTCTCGAACATGCCGGCGGCGCCGGTGCCCATGTTGCCGAGCAGATCGGTGGCGGCCACGGCGCCCTCGGCCACCACAATGATAGAGCCGGACAGAATGCCGAGCAAAAGCACGATGAACACGTTGATGCCCACAATGCCGCCCACAAGAACGATGAGGTACGGGATGAGCTCCAGCAGGTTGTAATCGTTTTGCACCGTGCCGGAGATGTCGGTGCCCAGCGACAGCACCAGAATGATCACCAGCGTCACCAGCGCCGCCGGCAAAGCGATCTTGAAGTTCTCCCGGAACTTGTCCTTCATTTGGCAACCTTGTCCCTGGCAGGCGGCAATGGTGGTGTCGGAGATGAACGACAGGTTGTCGCCGAACATGGCACCGCCCATGACCGAGGCCACACACAGCGGCAGGCTGAACCCCGAGGCCGCCGCCACCGCCACGGCGATAGGCGTGATGAGCGTGATGGTGCCCACCGACGTGCCCATCGAAAGCGATACGAAGCAGCTCACCACGAACAGAACGGCCACGGAGTACTCGGCGGGAATGACCGACAGCATGAGGTAGGCCACCGACTCGGCGGAATCACGTCCCACGGTGCCAACGAACACGCCGGCCGCCATGAAGATGAGGATCATGGTGACGATGGTCTTGTCCCCGATGCCTCGGCCCATGACGACGAGCTTGTCGTCAAAGGAAAGGCTGCGATTCTGGAAGCACGCCACCAGAAGCGCCACCAAAAAGATCACCACGATGGGGATGTTGTAGAACCCCATGGAAATGCCCATGCCGTACTCGAACAGAATGCCGAGCCCCAGATACAGCACGAGGAATACCCCGATGGGCAGAAGCGCCGCCACATTTCCCTTTTTCACGTTGCACCCTAACTCTCATAAGCGCATCCCTGCGCGCTGGACGCCGCTTCCGGAACGGCGGATCTGCAAGGCTCCAACCTGCCCACGACCCGCCTTCCGCACCAACAGCTCCTTGTTTCAGTAAGCGCCTATACTACACCACGGGAACCGCTGCCGATGCGTCATCTTCGATGCGCGGGTCTTACTTATAATAGATGGCGAACGATCGCGCCGTCAGAACGGACACCCCATGACCGATACCGCCAAGAACTCCGCCGCTGCCGAAGAGGGCGTCTACGAGACGCCCGAGGACATCGCCGCCGAAGCCGCAAAAACCGCCGAGCGCGCCGCCCGCGCCGACGCCGACAGCCCCATCGCCCCCGTGGATCCCTTCGAGCCGGGCTCGCTGGGTTGGCTCCTTCCCTGGGCCGAGACCGGCGAGGGCGACGTGCTCACGCCTGACGAGGCGCTGGAGGTATTCTTGGAATGGGTGGACGCCCGCGGCATGGAGCTGTGGCCCCACCAGGAGGACGCGCTCATGGACTTGGCCGTGGGCGACTCGGTGATTCTGGGCACGCCCACGGGCTCTGGCAAGTCCATGGTGGCCTTGGGGCTCTGCTTCATGGCCGTGGCCACGGGGCGCACTGCCTACTACACCGCCCCCATCAAGGCGCTCGTGTCCGAGAAGTTCTTCGACATGGTGGACATCCTCGGCCGCGAGAACGTGGGCATGATCACGGGGGACTCCACCATCAACACCGAGGCGCCGGTCATCTGCTGCACGGCGGAGATCCTCGCGAACCAGGCCCTGCGCGAAGGGCCCGCGTCGAAGGTGGCCTGCGTGGTGATGGACGAGTTCCACTTCTACGCCGATCCCGATCGCGGCTGGGCCTGGCAGGTGCCGCTGCTCACGCTGCCGAATGCGCAGTTCCTGCTGATGAGCGCCACCCTCGGCGACGTGAGCGACATCGCGAGCGCGCTGGAAGAGCGCACCGGCCGGCCCGTCGACCTGGTGACCGACGCGCCTCGCCCCGTGCCGCTGTCCTACGACTACACCTTCGAAACCCTGGAAGCCACCGTGGAGCTGGGTCTGCGCGCCGGCGAGGCACCCATGTACATCGTGCACTTCTCCCAGGACGAGGCGCTGAAGAACGCCCGGGCGCTGGCCAGCTACGGCGTGTCGGACAAGGCCCAGCGCGAGGAAATCAAGCAGGCCATGAAGGGCACGAAGTTCACGACCCCCTTCGGCAAGATCCTGCAGCGGCTGCTCGCCGCCGGCGTGGGCGTGCACCATGCGGGCATGCTGCCGCGCTACCGCCTGCTCGTGGAACGCCTCGCCCAGCAGGGGCTGCTCCCGGTCATCTGCGGTACCGACACGCTCGGCGTGGGCATCAACGTGCCCATCCACACGGTGGTGCTCACCCAGCTCACCAAGTTCGACGGCACCAAGATGCGCCGTTTGCGCTCCCGCGAGTTCCACCAGATCGTGGGCCGCGCGGGACGGGCCGGCTTCGACACCGAGGGCATGGTGGTGGCGCTGGCCCCCGAGCATGAGATCGAGAACCACAAGGCGATGCTCAAGGCCGGCGACGACCCGAAAAAGCAGCGTCGCGTGAAGAAAAAGCAGCCGCCCGAGGGCTTCGTCAGCTGGAACAAGCAGACCTTCGAGCACCTCATCGAGAAGCCGCCGGAGAAGCTGACGCCCCGCATGCGCATCACCCATTCCATGGTGCTGTCCGTGGTGTCGCGCGGAGGCGACGCCTGGGCCAACGTGCATACGCTCATCGCTGATTCGGCCCAAACCCCCGAGGAGAAGATCAAGCTGAACGCGCGGGCCGACGAGATATTCGCCACGCTTTTGGAAGCAGGCGTGGTGGTGCGCGGCGAGGACGCCGAAGGTCGGCCGTCCTACGAGCTTACCGTGGAACTGCCCGAGGATTTCGCCCTGGATCAGCCCCTTTCGCCCTTCCTGCTGGCGGCGCTCGACTTGCTGGATCCGGAAAGCCCCGACTACGCCCTGGACGTCATCTCGCTCGTGGAGGCCACCCTGGAAAACCCCGCCAAGGTGCTGCGGGCTCAGGAGCGCAAAGCGCGCGACGCGGCCATGGCCGAGATGAAGGCCGACGGCGTGGAATACGAGGAGCGCTTGGAGCGGCTGGCCGAGATCACCTACCCCAAGCCCTTGGAAGAGCTGCTCGCCCGCGCCTTCGAGCTGTACTGCCAGGGCGTGCCGTGGGCCCGCGATTACGAGCTGTTGCCGAAGAGCGTGCTGCGCGACATGGTGGAGACGGCGAGCGATTTCAAGACCTACATCGGCCGCTACGGCATCGCGAAGTCGGAGGGGACGCTTCTGCGCTACCTGTCCGACGCCTTCCGCGTGCTCGTGCGCACGTTACCGCCCGATCGGCTGGACGATCGGCTGCGCGATATCATCGCCTGGCTCGGCTTCATGGTGCGCACCACCGACTCGTCGCTGGTGGACGCGTGGGAGAGCGCCGGCGAGCTGCCCGAGGCCGGCGCGCCCCCGCAGGCGGCCGATGCCGTGGTGGCCGACCGCCACGGCATGGAAGTCATGGTGCGCAACGCACTCTTCGCCCGCGTGCGCCTGGCCGCACTCGATCGCACTCGCGAGCTGGGCAACCTGGACGAGGACTGGGGCATGAGCGAGCGCGCGTGGAATGCGGCGTTGGACGACTACTTCGCCGAGCACAACGAGATCCGCCTCGATGGCGACGCGCGGTCCGCCGCCTATCTGATGATCGACGAGAGCCCCGAGCAGGAATCGCACGCCTGGCACGTCCGTCAGATATTCCTGGACGAGGAAGACGCCGGCGACTTCCGCATAGAAGCCGATGTCGACCTAGACGCCACCCAAGAGCAGGGCGAAGTCATCTTCCGCAACTACCGCGTAGGCTTTGTGGAGGATTTGGCGGAGTAAGCACACCTGCGCCCCACACAGGACAGAATGGCAGCGCTTTCGCTTCACCGCGGAGAGGCCGCTGCCATTCTTCCCTACCCCTCGGTGGCCGCAGCGCTGCCGGAAAGCGATATGGGATCGCCCAGAAACGTCGGAAGCGGCTGCGCGATCGCTGTGAGGAAATCCTTGTTCCGGGCCAGCACCTCTCGTATCTCGCGGGCCTGCTGCCCGGCGTAAGGGCGCAGGTCGGCCGACACCCCGTAGGCGTCAAGCCCGAGGCGTTCCGCCACGTAAAGCGCGCGGTACAGATGGTACTCTTGGGAAACGACCACGATGCGCTTCGCCCCGAACACATCTCGCGCCCGGTACATGCTCTCGTAGGTGGAAAAGCCCGCATGGTCCATGAACACGTCGTCCACCGGAAGCCCCGCCTGCACCGCCGCATTCCGCATGACATTCACCTCATCGTAGTCGGCACGTCCGTGATCGCCGCTCATCAGCAGCTTCGGCGACGTGCCATTCTCGTACAGCGCGACGCCGCACGCGACGCGATCCGCCAGCATGTCGCTTGGGCGTCCGTCGGGATGCACCCCGCACCCGAACACCAGCACGCAGTCCACGTCGCCGAGCGCCGCCGCCTCGTCAACCGACACGATGCGCGGGCCGGCGGAAGAGCGCACATGGGCATCAACCGCGAAGACCACCACGGTGCAGAGAACGACGAGTGCCAGAGCGCCCAGTCCGATTCTTTTCAGCCACGTGCCCATGCCTCATCCTCCTTACCGTCTGGGACGAATATACCCCGCTCACTCGGCAAGCAGAATCAAGTTAAGGAAAACGTAAGCGACATTCAAAACCTTTCCAGAGCCTACTTCGAGGGATCTTCCAACACCTGCTTGAGGCCGATCTCCCGAAAAGCACGACTGCGGAAGAGGCAGACATCCAGACTCGGTAAACGGAAAGCGCGGTTTCTGGATGAGATCGACGGTTATGAGCG
The DNA here is from genome assembly GCF_977072305.1 of Adlercreutzia sp. CNCM I-6207. Taxonomy (NCBI): domain Bacteria; kingdom Bacillati; phylum Actinomycetota; class Coriobacteriia; order Eggerthellales; family Eggerthellaceae; genus Adlercreutzia; species Adlercreutzia sp. CNCM I-6207. The sequence continues at coordinate 97,625 of NZ_CDRVLZ010000004.1, forward strand.
TCTCGGGGGTGCGGAATCGGCGAACCGGCAAGTTTTCATTTCGCACGCAACGTTCTGACCAGGCACTTTCCAAGCGCTCCTCCGACCAGCTTCCTTCGGTGCACGATTCAGACGCTTACAACTCAAGATCTCATGCAAAAAACGACCCGGATGCTGCCTAACCGCGCAAGAGGACCTAGCCTTCATCCACCAGGTAGTCGCGGATCATGGGCATGTCGAAATCTACGAAGCCCCTTCGCCTGGCTCCGATTACTTCCTGCTCGATGAGGCGCGCGCGGATTTTGGTCGCGTTGTTCTCGGTGATACCCATGCGGCCGGCTATGTCGGAAACGCGGTGGGGACCTTCGCCTTCCGTCATCGCGACGAGGAATTCCAACTCCCGCTCACTCAAGCTGTTCACCGTCGGCTCGAGCACCATGCGGTACATGTCGTTTCGGGCGAGAACCACAGCCTGCTCCATATCTTCTAAGGTGATGGTTTCCCTCTCGGGATGCTGCCGCCAGGCATGGTAGCCAAGAAGCTGTATGAGGAAGGCATAGCCCTCCGAAGCATCGGCAGCCACCTTGAGCGCAGGGGCGGCGATTCCCCTTCCGGCACCTTCCACCGTCTCCTTAATGGCGTAAGAAGTGTCGGTTGCAGAAATCTGGTCCATCGTATGCTTGAACGCCCTGCGCAGAAACGAGATCGCATCCACATCGATAAGCGTCGAGACGTTGTGCGGCAGACCAGCCAAAAGCAATGCGACGTCCCGGCGCTCGCGAACGAAATGTTGGAACGAATCGATGAGAACCGGAAGCTCATCGGATTGTGCCGATGCCTCGTCGACGGTGATGAGAAGGCCGGCATCCTTCTCGTTGAGCTCGCTGACGGCCTTCGTCATGTCCGCGCGCCACGTAGAAGGCACTTCCTCCCTCGTTCGCGTGAACCCTACGCCATGGACATGTATTTCTGAGAGCCACGAGTTCGTCTCAGGGGCAAGGATGTGCGACGCCTTCTGACGAAGTTGGACGATTATCTCCGAGAGCATCCCATCGCGATCGGTCACATTGACGCTAATCCATCCCCTCATCTCAGCCCGTTCGGCAATGGCCGTGAGGAGCACCGTCTTGCCCGTTCCTCAAGCACCCACAAAGATAGTTGCCCTGTTAGGGTCGCCCGGCGCGTTATCCAGCCCCTCGAGAATGTCAGCGATGAGCCCGTCTCGTCCAGCAAGTTTGGGGGGCACACATCCGAAGGTCGGGGTGAATGGGTTGCATGTAGATGTCGCCTTATCCCGCTTCATTTCACAATCTTTCACTTCGTTTCACAAGTTTTCACTTTCATAGCATACAGCACGAGAGAAAGTTTCTTGGCATTCATGCGAGTCTTCTGCCAAGCACAAGACTATGCTCAAGCGCAAAACAGACGAGCCCCTCGTCAACGAAAAGGGCAATTTGCGCACGAGATCTTGAGTTATAAGCGCCAGCGAAAGTCCGTTTCGCCAGCCGCCGGCCACCTTTTCCGTCGATCTTGGCCTATTCCGCCAGTCGCTTGAAGCGGACGGTTTGCTGTTTCATGGATATCTTGCCCACTTCCCACCCGTGGGGCACAAGCTCCTTCTTGTAGTTGAGGAACGAATGATCCAAAGGAACGCCGGCGATGGTGCCAATCTCGTCGAATGTGAGCACCAGCTCGTCGCCTTCTTGCTTTTCCACGTATTCCCACAGCTTATCGTACTTGCTCATGGCGATCTCTTTCCTTGGCTTTGCCGCTTTCGTCGCCCCAGTCTAACACGGGCACCGCGGCCGGATCCCGTTCGTAGGCATCTCGCAACCACCGCGAGGACACCACCTTTCGCGGGCGCTACGGAGCATTGCGGGGGCAACGCGTAACGTTGAGCGAAATAGTTGTTGATCGACGCCGCGTCAGGGCGTATAGTGGCCGAGTCAATATTTCTGTGAGGCCTTCGGAATGCTGTGGCGCTCGCGCGATGAGGCAAAGCGGCTCGCCCGCAACGCCGCAACAGCACAAGCGCAGCATAAGCAAACCGGGGGCGGAGAAAACTCTGGAGAACTCTTAAGTGAGTGCCGAAGGTGCAAGGCTTGCGCGCGGACGACCTCCGCAGGCAAGCTGAATCTCTCAGGCAAACGGACAGAGCGATGACGCGACCTCTTCGGCCGCCCACGCATGAGCTCCCCCGAGTTTTCTCGCGAGAAGAAGGGAATGCCGTGGAAGAGGCGCTGCTTGGTATCGTTACCACCATCAACAACTACCTGTCCAACTACATCCTGATCATCCTGCTGCTCGGCATGGGCATCTGGTTCACCGTGCGCACCAAGGCGATCCAGTTCCGCTGCTTCGGCGAGGGCTGGCGCCGCGTGTTCGGCAACTTCAGCCTGCGCGGCGGCAACCAGGGCGGCGGCATGACGTCGTTCCAGGCGCTGTCCACCGCTATCGCGGCCCAGGTGGGCACGGGCAACATCGTGGGCGCCTGCGGTGCCATCATCGTGGGCGGCCCGGGCGCCATCTTCTGGATGTGGATCATCGCCCTGCTCGGCATGGCCACCAACTACGCCGAGGCGGTCATGGCCCAGAAGACCCGCGTAGTCGACGAGGACGGTACCGTGCACGGCGGTCCAGTCTACTACATCACCACGGCCTTCAAGGGCAACGGGGGCAAGTTCCTCGCCGGGTTCTTCGCCGTGGCCATCATTCTGGCGCTCGGCTTCATGGGCTGCATGGTGCAAAGCAACTCCATCGCCGAGACCATGAACACCGCCTTCGGCATCCCCACCTGGGTCATGGGCCTCATCGTGGTCATCCTGGCCGGCACCGTGTTCATCGGCGGCGTGTCGCGTTTGGCCGCCGTCACCGAAAAGATCGTGCCCATCATGGCCGTGCTCTACGTGCTCGGGTCGCTCGTCGTGCTCATCATGAACGCCGCCAACATTCCGGCCACCTTCGCGCTCATCTTCCAGTGCGCCTTCAACCCCGACGCCACCGTGGGCGGCGCCACCTTCGGCATCATCGCCGCCATCAGCCAGGGCGCCAAGCGCGGCCTGTTCTCCAACGAGGCCGGCATGGGCTCCACTCCGCACGCTCACGCGCTCGCTGAGGTGAAGGATCCGCACGAGCAGGGCGTCGTGGCCATGATCGGCGTGTTCGTGGACACCATCATCGTCGTCACCATGACCGCGCTCGTGGTGCTGTCGGTGCTCTACGTGGGCGACGGCACGCTGGCCACCGGCGACTACGCGACGCTGACCGCCGAGACCATCACCAAGACCAACATCGCTCAGCTGGCCTTCGGGCAGTTCTTCGGCGCGAATGTGGGCGCCTGGTTCGTGGCCATCTGCCTGCTGTTCTTCGCCTTCTCTACCATCCTTTCGTGGAACCTCTTCGCGAAGCTGAACGTGGAATGGCTCTTCGGCAAGAAGGCGGTGCTGCCCTTCACCATCATCGCGCTGGCCTTCATCTTCATGGGCTCGCTGCTCTCCAACGACCTGGTGTGGGAGCTCGCTGACATGTTCAACCAGCTGATGGTCATTCCCAATGCCATCGCGCTGTTCGCGCTGTCCGGCGCGGTGCTCGCCATCGCCAACGCCAAGCACGACAAGCGCGCGCTGGACGCGGCCGAGGAGCGCCTGGAAGACCAGGAGCGCGCCGCCATCAATGCCATGGTGGAAGAGGACAAGCGGAAGTAGCGCTTTCCCGGCTGGCGCTTAGCCGAGACAAGGGATCTCATCCACACGGGGCGGCCTTCGGGCCGCCCCTTCTGGTTTGGCGGCCGCGAGGCGGCCAGACGCAAGTCGGCCGAACCTGCCAGAACGTGCAGGATTTTTCGATAGGAAGAGTCTTCGTGCTGGAATAGTGCAGGATTTTCCGATTGAGAGAGTCATTCTCGGGCTTTCCGAGCGAGCAGGCTCTCCCAATCGGAAAATCCTGCACGAAACCCGCTAGTCCGCCTCCCCGAGAAGCTCCGCAAGGCGCTCGCGGGTGAGTCCGGCGAGCGCCTCGCCGGCCGTGGCGGCGATCACGGAATCGGCCAGGTCGCGCTTGGCCTCCTGCAAGGCGACGATGCGCTCCTCGATGGTTCCCTTCGCCACCACCTTGTACACGTCCACCTCGCGGTTCTGCCCGATGCGATGGGCACGGTCGGTCGCCTGGTCGGTGGCGGCCGCGTTCCACCAGGGGTCGGCGTGCACTACCACCGAAGCGCCCGTGAGGTTCAGCCCCGTGCCGCCGGCCTTCAGCGACACAAGGAACACGGGTGTCTCATTGGCGTTGAACTCGTTCACAAGACGCACGCGCTCGCGCTTCGGCGTGGCGCCTGTTATGGCGAAATGCCCGATACCGCGACGATCAAGCTCGGCGGAAAGCACGTCCAAGTAGCTCGTGAACTGCGAGAATACGAGCACCTTGCGCCCGGCTTCCATGGCCTCGTCCACCAATTCCATGATGGCGCCCAGCTTCTCGGCGCCGCCCTTGTAGTTTTCGAACACGAGCGCCGGATCAAGCGCGATCTGGCGCAGGCGCGTCAGTTCGGCCAGCACCTCGACGGCGCTCTTCTCCGCATCGGGAATGTGCCCGCGGCGATTGGCCCGCGAGGCGTTCTGCCGCTTCTGGGCGTTCAGATCCTCGCGCAGGCGCTGCTCGGCGCCGTCGTAGAGCCGACGCTGCTCGCAGCCGAGCGGCACATAGCGGATACTCTCGAGCTTGGCGGGCAGATCGGTGAGCACGTCGGCCTTGCGGCGGCGCAGCACAAACGGCTCGATGAGCGCGCGCAGGCGAGCCGCCGCCTCTTCATCCTCGCCGATAATGCCCAGCTCGTAGCGCTCGCGGAACCGCTCGTAGCTGCCGAGGAACCCCGGCATGAGGAAGTCGAAAATGCTCCACAGCTCCGAGAGGCGGTTCTCCACCGGCGTGCCCGTGAGCGCGAAGCGCAAGGGCGCCCGCAAGCGCTTCACGGCCCGGGTGGTCTTGGTGGCGTGGTTCTTGATGTACTGGGCCTCGTCGAGCACCACCAAGCCCCATTCGACACGCGCGAGCTGCGCGCCATCGATGCGCACGCGGTCGTAGGAGGCCACGATCACGCACGGGACATCGGCGCTCGAAGCGCCAGCGATTCGCTCGCCAGCCGTTCGCGCGTCCTCGCCCGCATCGTCCCCGCACCCGAGAACGCGCCCTTCGTCTATCCCCTGCGTCGCACGGAATAGTAGCACCTCGCGGTGCGCTCGGGAGCCCTCCAACGCGCAGACCGGCACGTCGAGCGCGAACCGGGCGAACTCGTCGGCCCAGTTGAACACGAGCGAGGCGGGGCAGGCCACGAGCACCGGACCGCCCAGCTGCCCCGAATCGCGCAAGCTCTTCACCAGGGCAATCATCTGCAGCGTCTTGCCGAGGCCCATCTCGTCGGCCAGAATGCCGCCGAAGCCGAGCGATGCCAGGCGCGCCAGCCAGCGGAAACCCTCTACCTGGTAGGGCCGCAGCGTACCCGCGAGAGATGCGGGCGCCGCCACAGGCTCGCCCGGACCGTCCAGGCAGCGAAGGTAATCTTCGAAGGCGCGGTCCCGCACGGCGTCGCCATATTCCCGATCCAGGTAGAACGCCTGGTAGGTCGGTAGCTCGGCGCCGCCATCCAGCAACTCGTCGGCCGACACGCCCAAGTCCCGCATCATGTCGCCGAGCGCCGCCACGTCCCCCTCGCCCAAAGCGGCGATGCGCCCGTCGCTCATGCGGTGGAAGCGCTTGCGGCGCCGGTAGGCTGAAAGCATCGCCCGCAGCTCATCGGCGGAAAGATCGCTCTCGCGCACATCCATCTGAATGAGGTTCGCCCGCAGGGAAAGGCCCAATGACACCCGCGGCGGCCGCTCCACGATGAGCCGATCGAACGCCGGCGTGGTAAACACCTCGCCTAGGGCGCGGAACTGCACGAGACCGCCGTAGAGCAGATCGCCGGCCAATTCGGTCTGGCGCAGGGGCAAGGTCATGGACCCGTCGAAGAACTGCGCGGCCACGGCCACACCCGCATCTTCCAAATCCTGGTCGCGGAAGGCCTGACTCGAAGCCGGGCGCAGCTCCGGCTCCTCGGCGGAATCGGCGGGGCTTTCCAGCACTACCTCCCGCTCGCCGTAAAACGCCTTCACCACCAGGCGGATGAGCGCGGCCTCCTTCTTCCCCGTCACATCGAAGTAGAAGGCGAGTGTGCCGGCCACGGGACGCAGCGCCTCCCAGGTCTCGGGCAACTCCACCGAAAGCGTCTCCTCCAGCACCGGCAGCGCGCGCCGACAGAAAGCCTCGGCATCGCGCTCGGCGATGAAGACCGGGGCTTCCCCTGCGGAGCCGTCGGCGGTCAGGCCCGCCTCGCGCAACCAGGCAAAGGCCCGCGCGTCGGCGCCCGTCGCTCGCGCGGCCACGCCGTCGGACAGCACGAAGGCCTCCTCCAGCCCGCGCACCACGAGCACCCGTTCGGAAAGCGCCAGCTCAAAGCCGCCCTCGGCAGGGACGAACCGCAGTGTCAGCGCCGGAACATCCCTGGTGACAACCCAAAGGCCGTCTCCGTCGCCCTGCTTCTCATCGCCCTCCCTCGCACCAGGCTCCACCGTGCCCCGGTTCGCAACCGCTAGCGGCGCCTCCCATCCCCCAAACGTAAATTCAGCGCCCTCCCCCATGGCGCCGAGCATGCCGGCCAACTCCGCCTCGCGCAGGCGCACCTCGCGCTTGCTCCCCGCCGTGCGGAACATCGAGCCGCCGAACAGGCGCTCATCGGGAAACAGCTCCGCCACCTTGCGAGCCACGGCCCGGGAAGGCCCGTCGAAGGCTTCGAGCCGATGGGCGAAGGCGAGCTTCTTTCCGTAAGAGAAATGCTCCCCGCGCTGCACGCGATGGGCAAAGGCCTCGAGGTCGCGCACCACATAGGTTCCGCGAGGGCCTTCCACGGTCAGATCCATCGACCAGAAGCGCCCGTCGTAGGCAAGATGCACGGCGAGATGCACGGTGCCCGCAGCTGCGTCCACGGCGAGTGCGCCGACGCGCACGGGCGTCGCGTCGGATCGAGCCGCCAGGCACTGCGCCAGCGCCTCGCTCGTCGTCCGACCCGGCGAAACGGCGGCACGGACATCACCTATCTCTTCGAAAGACTTGGGTTGTGCAAAATAGGCGACCGTCAGCGCCACACAGTGCTTGCACATGCCGTCGAAGCGCGCGGCGGCAGGACAATCGCAATCGTAGTCGATAATGCGGGACTCGAAATCGGCGAACACGACATCAACGTTGAAGTAATCGGCAATGCCCGAGGCCGACGCCACCCGACCGGTGACCACCGACACGTCATCGCTGCGCCGAACGCGCCGATCCACGATAGATGCGGCATTGGCGGCAATGCCCACACCCCGCGACACGGCGCGTGGGTCAGCGTATTCAGCCAGCTTGATACCGCCCAGACCCACCGCACCTCCTTTTCCCAATTACCGAATGCAAAGTCTTGAGGGTACCACAACTCGCCCCCTCACACAGCGGACGCGAGGCCTTTGCTCTCGCGCATTCAAAAGCCACCCAGCAAAAAGAAAGCACGGATTCGCTCCCGCGTTCGCGTCATATCTTTTATCATGCGCGACTTCGAAATCCAGCAATCCTGGCTAGTTTTTCGAGGTTTTCGACAAGCGCTTCCCTCAGAGAGCCAGAAATGGCCCCATCTTCCTTGTTTGCTGACCATTTCCCAGCGAGAATTAGCACAATACGTTACTTTCGCAGAGGAGCCTTCAGGAGACACGTCGAAACCCTCGAAAAACTTGCCAGATTTACGCTTCGAAGCTTGCTCGCGGGAAATACGGCTCTGGGTATGAGGGGGATGACGCAACGAATGGTAGACTGCCTTTGTCACTCAATTCCCAACACCACCCCGAGGAGAGTCATGGGCCTTTTCATCCTGCCTCGCACCAACGCCGCCGCGCATCGGCATCCCCAACGCACGTGCCTTGCCGCGCTCGCCCTCGCCTGTCTCCTGACAGCGAACGCCGGCACTCTGGCCGGCTGCGCATCGAGCCACCCCATCACGAAGTCCGGCGAGCAGTGCGCTTCCTGCCACAGCGATGGCCGCGCCGCCGTGGAGGGCACCGGCTCGGCCAGTGCGACGGAGACGGGCCTCACCTTCGCCGTGGAAAGCGGAGCCGGGGAAGTCTACCTCTGCACCGCCGCCTTGACCGAGGACGGCACCGTCATCCCCTCCCGCGACCGCACGCTGTCTGCCGACGAGCTCGGCGCCGTCACGGTGAGCCGCCCGGGGCTCTATGCCCTGTGCACCGGGGATATCGCCTCCCCTTCCGCCACCGTCCTCATAAACGCCACCGGATCCGGCCCCGCCGACGCCGTCGTAAAGCTGTAGGCCCAGACTTCGGTGACAAAACAAGCCCCTTCCGCGCACGTTTTGTGTCACCAGCGCTCGGCAGGTCGAACCACTGGATGAAACCCGGCGCCTACTCCCCCGCGAAGGCGCCGGTTTGGCGGTTCCAGAGGCGGGCGTAGTCGCCGCCCTTGGCCACGAGCTCGGCGTGGGGGCCGTCCTCCACGATGCGCCCCTGGGACAGCACGACGATGCGGTCGAGGCTCGCCACCGTGGACAGGCGATGGGCGACCACGATGGCAGTGCGGCCTTCCATGAGGCGAGCGAGCGCCTCCTGCACGGCCGCCTCGCTTTCGGAATCAAGTGCGCTCGTGGCCTCGTCCAGCACGAGGATGGGGCAATTGGCGAGCATCGCCCGGGCGATGGCGATACGCTGGCGCTGACCGCCCGACAGCTTGATGCCGCGCTCGCCGGTGATGGTGTCGAACCCCTGGGGCAAATCCTCGATGAACTCGAGCGCGTTGGCCGCCCGGGCCGCCTCGCGAATCTCCTCTATCGTGGCGTCGGGCCGCCCGTAGGCGATGTTCTCGGCAATGGAGCGGTGGAACAGCAGCGCCTCCTGAGGCACATAGGCGATCTGCCGGCGCAATGACTGCTGGGTCACGTCGGCCACGTTCTGGCCGTCCACCAGAATCTCACCCTCCTGGATGTCGGCCAAGCGCAGCAGCAGCTTCGTGAGCGTGGTCTTCCCCGCCCCGCTCATGCCCACGAGCCCCACGCGCTGCCCGGCGGGAATCTGCAGGTTGAAATCGCAGAACACCTGGGTCTTCACATCGCCGTCGGTGTACCAGAAGTTGATGTCCTTGAAGTTGATGTCGCCCAGTTCCACATCGAGCGGTTGCGCGCCGGGCTTGTCGGCCACCAGGCGCGGCTCATCGAGCACCGCCGTCATGCCGCTCGCGTCGCCGAAGGCCTGGTTGATACGCTGCAGGCCCGTGTTGATGAAGTTGAACTGGTTCGTCACCGTGTTCGTGTAGGTGAACATGAGGATGACGGTGCCCGGCGTGATGCCGAACCAGGCGTTGCCGCCGGAGATGAACACCGTCACCACGGACATGATGACCACGGTGATGGCCGCCGTGGTGATGCCGCGGGCGAGCGAGGCCCGCATGCGCTTCGAATCGCGCGCCACCACCTCGCGATTCGCCGTGTCGAACAGCCCCCGCTCGTAGTCCTCGCGCCCGTAGGTCTTCACGGCCAGGATGTTCGTGACCGCATCCGATAGTTCGCCGGACAGCTGGTTCTGGGCGCTGGCGGCCTTCTCGTTCAGATGCAGGATGCGCTTGTACATGAGGTAGCTGATGACCGCGTACACCGTGAGCATCGCCATGAGCACCGCCGCATAGGCCGGCACCACCGGGAACAGGATGAGGCACGTGAAGGTGATAGAGCAGAGAATCGGCAAAAACGGGAAGTTCATCACCTGAAGCAGCTGGGTGTAGCCGGCCATGAATTTCGAGGTCTGGCTGACGAGCGTGCCACCGAAGCGGTTGGAATGGAACGACAGCGACTGGTTGCACAAACAATCGAAGGCCATGGTGGCCAAATCGTAGTTCACGGCGATCTGCAGCTTCCACAACGTGTAGCCCTGAAGCTTGCTGCAGGTCTGTCCCGCCAGATTGATGCCGATGAGCGCCGCGATGTAGGGGCCGAACACGTCGAACACGGCCTCGGGAGCCACCGGGTCGGCGCTGATGCGATCGACGATGAGGCTCATCACGTAGGGGTTGCCGTAGGTGAGAAAGCCGCAGAACCCGATCGTCGAGGCGACGAGCGCCACGAACAGTCCCAGATGATTGCGGGTTGCCAGCCAGTAGTAGTGCAAGCTGCGCATCGTAAGCGATTGCTTCTTCGACATAGCTATCCTAAAAGTTCCGTCAGGTCGCCGTTGGATAGTAGGGTGAGGTGGCGGGTGGCGCGGCTGATGGTGGTGTAGAGGCGGCGGCGGGCGATGTCGCTGTTCGGGAAGGTGCGGGCCGAGGCGTCGGGGATGATGACGCGGTCGAACTCGAGCCCCTTCGCCAGCTTCAGCGGCACCACGACGATCCCCGTTTCCGGCAGGCTGTCGCCCTCGCCGAGGACAACGACGCCCTGCCCCGCATTGGCATCACTTGCGGCCGAGGGGCGACCAAGGTCGCCCCCTACGGGGGGCTGGCCGCTCCCTGCGGTGACGCCGTCCAGCGCCTTCGCGAGGCGTTTGGCGTCGTTCTTCCAGGGGACGATCACCGCCGTTAAGCCGCCGGCGTCGCACGCGACGCGCACTGCTTCCACCAACGCGGCCTTCCACTCGTCGGCGTTCTCGCACACCACGATCTCCGGAGCCGGCGCCTCGCGCTGCACCGAGGCCACCTCCATGGCCTCGCCTTCGGGCAGAAGGCGCGCGAACAGGTCGGTGATGGCCGGGGTGGACCGGTAGCTCGTCATGAGGCGGCACTGCGACACCTCGCCGCGCATCTCCTCGAACACCGCCCGCATCTCGTCCCACGTGGCCGTGCCCTCGAAGATAGCCTGGTTCGGATCGCCCAGAAGCAGGAAGTGCGCCCGACGGAAGTAGCGGGCGAGCACCGCCAACTGGCCTTGGGAGTAGTCCTGGGCCTCGTCGATCATGACGTAGCGCGCCTCGGGGTTGCCAAGACCGGTCAGCGCCATCTTCAGGTAGACCCACTCCACCGAAGTCAGCCCCTCGCGGCCGAGCAGGCGCACGGCCACCCGATCGATGTCAAGCCACTCCATGGCGTCCATGGCGCGCAGGGCATCGGCGTGCTTCTCTTCCAAATACACGAGGGCCAGCGTGCGGGCCTCCTCGTCGCTCTGGGGGTCGAAGACCTCTCCGAACAGGCGCAGCTGCTCGTCCACGGGAAGCGAGGCGATCTCATCATGCGTATCCTCCAGCGCCGCCAGCGACTTCAGCCGCGCCGTCAAGCGAGCGGACAGCTCCTCGGCCATGAGCGTCGCGCGGTGCGGGCCGGCCGGCAGGTTCGCGAACTTCGCCGACACCTTCTCCACCGCATCCACGCCGAGCAGGCGCACGCCGGCGCTCGTGATGTCGCGGAAGTCGCTGCGTGCGAACTCGAAGGAGGCCACCGCCGCATCAATGGCCCGCAGGCGCTCAAGCGATACGTCGCTCTCACCCACGCCGCGCCCGGCGGGAAGAAGCGGCGCCAGGAACTCCTCCCAGGTGAAGATCTCCGGATTGCGCTCGCCGAGGTCGGGCAGCACGCGGTCGATGTAGCGGCCGAAGACCGGATTCGGCGAGATGAGGAAGACCTGAGTCGGGTCCAGGGCGCCGCGATGCTGGTAGAACAGATACGCGATGCGCTGCATGAGCACCGAGGTCTTGCCCGAGCCGGCGATACCCGCCACTTGAAGCACCGGCACGTCCTCGTGGCGCACGACGGCGTTCTGTTCACGCTGGATAGTGGCGGTGATGGCCTGCATATGGGCCGAGCGCCCGCGGGAAAGCGACGCGAGCAGCAGCTTGTCCTCGATGGCCACATCCGAATCGAAGTAGGTGATGAGACGGTCTTCTTCTATTTCGAACTGGCGGCGCAGCTGCAAGTCCACGTGGATGGTGCGCCCATCGGCCACATAGGAGGTGGGGCCCATGGTCTGGTTGTAGTACACCTCAGCCACGGGGCTGCGCCAGTCCACGACCAGGCGCCGATAGTTCTCGTCCGAGATACCGGCCGAGCCGATGTAGAGTTCTTTGGCCGGCGCCCCTTCCTTGAACTGCAGCGCGATCTTCGCGAAGTAGGGCTCGCGCAAGAGCACTTCCACGGCGCGCAGGCGCTCGGCCTGCACGGAGTTGGCCATGTCGTGGGCCTCGATGATGTTGTTCATGGCCACGATGTCGGCGTGGGTCTCCAGGATGTCGTCCCAGGTGGCGAAGTTCACGGCCAGCTCCTCGGCCATGGACTTCTTGTCCTCGGCGGCATCACGCGCCACGGCCTCCATGGCGGCTATCGCATCGCGGCCGATCTTCTCCAGCTTGCCGTAGGTCTCGCTCAGGTGCGCCTGTTCGGCGGCGAAGACGGGATCCGCGGCCTCCTGCCCGGTCGCGGCCGAGGGGCGACCAAGGTCGCCCCCTACGGAAGGGGCGCCGGCGCTCTGTTGCCCTTCCCTAGACAAGGATGCCCTCGCAGTGGTCGATCATGTGCTGCACGGCCTGGGCGGCGTTGCCCTCGATCTTCTTCTTGCGCTCCACAAGCTCGCCGTCGACCAGCACCTCGTAGCTCACGCGCACCCAGTCGTAGCGCGTGACGGCCGTCGGCTCATCGCGCGAGAGGCATGCCTCCACAGCGGTGTAGGGTTTCAGCTTCTGGGTGACGCGCGGGTTGTACATGACCTGCGGGCGGCCGGCCTCGTTCAGATAGGCGACAATGCGCTTTGTCTCGCCGATCTGGTTGGCGGCCAGGCACACGGCCTCGTCGCTGGCAAGCAGCGTCTCCACCAAATCGTCGGCAATGGCGGCGTCGGCGGCCGTGGCGGCATCGCAGGGCTTCGACAGGATTTCCTCGTCGGTGATAATCTCTCTGATCACAGGGGCTCCTTTGCGTTTGCGACGGCGCAGGCCTTGCGCCCGCATCGCCGCGCTCGTGAAAAATGCGACTAAAGAGTATACACCACCGACGGCGCTTCAAGGCAACCATCGGCCAGACGAAGCGATCTGAAACAAACTCATGACGTAGCGCCCACGAGCCGGCGCGCGAAGCGCGGGCATAAGGTATGCTGAAACCGAGCCATCGTCGCTCGCCGAACCGCCAACGCTTAAGGAGGTCGCCATGGCCGCGAAAAGCCATCGGGCGCTGAAAATCACCAGCATCGTCATCGGCGCCATCGTCGCCGTCGCGCTTATCGCGGTGGTCGCCCTGAACATTTATATGCGCGTCGCCTTCGCCCCCTTCTTCGACCGCGCGGAATCCCCCTTCGACATCCCGGGCATCAACACCGGTTTCGTCCCCCAGGACCTCGACCACGTGGAAGCCGACGACTCGTGGCTGTTCAGCGGGTATATGGCCGACCACTCGCCCTCGCCGATTTACCGCCGCGCCGCCGACGGCACCATCACGAAGTTCTACGTCACCCTGCCCGACGGCTCGGCCTACGACGGCCACGGCTCGGCCATCACCACCAACGAGCAGTACGCCTATCTGGCCTGCGAGGAGGGCTACCTCGTCATCCCCATGGATAGCCTGCTGTTCGCCGAAGACGGCGCCTGCGTGCAAGCCGCCGAGAAAGTGGGCGTCGATTTCTCCCCCGCCTTCATGAACATCGAGCAGGGTCAGCTCTTGCTCGGGAACTTCTACTACCCGAACGACTACGAGACACCTGAGAACCACCACATCACCACGCCGGACGGTACCGAGAACCCCGCCGTCATGTACGCCTTCGCCGCCGATCCCACCCGTCCAGGCCGCTTCGCCACGGTGCCCGACAACGTGTTCTCCATCCCCGGCATGGTCCAGGGCACCTGCACGACCGACGACGGGCGCATCGTGCTGTCGGTCTCCTACGGCATCGCGCCCTCGCACCTGCTCGCTTACAACGTGAACCTCGCCGCACCGGACGGCACCTTCACGACGAACGCCGGCGACGAGGTGGAGCTGTTCTGTCTGGATTCTCGCAACCTGACAGACGACCTCGTCGGATCGCCCATGCAGGAGGGCATCGAATCCCATGACGGGCGCATCTACACCACCGACGAGTCGGCCTCCAACAAGTATATCTTCGGCAAACTCTGCGGCGCCGGCCGCGTGTACGCCGTGCAGCTGTAGAAACGCTACCCGATGGTCACGAGGCGGTTTTGGAAGGCGACGGAGACGGTCGTGGAAAGGCCGTGCTCGGCGATGACGGCCTCGAAGGTCTCGCGCGGGAGCCGGTAGGTGTTGTTCTCCTGGGAGACGTGCATGGCCGCCACCGCGCGCAGGTTCTCGTGGGCCAGGTTGTCCAGAGCCTCGCGGGCCTGATCGTTGGAGAGGTGTCCGCGCGCCGACGCGATGCGCTGCTTGATGACGTAAGGGTAGGGGCCCACCTCCAGCATGCGGGCGTCATGGTTGCTCTCCAGCGCCAGAAGGCGCACGCCGGAAAGCGCCTCCCAGGCCTTATCGGTCACGATGCCGGTATCGGTCATGTAGCCGAGGGAATCGCAACCTTCCGATGCACCCGTCAACTCGTCGAACCGGAACCCGTAGGAGTCGGCCGCATCGTGGGACGTGCGGAAGGGACGCACGGCCAGGCCGGCCGCCTCCAGCACATCGCCCCCGCCGAAGGGCTCGAACGCGGCGCCCACGCTAGCCACAGCATCGCGCAGCGGCGCCGAGGCCGCGAACACCGCCTCGCTGGCATGCACCGCAGGACGCGCCCCCGCCTTCGCCAGCCCCCGTAGAACCACGCCAAGTCCCTTGGTATGATCGCCGTGATCGTGGGTGACCACCACCGCGCGCAGCCGGCCCAAATCGAACCCAGCCTCCTCAGCCCGGGCGAAGAAATCGCGCTTACAAATGCCGCAGTCGATAAGCACCCCCTCGCCCGTCGCCGCGTTCTCCACAATAGCAGCGTTCCCACCGCTGCCGCTGGCCAGTATGTGCAGTCGAAGCATTAAGGATTTCTTTCATTTGAATTGCCATTGAAATGGAAGGTAATTCTAAACATCCTCCCTTTTCAATTCAAGGATTCGGCCCCAGGGAGCCTCTTATCCCAAACACCGTCCTTCAATGCTTCGTCGCACCTCCATCGCCAAAAACCCACAACTGGCATATTTTTGTTCACATGCTCAAATTTTACATACATGACCAGAGCTTTCGAAAAAGTTCTATTTGTCAAGATCATCGCAATTTCCCATCGACACCGTAGCAATAAGCCTTTTCTGTTGACAACGACTCTTTTCGTCATGTTTAATGCACTTGCACAATTTGTGCATCGCTGCTGATTCTTACCTTTGAAAGGGGTACCAATGAGCGATCCGAACGTGGTAGTGGCCCGCAACACCGACCAGGCGCCCGTGAGCGACCTGTATTCCCAGACGGTGGCGTTCTCCCACTACAACAACCTCTCCGCCCAGCTGCCCATCGACCCGGCGACGGGCGCCATCGTGGCGGGAGGGGCCGCCGAGCAGGCCGAGCAGTGCTTCAAGAACATCCAGGCCGTCGTGGAGAGCATCGGCCACGACATGAACGACATCATCCGTGTGTCCATCTTCCTGGCCGACATCATGGATCTGAACGCGGTGGAGAAGGTGCAGGCCTCCTTCTTCCCCACCTATCAGCCCGCCCGCACCGTGGTGGCCGTCGACGCCCTGCCCCAGGGCGCGCTCGTGTTCATCGAGGCGCTCGTCGATAACGGCGAGGGCACCCAGTCGGTGCCGCAGGCCGGCGACTTGGTGAAGCTCACCAACAACACCCACGCTGCCCCCTACGACGCCGGCTCCACCCAGACCGTGGCGTTCTCCCACTACAACAACATCACCATGCAGCTGCCGCTCGATCCCGGCACGGGCCGCCCCATCCTGGGCGACGTGGCCGCCCAGACCGCGCAGTGCTTGCGCAACGTGAAGGCCATCCTCACTTCCGTGGACGTGCCCTTCGACGACATCGTGAAGGTGACCATCTTCGTGAAGAACCTGGCCGACGCAAGCGTGGTTGACGAGGTGTACAAGACCTTCTTCCCCGATTCCGGCATCGCCCGCGCTGTGAACTACCTGCCGGCCCGTACCGTGGTGCCGGTGAAGGATCTGCCTTACCACTGCGACGTAGCCGTCGAGGCCGTGGTCTCCCATGGCGACGGCACGCCGCCCCAGGCCATCGAGGACCGTCACGGCCTCATCATCGAGGCGTGCAACACCGACGCCGCCCCGAAGTGCCCGTACGCCACCCAGTCTGTGGCCTTCTCGCACTACAACAACATCTCCGGTCAGCTGCCCCTCGACCTTGACGGCAAGCTCATCGCCGGCGGCGTGGCCGAGCAGACCGCCCAGTGCCTGGCCTACGTGAAGGCCATCATCGAGTCGGTGGATCACGCGGTGGAAGACATCGTGAAGGTGAACGTGTATCTGGCCGACATCGCCGACCTCGCCGCCATGAATGAGGCCTACGTCGCCTTCTTCGGCGACCACAAACCGGCCCGCAAAGTCGTGGGATGCGGCGAGCTGCCCTTCGGCGCCCGCGTCATGATCGACGCCATCGCCGGCAACTGGGAGGGCACCCCGCCGGTGGCCTAAGCCCCCGGCGAGCTCGCAAAAAGATCGCACGCAAAAACGGCCCGGGGAATTCTCCGGGCCGTTTTTGCTATTTCTCCGGGATGTGCTCGGCCAGAAGCGCCATCAGCTCGTGGATGTTCAGCGGCTTGGTGGTCAGCGCTGTCATGCCGGCGTCGCGGGCGCGGCGCTGGCCCTCCTCGAAGGCGTCGGCCGTCTCGGCGATGATGGGCAGCGTGGCCGCGTCCGGTCGATCCAGGGCGCGAATCTCGCGGGTGGCCTCGTCGCCGTCCATGCGGGGCATGCGCATGTCCATGAGCACGGCGTCGTAGTAGAACGGCTCCACCGAGGCCACCTTGCGCACGGCCGCATCGCCGTCGCGGGCCTCTTCGGGCTTAAAGCCGTAATCTTTAAGGATCTCCACCAGAATCTCGCGGGACAGATCGTCGTCGTCCACCACGAGCACCTTGCACCCGGTAAAGTCGCGCTGGCACCGCTCGGCCGCCTCGGCCTTCTCGCGGGCCTCGGCCAGCTCGTCGGCGTCGGCCACGCGCAAAGGTAGCGTGATCGCGAACGTCGAGCCGCGGCCCACGACGCTTTCCACCGCTATCTCGCCGCCCATAAGGTCGACGAGACTCTTGGTGATGGTCATGCCCAGGCCCGTGCCCTCGGTCTTGTTGGCATAGCCGAGGCCATCGCGCTCGAAGGGCAAAAAGATTCGATCGAGGAATTCCGGCGTCATGCCGCAGCCGGTGTCGCTTACCGTCATCCGGTAGGAGCCGAAACCGCGGGGCGCGTCGGGAAGCTCGGTGAGCGTCACGGTGACGAGTCCCCCAGCGGGCGTGAACTTCACCGCATTGCCCACGGTGTTCACGAGGATCTGGTTCAGGCGCAAGGGATCAGTGACCACCTGCGGATGGGCCAGGCTGTCCACGTCGATGGTCAGATCGATGCCGACGGCCTCCGCCTTCTCGTCGAACATGTCCTGCACCTCGATCACGGCATCCGGCAGGCTGACGATGTCCTCGTTGAAGGACATCTTGCCGCTCTCGATGCGGCTCACATCCAGAATGTCGTTCACCAGGCTCAACAAGTGGTCGCTGGACAACATGATCTTGCGCAGGCAGTCGCGCACGCGATCAGTGTCGTTCAGGTGGTCCAGCGCGATGGACGCGAAGCCCGAGATGGAATTCATGGGCGTGCGGAAATCGTGGGACATGTTGGTGAGGAAGGTCGATTTCGCCTGGCTCGCATGCTCGGCCAGATCGAGCGCGTTCTGCAGCGCCACCTTCTGGCGCAGCTGCTCGCGCATCTCGCCGGTGACGTTGCGGGCGGCCAAGATGACCTTCGAGTCGCGCTGGGGCAGACGGATGATGCGCAGCTCCACGTACTGCTCCTCGTCGCCGAACAGCCGCCGATAGCCCACGGAGAAATCAGTCTCCCCCGCCTCCAGCCGACGCCACAAGGCCTCGCCGCCGATTTCCGCGCGCACCCGGGCGCGGTCCTCGACTACCACGAAGGTGTCGACGTAGCGCTCCATGGCGGCGGGATAATCGCCCTCCGCGACACTGGCCAGGGCGAATTCCGCCGTCGTGTCCTCGCCGCGCCGGTATACCTCAAGCTCCTGCGTCTCCAAATCGACCAAGTACAGCGCGAAGTTCTCCGCTCCCAAGCTGTCGATGACATCGATGTACTGCTCGCTGCGCTCCTCCGCCAACTTCGTGCGTGTGAAATCCTCCAGAAAGCCGAAGGCGAATCGCTCGGAGCGGTCAGTGTGATCGAGGCTCATGCGCAGCCACCGGCCGTTGGGAAGGCGCCCCTCCTGATAGAAGGCCTCGCGTCGCTCGAGGAAGGCCTCCATCTTCTGGCGCACCTCGTCGCTCAAGGTACTGCCGAAGGTGAGGCCGACGAACTCGGTCAGGCTGATATAGTTGCTGTCCACGCCGCTTTGCTCGCGGGCCTGCTCCGTCAAAAGCATCTGGCGGTAGCGCATGTCGTAGAAGAACAGGCCGGCGGCGGCCTTCTCCATGGAACGCTGGGCGGGCAGGATCCAGTCCGTCACATCGTGGATGGTGAACCCGCACAGCCCCTCGGAAATGGGGAACACCTCGGCGCGGAAGAACTGCTGGAGCATCTCGGAGGGTGCCTCGAACTCCGAAGCGCGGCCCTTGTACGCCGCCTCGTAGAAGTGGTCGAGCCAGATGGGATCGCCGCCCCATAGGGCGTAGGCCTCCTCGCCGAGCAGGTCCTCCGTCACATGGCCGGTCAGAGCGGCCGCCGCGGCGTTGATATAGCGATAGGCGAAATCATAGGGACGCCCCTGATCGTCAAGCAGCACTTCGGCGACACCGAAAGGCAGCGTGCTGCGCCCGAATGTCGTCTCCCAGGCTCTCAACAGTTCATCCACGGCAAAACTCCCCTTGACCGACTTGTTGAAAAAATCCCATACGTTGCACGATTACAGTGTACCACTTTCTGAGCCAAAAGGTCATTTTATAGGAAATCTTACCCGTATAAAGATGGTTTCGCAAAACTCCCTTTCTTTGGTCACGTGCACAAAAAGGCCCTCCGCAACTGGCGAAGGACCTTACGATGGTCGTTATTGACAGACGTTTCAGCAGGTCGTCTAAGCCTCTGGCTCGGCTGCCTGGTTCTCGTCGCGCTGAACCTCGCTGGCCGCAGGCGGAATCTCGCCGCGCTTGAAGCGCATGACGTCGCCGTCCTGCTGCATCACGAGCTCCTCGCCTTCGAGCGTCGCCTCAGCCGAGCTGCCGTCGAAGGTGAGTTCCACCGTGGTGGCGTCCTTGGCGGTCCAGGAGCCGTCCATGTTGGTGCCCAGCGCGCTGAGCACGGCAGAACCGCCCTCGTTCAATTGCAGGTAAACGGAAAGTCCCATCTCCTGGGCCTGGGCCAGCGTCTCCTCGGTGGCCTCCTGGCCATCGACGGTGCCACTCGTCAAAATCCAATCCCCCTGGAAGTTCGCGGCATCGTTGCCCGCCGGCGCACCGGCACATCCTGCCAGCGCCACGCACAGCGCGAAGGCGCATGCTGCCGCCCCGATGATCTTCGCCTTAAGCTTCATTCCCGCTCCTTTGATCGCATTCTTCGACGCCCATCGCGTCCCTTGCAGCCAGCGCGGTCATCTTATACGTAAGCGGCAGCATCAGCAATACTCATCTCCCATACGTTGGGCAACTGAGAAGAAGGGCTTTTACATCGCCCGCTCGTCTGCTATGGTGGCCCCAATCAGCGAAGAGCGCACCGAAGGAGACCTCATGGGAGACTACGCCAACCGGGTGTTCGCCGTCGTGCGGCGCATACCGCGCGGAAAGGTGGCCACCTACGGACAGGTGGCACGGCTCATCGGCGCCCCGCGCACGGCGCGCTACGTCGGTTATGCCCTGCACGCCAACCCAGAGCCCGGCACCGATCCGGGCTGCATCCCCTGCCATCGGGTCGTATTCAAGGACGGACGCATGGCCACCGGTTTCGCGTTCGGAGGCCCCGACGAGCAGCGAGGCATGCTCGCCGCCGAGGGGATCGCCTTCGACGAAGAGGGCCGCGTGCTCATGGAAGAGTTCCAGTGGGACGGCCGTCCGGAAAGCGCAGGGGCGCCAGGAAATGCACACGTGACCGGCGACTCGGGCGCGGCCGACACCGCCGATGCGACCGATTACCCCACCGCGCCGCCCCCGGACTTCGACTGGGAAGCCGAACTGGCCGAGCACCCGCTGCACCATTGCGAGACCTGCGCCGCGCCGCGCCCCGACTGCAAAAAGGAACGCCACGCCTAGGTTCCCATTCGTTCCGAGGCGGGCGCCGGTGCGCACATTCGCCATTTGGCAACGGGTCTCCCCTGGCTCGATGACCGTTTCCTGCCAAAAGGTGCCACCGTGCCCGGCGCGGATTACCATGGGTCTTCGGAACCGCCGACTCCTTCGCCTTCCCGAAAGAACCGACGGCATCCTGTCGCACATCCCAACGCATCAAGGAGGCGTCATCATGGAAGATAAAGAGTTGCTCGAGAAGATCATCGCGAAGCAGAGCGTCATCATTCCGGCCATGGAAAAGACCGGCGAGACGAAGGACATCCCCGAGAAGTTGCGCCACGCCATGGCCGCGGCCGAGGAATGGGCCGACGTCATCGAGAAGAAAGAGGGCCGCGACAAGGAAGCCCGTCGCTGGCCGGTGAAGCAGTTCGCCGAAGAGGCCCACGAGCACATCGCCCTGTTCGATCACGAGACGCGCCAGCAGATCCAAGAGTACTGCGAGCTGGTGGCCCGCCTCCCCTACGATGACGACGCCCCGCTCGGGGTGTAACTGCGCAGTGTCAGCTATTGTCGAGGAGGCCGCTCGATATCGAGAGGCCTCTTCGCATTTTGCACCTTTACGGATCCAACTAATCCTCGTCTTCCTCCCAATCGATAAGGGCGAAGTCGTCGATGTCCTGCCGCGTGTGGATGACGCGGCGAACCGTGAGGAATTCCTCGTCGTAGGTGTAGAACACCCGATAGTTGCCGACAAGCCATGAGCGAATATCTCGGCGGCCCAGCGCCTCATCGATGAAGGGGCGGCCAAGCGTGGGCATGGCGCACAGTTCTTTTACGGCCGCCTTGATGCTCGTGTAGGTTTGCCGCGCAGCGGCAGGATTTCGACACACTTCGCCCACGTAGATGATGATCGATTCCAGATCGAAGGCCGCGCGGGGGCGGTAAATCGGCTCCCGCATCAGACGCCCCAAACTTCGAAGATTCGCTCCATGGTCTCATCGAGGGATGCCTGGGAGATCGTCTCCTTGCGATACTTCTCCTCTATCTCCGCCTCACGGAGCTTCTGGACGTAGCGCTCATGCTGACGCTGCTCCTCGTAGGCAACGCAATCGATCACGACAAGGCTCGCCTTCCCGTTCTTCGTCATGAAAATGGGCTGCTGCGTTTCTTGAGCCTGGGCACAGACGTCGTTGAGATCGGTTCGCAGATCGCTAATAGGGCGAATAAGGGGCACGGCAGCGGGCATAGAATCACCTCTATAAATAAGTAACTTATTTATAGAGGTTTTTACCACAGATGAGTATCGAATTCAACGCCATTCCAAAAGCGTTATCCAACTTACTCATTCCCGTATCCCCATGACACCAATTCCGCTTCATATCTTGAACAGGCAAAACTATCTTTTTGGAAAAATCCTCTTGACCCTCAACTAGGTTGAGGGTTTAACCTCGGGTTGTGTCGATTTTGTGCATGGTATTAGGAGAAGATGCGCAAAATACCAATCGCGAGAAGGAGGGAATCTATGACCCTAAGCAAGCTATCGCGGCGAGACTTCCTCAAAGGCGCGGGAGCCACCGGCATGGTCGGGGCCCTGGCGCTCGGCGGGGCCGGCGTGGCCTTCGCCGAGGAAGGCACAGCATCTGGCGAGGCAGCCGCAACGGCCAACCCGTACTCCCAGGCCTTGGGAGAGGACGCATCGCTTTTGCCGATGCGCCACGCCGAATGCCCCGGCCCCCACGGACCGGTGGCCTTCGAAGACCGCACCATCGGCGATGACGAAATCGTATCCACCGCCGACACCGAGGTGCTCGTCATCGGCGCCGGCATCGGCGGCATCATGGCGAGTCTCAAAGCCGCCGAGGAGGGTGCGAAGGTCCTCATGATCGAGAAGATGACCGAGGGCCGCTCCGCCTGGGAGAGCTTCGGTGCCACCCAGGCCACCTTCCAGAAGGAGCAGGGCATCGTCGTCGATGACGCCCAGCTCATCGACGAGATCCTGCGGGCGAGCGACTGGCGCGCCGATCCGGAGGTCGTCACGTCCTACGTGAAGCACTCCGGCGAGGTGGCCGATTTCTGGCAGGCCATGTTCGACAAGACGGGCACCGGCTGGCAGATCTACAAGTTCGACCAGGCGCCGAACTACAACGGCTTCCCCGTGATCGACTCCTACGTCAACTTCAAGATGCCGGAGGGCATCTCGAAGACGTGGCTCTTCGGCCTGCACGTGTGCGAGGATCTGCTGAAGGCGCTGTCGATGTACGACAACGCCGAGGTGCGCTACGAATGCCCCGCCGTGCAGCTGGTGAAAGAGGCCAACCGCGTGACGGGTGCCATTGCGAAAACCGCCGACGGCTACATCCGCATCAACGCGAGCAAAGGCGTCCTTCTGGCCACCGGCGGCTACGATGCCAACCCCGAGATGATGCAGGCCTGGGTGCGCCCCGAGGACTACGAGTACTCCTCCTGGTGGAATCCTTCCTGGGGAACCACCGGCGACGGCCACATGATGGGCCTGGCCGTAGGCGCCGAGATGGACTCGCTGCCCCAGCCGGTTATGAACTTCAGCAACGCCACGCCCTCCACCTTCGTGGAGAAGCGTGTGTACTTCCCCGGCGCGATGAACTGGGGCATCATGGTCACCGAAGAGGGCAAACGCTTCACCAACGAGAACAATCCGCGCCAGTATGCGGGCAACGCCATGAACTTGCAGATCCGCCGCGGGCACACCTGCTTCTGCATCTTCGATCAGGCCATGATCCAAAGCTCGCTGGACAAGGGCGGCGAGGCGGCCGCCGGACAGCTCGATCGCGATGAGGCCAAGGGGCACCTGTTCCGCGGTTCCTCCATCGCCGAGGTGGCGCAGAAGGCCGGCATCGACGGCGGCGCCCTGGAGACTACCATCAACGAGTACAACCAGCTGTTCGCCGATGCCGTCGAGCGCGATCCGGAGTACTACCGCTACACGGGCAACAACCAGGCCTTCACCGGTGGCACCTACTATGCGCTGCTCACGACGAACGTCATCTTGGCCACGGTGGGCGGCCTGGCCATCAACGGAAGCGCCCAGGTGCTCGACACGACGGGCGCCCCCATCGAGGGTCTTTACGCCACGGGCAACGCCTCGGGCAGCTTCTACTCGGGCAATTATCCGCGCCACATTCCCGGCACGTCCGTGGGACGCGCCGCCACCTTCGGATACGTGGCCGCCGATCATATGGTGAACGGAGGCAACTAATGGCTAAGAAGAATCTGAACGCAAAGGCGCTGATCGCGCTTTCCACCGTCGCCCTCGTGGCAGCCTTGGCCCAAGCAGGCTGCGCGCCGACCACCAATGCAGGCGGGACCGACATGGCCGATACGGGTGCTGCCACCGAGCAGACCGCGGCCGACCCGACCGATCCCACCGGCCCCTACGTGTCCGACGAGGCGTGTCTGGCCTGCCACGGCGGCTCCTTTGAGGCCAACGCGGCCAACACCGAGAAGTACGGGCAGTGGAATCCCCACTCTTCCATCCATGGAGGCTACAACTCCTGCGACAATTGCCATGAGAAGGGCCAGGAAGTCACGCGGAACTGGTGCGCCAACTGCCACACGTACTCGGCGGAAGGCTCCGACTACCACGAGGACTCTCTGTTCCTGTAAGCGCTCAATCCTTTGAGCCCCTCCGGAAAACCCCGGTCAGGCTTCTAGTCGGCCGGGGTTTTCCATGCCCTCGGTTTTTCCTGCGCCGCGCGCTCCCGAGGAAACGAGCTATCATAGAAATTCATCCACCAGCATCTTTGGGGAGGTAGACCATGTACCGGATGAAGCAATTCGCCGCCATGACCGGCATGACCCAATCGAAGATCCGCTTCTACGAGAAGCACGGGCTCGTGCTGTCCGACCGCATGGAGAACGGCTACCGCGTGTTCACCCCCGAGGACGCCTTTCGCTCGAACGCCTTCCGCGTGCTTTTGCAGTACGGTTTCAGCATCAGCGAGGCCATCGAGATGCTGGACGCCAAGCAGGACACCGCCGAGTTCCGTGAATCGCTGCAGGAGCAGCGCCAGAAGCTGGAACACGAGCGCATCCTGCTCGATTATCGCCAGCGGCGCATCGAAAGCGTGCTGGACGTGCTGGAGACCGACGGCAAGGTGGATTTCAAGCTCGTGCACATCCCCGATCAGCTGTACGTGAACGCCTCCCACGGCCGCGACTTCACCGTTTCCATGGAGAACGAGAAGGTGCTCGCCGAGTACTACGATCTGCTCAGCATCACGAGCTGCGCGCGCATCATCACGCGAGAAAATCTGCTGGACAGCAGCCCTTCGGTAGATCCTGATTACATCAACACCGTATCCGTGGGCGAGGAGCATTTCCTCTCCCCCTATGCCCGCGAGCACGTCAAGCGCCTGCGTCTCGGCCGGTGCCTGCGATTCCGCCGCATGGTCACCCGCGAGGAGTCTATTCAGAAGGAGACGTTCGACGGACTGTTCGAGCACCTCGACGCCCATGGCCTGACCATCTGCGGGGACATCCTCATCATGCCGACGTTCCTCAACCTAGACGGCGAGGGCAGCGACATCGAGGTTCTCTACGTGCCTGTTGAAGAGACCGCGGGCGCCTAACCCTGCACCTTCTCGGCGCGCTGGGCTTGCATCCAGTCGGCGAGCTCGGCCATGCCCTCGCCGGTGCGGGCGCTCGTGACGAAGATGTCGAGCGCGGGGTTCAAAAGGCGCGCCTGCTCTTTCAGGCGATCCATGTCGAAATCCTCGTTCAAGGGCAGGTAATCGCACTTCGTGACGATGAGCGCGTCCACAGCGGCGAACATGGGCGGGTACTTCATGACCTTGTCCCAGCCCTCGGGGACACTCAGCAGCATGACGCGGGTGTGGGCGCCGGTATCGAAGTCGGCTGGGCACACGAGGTTGCCGATGTTCTCAAGGAACAGGTAGTCGAAGCGGTCGCCGTCGAAGGCCTCGAAGGCCATGGTGACCATGCCCATCTCCACATGGCACACCCCGCGGGTGTTCAGCTCCACGGAGGCGACGCCGGCCTCCTTGATCTTGAGGGCGTCCACGTCGGATTCCAGGTCGGCCTCGATGACGCCGAGGGCCTCGACGCCCCGGGCACGCAGCTCGCGGATGAGCGCGAGCAAAAGCGTCGTCTTGCCGGCGCCCGGGCTCGCCATGACGTCCACGAAGAACGTGCCCTCCTGGGCGCGCGCCGCGCGGAAGGCGTCGGCCGCCTCGTCGTTGGCCGCCAGGATGTTCTTCTTCACTTCGATGACGCGCGTCTGATCCATGATGCCTCCTTCGCCGGCGCCGAGCCCTGCCGCCCGGCGCCTTCCAAATACTGTTCAGTTCCATAGTAACGGGCGCAGCGCCCTTTGGGCAATGCAGAAAGGGAATCGGCTATGCGGATTGCCGAATGCGCATCGCCGCGTTCGCGCATGGGCAAGCAAGCGCGCGGATTACCTGGAAAACCATGGATATCGCAGCCGATGGAGCGCTTCGGGACGATCGGCATTGCGTTTTTGAGAGCGCGACGGGTTGCCCGCCGGCGCCGCTTCCTGTAGCCTTGTGCCTGAAAGGAGCGCGGGGCGAGCCTTTCCCCGAAGCCTTCCCTTTAAGACACTCGCCTCCCCTGCCGTGAACGAACTTGCCATCCTGGATGCCATCCAGCTCATCCACACACCCTGGCTCGACGCCCTTGTTGCCGCCTATACGAGCACGAGCGACGTCGGCCAGATTTGGATCCTGCTCGGCATCGTGCTCGCCATCATTCCAAAGACGCGCAAGCTGGGCGCGGCCGTCCTCGTCGCCGTTCTCATCGGCGCCATTGTCACGAGCGGCATTCTAAAGCCCCTGATCATGCGCCCGCGACCGTGCGACGTGAACCCGCTCGTGCCCATGATCGTCGATCGGCCCCACGGCTCGTCGTTTCCCTCCGGGCACGCTACCGCCGCCTTCGCCGCGTTCGGGGCGCTGCTTTTCTCGAAGGGGCCCAAACCTCTTGTCATCGTCGTCGGCATCGGCGCGGTGCTCATGGCGCTCACGCGGCTGTACTGCTACGTGCACTACCCCACCGATGTGCTGGCGGGGACCGTCGTCGGGCTGCTCGCGGGATTCGCCGCCGCCAAAATCGTCGAAGCGGCAAGCCGCAAACTTCAGGAACGGCGATCGCAATCGCACACTTAGGCGCCGACGCGCGAAACGGGCACGCGAGGAATCACCTTGAGACCGAAGCCCCTATCCCTCTCGCACCTTCCCGGTCACGGGGCAGGTGATATACCCGTCGCGATGAAAGTAGTGCACGAGGAAGCCCACGCCGGCAAGCGCGAGCGCGATGCCGAGACCGGTGTAGAAGAAGGCGATGAACCAACCCGGCACCAGATGGAAGGAGCGCAGGGCGATGCCGCCGCCCATCATGACGGCCATAATGAGGTAGCCGCGCACATCGAAGAACTTCAGCACGTGCATCTTCTCCTCGCCGTAGCTGCGGATGCGGGCGGCATGCTTGCCCACCAGCTTGGAGAACATCATGTGGAAGACGACGAAGGTGGCGGGGATGCCGATGAGCAGAAGCCACGGGTTGCCGTTGCCGGCCGCGATGGCCTCGATGCCCATGCGGGCGACTTGGCTTCCAGCGATGAGCCACACGGCCGCCGCGATGAGCAGCAGGTACTTCGAGCGAACTTTGAACATGGCGAGTTTTCCTTTGGCTGAATGCCGCTGCGACGCGCTCGTCTCTTTTCGGCGCGGGCACCGCGCGGCCACTAGTTTTTCCTGGGCACCATAGCACCCGCGCCCGCCCACTTCCATAAGGCACATGGTCTCGACAGCAAAATTTCAACTTGCGGAAACCTTATAGGGGCCACACGCATCCGCGTCAGTCGAAATGCGATGCGGGGCAGCAGTTCGGCCCGATCCCCGCGTATTCTGCGATGGCCAATTCTGGCAAGTTCTAGACGAGCGGCTCGATGTAGGCGATCGGCGCGACCACGACGCGGCCGCAGTGCGCAGGGCCATCTCCGGCGGTAAGACCCGGCTTCGGCACGATCATCGTGGCGGTGAGGTCGGCGCGCACGACATCTTTCGCCGCGCGGCCCATCTGGGCCGAAAGCCCGCTCGGCACGTCGGCGGCCACCACGAACGTGCCTCGGTCGCGGGCAGCGTTGAGAGCGCGGATCCAGCCGTCGAAGGGCGCCTTCACCGTCTCGTGGGCGAACCCAGTGCCCAAAAGGGCATCGATGGCGAGCGAGGCGCCGTTAAGCAGGGCCGACACCTCCGCGTCCGTCGGCGCGAGAACCACCTGGCTGTGCGCGCTCAGGGACGCCGTCGCCCGCAGGGCGGCCGCGCGAGCCGGCTCGGCCGTAAGCGCCGCGGGCTCCACCGCTGTCACGAGACAGACGGGAATGCCCCAGCGGTCCAGGTACTCCCCGGCCACCCAGCCGTCGCCGCCGTTGTTGCCGCTGCCGCAGAGGATGACTATTTCCTTCGCGCCTTCCATCCCTTCCAGCGCCTTACACGCCTCGAAGGCGAGGAAGCGGCCGGCGCGGCGCATGAGCGCGTCGAGCGGCGTGCCCGCCTCCGCGATGGCCCGCTCGAGCGCCACCACCTGGGACACCTCAAGCACGGGAGGCTTAAAGGGGGTCGTCGCATCGGCTACGGGACGATAGGCTTCCACAAGACGCGGCAGAGACCAGGCCGCGTTGGCCGGGCTCGGCGAGGGCAGCACCTCGGCGGCCAAGCCACTGGCAGCCTCGCATAGCTTCGCGTAGTAGCGCCCCGCCGCCGCACCCGTGCAGAACACCCGGCGCACCGGCGCCTTTTCCAAAACGCGCGACAGATCGTTGGGGTGGGGGTTGGCGATGGAGGCGTCCGAGGCGCCCCGGATGTCGCAGCTTTCCAGCACGTCCCACAGCGCGATGTGATGGCGCAGCAGCAGATCGGCGCGCTCGGCGTTGTCCTCGGGCACCGGCTCGTCGAACAGCGCAGCGAGCACGCGCCAGAACCGGTTCTGCGGATGCCCGTAGAAAAACGCCGCCTCGCGCGATTTCGGCGAGGGCATCGTGCCCAGCACGAGCACCTCCGAGCGCTCGTCAAACACCGGCGGAATACCGTGCTCGATGTGCTGCAGCGGCTGGGCGCAATCTTTCATGGCAGCCTCCCTTTGCTCCTCGCGCGATGGCCCCGGCGGGACGCGAACGGCCGCTTGCGCCCGACTCCTTAGGTGAGCAGAAACGACGCCGCGATGAATCCCGCGATCACCAGAGCGAAGCCTACCACAAAAGCCCACGCTGCGGGGCGCCCCAAATTGATCGTCCAGCCGATACCGAAGCGCTCAGGCAGAAACAGCGCCGGGTCGTCGGGGTTCACGTAGAAGATGCCACCCTTCCAATACCGGTCGTTGTCGCGCGGCATGGCGCCGCCGCGCCCGTCGGCGCTCACCCGGGCGAGCAGGCGGCTGCCGTTCTGGCCGTACACGAGACTCACCGCGGTGCTCGCCACCAGTATGACCGCCACCACGACCCCGATGGGCACGAGAGCCTGGGCCATGGAAAGCACGCCGAGAAACGTCAGCTGGATAACGGGCCCCAGCAAGCTCACGAGCAGACCCATGCCGACGAGCATCACGCTCTGAGCGCGGGCGAACATGCCGTAGGCCCAGGCGCTCGCCGCCGGCATGGCGGGGTCGCTGCCCTTTTTCGATCGCAGAATCACCCAATGGGCCACGGTGAGGCATACGGCGATGAACAGCACGAACAGTACGGGGAACGCGACGACGCCCGGCGACTTGCCGGCCCACTCGTTCACTTTCCCCGCCAAATCCATGTGCAGGGGCACCTTGTCGGGCATGGCGGGATAGCCCACGATGCCCATGGCCAGCGTAATGAGGATCACGGGCACGTACAGCAGATCCCAGGCGAGGGACAAAGGCTTCGGGAAGGGCTCGTCGCCGATAAATCCCGCGCTGCGGCGCCCCTCGGCCACCCAGCCCTGAGCCTTTTTGTAGCGCTGCACCTTCGCGCGGAAATACAGCATGAGGGCGTAGCCGCCCACGCACAGGACGAGGGCGGCCACGACCAGCGTCGCGACGAAGGCGTGCTCGGGATCGAGCGCAAGGGCTGCCGCGCACGCAATCGTTGCCGCCGCCGCAAGCGCCAGCATGATCGCAAGATAGGTGCGTTTCAGGCGGCGCAGATAAGGATCGCGCGCCACATCGTCGGGCACCGTGACGGCAAAGAACTCGCGCTTCGGCATGAGGTAGGGCGTGAGCGCCATGAGCACGCCCATGAGGGGAACGACGAGGGTCAAAAGCCCGAGAAGAGGAATTACGGGAGACGTCACGCTCATTGGGGCACCACCGCCTCGCCCGCGGCTGCAGCCGCACCTGCCACCGACGACGTGCCTGCACCCGCGGCCGCCACCGACGACCCACCGGCAGCCTTCTTCTTCCGCGTCGGGCGCGGGGCGGGCTCGGCATCTTCCATCACCCCGTAGGCGCGTGCGGCCTGGGCAGCGGCCGCTTCCAGAAACTGGCCGCGCGCGCCGCCCCGGGCTCGGAAGGCCAAGGCCAGCTTGAAGAGGTCGTCCTCCATCTTCACTTGGGCCGATGCGTCGGCGTCGGCGCGATCGGCGGCAGCTGGATCGGCGATCACCGCCCCGGCGCGACCGCGCATGCGCACGTAGCCCTCGTCGCGCAGCACCGCGTAGGCCTTGTTCACCGTGTGCAGGTTGATGCCCAAGTCACTCGCTAGGGAGCGCACTGAGGGCAGCGACTGGCCCGGCTCCAGCTGGCCGGTGGCGATGCCGGCCACAATCTGGTTGCGTATCTGCAGGTAGAGCGGCTCGGCGGCCGCGGCGTCGACGGCGATGAGCATGGGGGCGTCCTTTCCGAGCGGCCCGTAGCGGCGCGCTACGGGCCATTGACTTCTTGTTCTACTCGGAGTATAACATAAACTGTTCTAGTTGTCATAGAACAAAATACGGGCGATCGGCTTCTCGTCGCCCCGCGAAAGCCGCCGCGGCCACCCGAAGCCCTGCCCGCTCGTTCCCGACGAAAGGACTCCGCTATGAAACGCGCCCTTGTCTTTCTCGCCATCACCTTCGGCATCACCTACGCCTACGACTTTCTCGTGGTGTACCCCATCGCCCAAGGCACCGCCCCCTACGCGAGCGAGTTCCTCTCGCCCGACCTCGCCTACATGGTCTCCGTGGCGCTCACCATGCTCTTCCCCGCCCTGGGCGTGGTGCTCACGCGCCTCGTGACGCGCGAGGGATTCCAAATGTGCGCCTGGTGCACCGTGCTCGCCATCTTCCTCAGCTACGTGACCATCCGCACCGGCTCCACGTTTGCCGCGGCCATCGGGCACGGGGCCGCGAACGGCACGACTAACGGCGTGACGCTGTTCTCGCTTTCGGGCGGCAACCCCTTCGTGGGGCCCTTGTGCACGGGCATCGTGGGCGGCCTGCCGCTTCTGGCCGTGGCCGCGATCATGCTGTGGGACATGCGCCGCCGCGAGAAGGCCGGCACCCTGCGCATGCCCGAAGCGGGCCTCCCCGACGGCGTGCGCCGCACCCGCCGCTAGAGGGGCGCGCGCTCCCCCAATGGCGCAGCGCGTTCTTCCCCGATGGCGTATACTGGGCGCGCGACGAAATCAAGGAAAAGGAGAGCGAGCGATGATGGGCCTGTTGTGCGTGGGAGCGGGCGGCGCGCTGGGCGCCATGGGACGCTACGGCCTGGGGCTCATCCCGCTGGGAAGCGAGCTGCCGCTCATGACGCTGCTCATCAACTTCCTGGGGTCGGTGGCCATAGGGGCCATCGTGGAGACCTCCGAGCTGGCCGCCGGCGCCCTTTCCCGCGAGGCGGTGCTGTTTTTGAAGGTGGGCTTATGCGGCGGGTTCACGACGTTCTCCACCTTCTCGCTGGAGACCCTCGAGCTCATCGAGGGCGGCCAATACGCCATCGCCGGCGCCTACGCCCTGGTCAGCGTCGTTTTGTGCGTCGCCGGCGTGCTGGTCGGAAAGGTGCTCGCTCGCGCGCTCATGCCGACAGGCTAGACGCCAGAAGAGCCGCGTCGGGGGCCTTGGCTAAGACTGCTAAAAATTCTAAAGGCTCTAAAACTGGTAAAGGAGCATTCGCTTCTACTATCCCCGCTTGCAAATAGTCTAGGGGTTCGCTAGAATTTGGGCGCGCCGGCATTTCCCCTTCAGCGTCGTGCAGCGGGTCGGGGGCCAAATCCTATGCACCGGGTGGGTCGAGAGTGGCGCACGACCCATCGCCAGCGAGAAAGGTGCATCATGGGCGTGATCAAAGCCGTATGCACGAGCGATATCAAGGGAATCCAGAAAACCGAGCAAGCCGTCATCGAGCTTAGGCCCAACTGGGGCATCGAGGGCGACGCCCACGCTGCGCCGTGGCACCGCCAGGTGAGCCTTCTGCCCTACGAGCAGATCGAGGCATTCAAGAACCGCGGCGCCGAAGTGGGCCATGGGGCGTTCGGCGAGAACATCATCGTCGAGGGCTTCGACCTGAAAAGCCTCCCCATCGGCACGCGCTTCGTCTGCAACGACGTGGTGCTGGAACTGACCCAAATCGGCAAGCAGTGCCACGCCCACTGCGCCATCTACCACCAGATGGGCGACTGCATCATGCCCCGGGAGGGTGTCTTCTGCAAGGTGCTCGCCGGCGGCACCATCGCCCCCGGCGACCTTATCGAGATCGCATAGCAGGTCGCGAAGAGGCAGACAGCGGGGACGCGCAGAATCTAACGTCCCCGTAACTGGCCAAGTAACTCTGCCAGTTTTTCAATAATTGGCAAGGCAACTTGACCAGTTTTGTGAAGGTTAAACTGCGCGGCTACTCGGCGTAGGGGGTAACGAACTCGTCGATGGCCTCTTCCGAGACGCCTGCTTCGAAGCGGCGGCCGGGCCGCCGCTTTCCGCATCGTTTTCCCTATTGTCGCGGGCACTCTCGTCAAAAGCAACTGCATGTTCGTCATGGCCCATAAAAGATAGGCATAAGAGCACTCACTCACGTTCTCGGTCGACGAACCACCTCGAAATTGCAGCAAATCACCGGTTATGAGCCCCTTAGGGGACAGATCCTTCAGTGACCCGGAATAGTCTCGATGCGCGCGAAGCTTTGACCAGGCGTTTTCCAAAAACTTCTTCCGAAGACCGAACGCAACGCAGAGTTCAGACGCTTATAACTCGAGATCTCGTGCAAAAAAGGCCTCCCTCGAGAGCAAAGCCCTTCCCGGGTGGCTCGGGGCTACTGCTCATCCCGGTAACGGCGCTCTTTGTTTGTGCGACGTTGGGGTACACTACGGGCACTGTCCTGTTTCGAGAAAGAGCGTCCCTTGCGTATCTCCGCCACCACTCCTGCTGCCTTCCTACGCGAGCACGCCGTGCTTGTGGTGGCGGCGATGGCGGCTGCGGCTTCCGCCCTGGCGGTGCCGCCCGACGAGGCCTATCTGGGGTATTTCGATTGGAAGACCCTTGGATGCCTGTTCTGCGTGCTGGCCGTGGCAAGCGCACTGCGGCTCATGGGCGCTTTCGACCGGGCGGCCCGCGCCGTCATCGCACGGTTTCGCAGTCCTAGGCCCCTCGCGCTGGCCCTCGTGCTCACGACGGCCGGGCTTTCATGCGTGGCAACCAACGACATGGCCCTTATCATGATGCTGCCACTTTCGGCAGCCACCCTTATGGGCGCAAACCTCCCCCGTCTCGTGGCGCCCGTGTTCGTTCTGCAAAGTCTGGCTGCGAACCTCTGCGGGATGATCGTCCCCTTCGGCAACCCGCAGAACCTGTATCTCTATTCCTACTACGGGCTCGACCTCGGCGATTTCCTGGCCGCTATGGCACTGCCCTTCGCGCTGTCGACCGCCGGCATCGTCGCCTGCACCTGGTGGCTGTGCGGTCAGTCGAACGGCAGCTGTGGCCGAGACGATACGCGCAGTCTCGCCGTGCCGATGCCGCTCAGCCGACGGCGCCTGGCAATCTACGGAGCGCTTGTCGCCCTCACTTTGCTGGCCGTATTCCGCATCGTGCCCGTCGCCGCCGCCGTCGCCGTCGTAGCCGCCGCGCTCGCCGCCCTCGACCGGCGCGCCTTGGCCGCCGTGGACTGGGGCCTACTCGCCACCTTCGCCTGCTTCTTCGTGTTCGCGGGCAACCTGGCGCGCGTGCCAGAGGTGTCCGCATGGCTCTCGCCCCTCATGGCCGATCACGGCCTGCTCGTGAGCGCCGGCTTAAGCCAGATCATCAGCAACGTGCCCGCCGCTGTGCTGCTCTCCCACTTCACGGGCGCATGGCAGCCCCTGCTCGTCGGCGTGAACATCGGAGGCGCCGGCACCCTTGTTGGCTCACTTGCGAGCCTCATCACGCTGCAGCACTTCACCAGCGTGCGCAAAATCTTCCCCCGAGCGACCGCGTTGCCCGAGCTATCCACTGGTCGCTTCCTCGCCCTGTTCAGCGTGCTGAACTTTGGTTTCCTGGCCATTCTCTTGATTGCTTGCGGGATGGCGTCTTCCTTCTAGAAAAATCTTTCGATTTCGAAAGATTTTTCTAGAATTAATAATTCCGTGATAATATTTCGCAATCGAAAGATTTTTTGGAGGAGCCTATGTTCAGCATTACCGTTGCCGAAGCCAGCGCAAAGCTCGGCGTGAGTCCCACCCGTGTTCGCCAGCTCATCAGAAGCGGCGTGTTAGCCGCCGAACAAGTTGCGGGCATTTGGCTCATAGACGAAAAGAGCGTCGAGGCACGCCGCGAGCACAACCCCGGTCGCGGCCGACCAAGCGCGCGCCTGAGCCAGCCAAACATCTCCCGTTACCTGCTCATGAACCGCGACCATGAGGTGCTCGCTTTCCGTTTCGATGCCTCGACAGGGGAATTTCTCGATGCCGATGAGATCATCGATGCCAAGCGAGCTCCCCTTTCCATCATGTCCCCGCGGGGAACAAAAGCCTCGAAAACCGCACTTTCCTACTGGTGGTGTCATCGTGCCATTCCGAAGGCGCGCCACGGCATCGAAGCGAAGCTGGTCGAGCTCGGCATTGCCGACACCTATGATCTCCCCTTCAAAAGTATGGGGCTCTCCCTTTCCGACCAGTACTGGATCAAGCCCTATGGAAGCGGGATTCGCTGGAGCGACGTCAACTACTTCGAGAACGATTTCTCCGAAGCGCCGGTCGAAGAATGGATGGCCGACGTGGGCCTCGACTCCCCTGACAACACCTCCGACGGCGTTCTTTCCAAACGCTGGGTGTGCCGCAATGGCGAGCGACGCCTGCTCAAGGGCGGCACGCTGCTCGATCAGGAACCCTACAACGAGGTCATCGCCACGGAGCTTTTCTCGCGCCTGCTGTCTGAAGGGGACTACGTTCCCTACACGCTGATCGAATGGGGCGGCGCGCCGGTCAGTTCATGCCCGAACTTCGTCGGCCCCACCGAGGAACTCATCCCCGCCTACTACGTGAACGATGTTCTCCCCCAGGTTCCCCACCGCGACAGCTACCGCCATTACGTGGAATGCTGCGCCGCGCTGGGTGTGGAAGACATCGAAACAGCCCTCGGAAAGATGATCCTCTGCGACGACATCATGGCCAACACCGATCGCCACTGGCGCAACTTCGGTCTCATCCGCGATGTGGAAACCCTCGAGTACCGCGCTGCCCCGTTGTTCGACACCGGCTCGAGCCTCTGGTGCCGCGTGCCCACGCGAGAGCTGGCTTACACGCCCTTCGTGGTGGATATGCGTCCCTTCTACGAAGACGCCGACCGGCAGCTGCGTCTCATAGGCGACACCTCTTGGCTCGATCTGGACAAACTCGCGGGATTCCCCGAATGGGCCAGCGATTTTCTCGACGAGAACCCTTCAATGTACGGCCGCACCGATTTCATCTACGAAGGGTTGCAGAAGCGCATCGATTTCTTGCATCTGCTGTTCGGCTAGAAGCAACACACGACCAAGCACCGCCCTGCCCATCGCGCCCAGAAAACGCCCACAAAGGCATCTCCGTAAAGGCATCGAGAGAAGAGGCAGCTCCGAGCCTTCTATTTCCTTGCCGCCTCGGTAGCTAAATCGATAAGTTCCTCTTTCGAGTGAATGCCGAGTTTTCCATAGATGTGCCTGATATGCGTTGCCACCGTGTTCTTGGAGATGAACAGCTTCTCGCGGATATAGGGACGACTGTAACCACGGGCTAGGAGAAAGGCAATTTCCGTCTCGCGATCAGACAGGCCGAATTTCTTCTGCAGCAGTTCGCACCCCACCATGAGTGAGTGCTCAAGCGCATCCGAACCCGCCTCAGCCATCGGCCGCACTTCAATCGGTTCGCGCTGGGGCGCCACAATGCCAACGAGGGCCACGAGGCAGATGAGCGCCGACAGAAAGGCAACCTCAGAAGACGCCGCGGCGGGACCAGCGCATGCGCTCCCCGCAAGGTTGCCAAAAAGCACACCCAGCTGCACGGAGCCATTGAGAAGCCCCACGCCCAAGGCCACAGGCGCCTTTCCTTGCTTGGCAAGAGTGATCGCAAACAAATACACCAGCACCTGAATGAGCGAATCAAGAGTATCCCCGATGGAGTTGGAGACAAATCCGGCCCACAGACCGGAAGACCCATGCAGTACAAGCGTTATGATCACGCACGGAACCGCCCAGCGGAACAACCCCGTGAAACTCACCCTTCTCGAAAAGAATACGATGGCAATGCCCAAAGCTACGCTGGCAAGGCTGGAAATGAGCATGGAGACATCAAGATCGATGAGCGCATGCATACTGTCGCGGACATCGGCCAAAGCGGCCTGCCACCCGATGGCGAGATACAGCACCACGAGAACAACCGCGACGCGTCCAAGATAGAAGCCCCACGATTCTGCAATTCCGAAGCGTCGGGATAGAGACGCGCCGGCACCCGACGAAGCTGAAGCGGCGCCCGACGCTTCAGCTTCCTTGAGGTAGGGCGACATCCCCCCAACGCCTGACGCCGCCTCTTCGACGCCGCACCGTTTAGCCCCCTCACGCAAGCAAAGGAGAAGCAAGACGCCGGACATCAGCGGCAGCGACGCCGTCGCCACTACGCCCACAACCCCCTCCAGCAGAGGGTATACCACAACACACGGCACGATAACTAGCGACGAGAGAGGCACTACCGCTTCCAGCTCCTCCACATCCAGCACCATGAGCGCACGGGCCCACAGCAGACTGAGCAACGCATAGCCCACGCCTGTCATGGCCCCTCCCAGCCACGCAAGCCCCAATGCAAATGCGCCCAGAGCCGAAACAATGGTTCCCGCCGCCAAAAGCAGCGCTGCCGCTATGGAAAATCTTCGTAAGCAGTGGCCCCCGAGCGGTCTTCGACTCAGCAACAAGCCACCGACGAGAAATCCGAGCACGACAGCTACCGCCGAGAGGAGCCATGATTCATCGGAGTTGATGGACTGACCGCTTCGGTAGGGAAACACCGCTGACGTTGCATAGGTGCAATACAACCACGCCCAGACAAACCCAATGCCCATATAGCGCAACTTGAGCGCCGCCTCAACACGGCGCATCGAGTCGAATACGCTGTCCTTAGTTATCGCCTTTCCCATCGATTCCCTCCCCGAGCCTCTCATGTCATCGCACCCGCACTCCACAGGAGTCCCTCCTCAAAAGAGAAGTATAGCAACTCGCCTCCCTCAGGTTCAGAAAACCCCTGGTAGCGGTATCACCTCAGAGAGGTGATTTCTCGAATAACCGCGCGCAAGCGATGGCCTCTATCGCGCAGTTCCTCCATGATGACGCATTGCGTCGGCCAATCACACCGCTCGTCGACGCAAGAGAGATCCACGATACAGGAGGGACTATGAGCAAAGAATCGATGAAGATGAACCGCCGCGACTTCCTCGGCCTGGGCGCCGTGGCTGCCGTGGGGGCCATGGGCTTGGCAGGATGCGCGCCCCAGACTTCGGCCGAGAAAGACCTCAGCGCAACCGGCGACGCAGCCGCGACGCCCGAAGCCGCAGCGGTCGCGGAAGACTGGCTTGGCGCAGAGCCCGAAATCGCCGAGAGCGACATCGTCGAAACCCTCGACACCGACTTCCTCATCATTGGCGCCGGCACGGCCGGCCTTGCCGCTGCTGGCGCGGCGGCCGATTTGGGCCTCAACTTCATTGCCTGCGATAAGAGCAACCAGGTTCCCGAGACCCGCGAGTACCTCGGCGGCGTAGACACCGCTTACGCCAAGGCCAACAACGTGACCATCGACCGGCCGAAGCTCTTGAACGAGCTGACGCGCTACGCCTCCGGCAAGTGCAACCAGAAGCTCATCAAGCGTTGGATCGACGATTCGGCCGAATACATTGATTGGGTGACCGAGGTAATGAAAGACGCCGGCAAAGAGGTCATGCTGGACATGCCGCCCGAGCACGCCACGGGCGGTACCGACTACTATGTGCCCTATGTGCAGCACCTGTGGGAGCCCTCTTACGTCCCGCCCACGCGCAACGACGTCATCGCCGAGCGCTTGTCCGGCCAAGGTCACGACATTCTGTTCGAGCATAAGATGGTGAAGCTTGTTCACGCCGATGGCAAGGTGACGGGCGCTATCTTCGAAACCAAAGACGGTATGAAGCAGATCAATGCTAAAAACACCCTGCTCGCCACGGGCGGCTACGCGGCCAACCCCGTGATGATGACCGCCCTGCAGCCCTCCGCTGTAGCCTGCTGCACCGCCTCCAGCTTCAATCCCACTTGCACAGGCGACGGCATCAAGGCGGGGCTGTGGGCCGGAGCCTCTAAAGACAAGGACGCCGCCCCCATGGTCTTCGACCGTGGGGCCGTGGCTCCTGGCGTGGATGCCGGCTACGAGGGCGAAGGCGAAGGCGCCATGTTCCGTGGCAGCATCTTCCAAGAGAACATCGGCAGCCAGCCCTTCATGAAGGTGAATCGCCGCGGTCAACGCTTCGCCAACGAGTCTACCCCCTACGATTTCATCTGCTTCGCCGCCACCTACCAGCCCGGCGGGGTGTGGTGCCAGGTCTACGACAGCAACATGATGGACGATATGCTGCGCTTCGAAACCGTCGGCTGCTCGCGCGTGGTGCCCTACATCGAGATGGGCATGACCTACGACGAGTACACTGCCGCTTCCCAAGAGGCCGGCATCCTCATGAAAGCCGACACCATTGAAGAGTTGGCCGACATGCTCGGCTTCACCGGCCAGGACAAGGATAACTTCCTCGCCGAGGTGGAGCGTTACAACGGCTTCTACGACAACCAGGTGGACGAGGACTTCGGCAAGGAGGCCTACCGCCTCTCCGCCATCCGCCAGCCCCCCTTCTACGGTTGCTGGTTCGGCGGCTCGCTGCTCACCACGATCGACGGTCTGCGCATTAACGAGAACTGCCAGGTGCTCGATCCGGAGCTGAACGTCATCGAGGGCCTGTATGCCGCTGGTGACGTATCCGGCAGCTTCTTCTCGGGTAACTATCCCGAGTATGTCGTAGGCGTGGCCTGCGGCCGCAGCTCCGTTGAGGGCCGTCACGTGGCGAAGCTGCTCTCCGGCGCCGCTCAATAGCAGCCTGCGAGCACGGGAAGGCTCATTCGTCCATTTCGCCTTCCCGTGAGCCCGCTTCACCAACCGCCAACCATCGCCCCCGCCGCGCGTACGACCCTCCCCGTCGCGCGGCGGTGGACTTTCTGCAGGTTTTTGGCTTGAAAAGCCGGACACCATCCAGACCACCCTCCCTTTCCCTGAAATCGCCAGCAAACCGACACAGAATCGCCCTCGCGCCGCGAGTACGCGCGTGCTATAGTGAGCGCGTGGCTTCAAACACTGCTGAAACGACAAAAGGGGCCCTTATGATTACCACTGAAGTGGCATTTGCCCGTTCCACGTGGCGCAAGTCCAAGGAGTTCAGCGCCGGCCTGCACGATCTCGCCCAACGCATGCCCATGGAGCTCGTGCGCCTCTACGTGACCGAGGGCGTGCGCACGCCACGGGTGCGCATC
The DNA here is from genome assembly GCF_977072305.1 of Adlercreutzia sp. CNCM I-6207. NCBI lineage: Bacteria > Bacillati > Actinomycetota > Coriobacteriia > Eggerthellales > Eggerthellaceae > Adlercreutzia > Adlercreutzia sp. CNCM I-6207. The sequence continues at coordinate 136,950 of NZ_CDRVLZ010000004.1, forward strand.
GATTACTACGACCGCATCGACGAACTGCGCGCCCTGCGCCGCGAGGCGCTGCTGGCCGAGATGCGCCATGTGGAAGCCCAGGCCGAGTGCTGGCTGGAAGAGCACCCCAACGAGGCGGCCCGCATCGCCGCCGAGCATCGCCGCACCCAGGCCACGCCGGAGATGCTTTTGGGCACCGCCGTCGTCAACGGCGACAGCCCCGCATTCGGCTTCACGCCCGAGACCTACCTGATCGCCCCCAGCCTTCGCGTCTACGAGCTGTTCATGTGGTACGACGAGAACGAACGCTGGACGCGGAATTAGCAGCTGCCGACTTGCGCCCCGCCCCTGCCCTTGCCCCTCTCTGCCCTAGCCTTCGCTCTGAGCCTCTCGCTTTGTAACCGTCCCGAAACCAACGGGGCAGTTCCTCCGCGATATGATTATGCGAGTTTACCCTAGAGAAAGGACGCCCATGGGCATCGTAGAAGGAAAGGTGGCCATCGTCACCGGCGGCACACGCGGCATCGGGTTCACTATCGTGCGCGAGTTCTTGAAGAACGGCGCGAAGGTGGCGCTGGCCGGCTCGCGCCAGGAGACCGTGGATGCGGCCTTGGCCAAGCTCGCTGAGGAGGGCTTCACCGACAACGTCATGGGCATCGCGCCCTCGCTGACCGACCCCGATTCCGTAGCGGCGGCTTTCGCCTCAGTGGTCGACCGCTTCGGCCGTTTGGACGTGCTGTGCAACAACGCCGGTGTGAGTTCCCGCACGCCGCTGGTGGACTACACCTTGGAGGAGTTCAACAAGGTCATGTCCATCAACGTGACCGCCGTGTTCGTGTGCACCCAGGCGGCGGCGCGCATCATGATCGAGCAGGGCGACGGCGGCGCCATCGTGAATACGAGCTCCATGGTGGGCAAGTACGGCCAGCCCTCGGGCTTCGCCTATCCCACGAGCAAGTTCGCCGTGAACGGGCTCACGCTATCGCTCGCCCGCGAGCTGGCCAAGCACAAGATCCGCGTGAACGCCGTGGCCCCGGGCGTCACTCACACCGATATGGTGGACGCGCTGCCCGACTCGGTCATCAAGCCGCTCATCGAGTCCATCCCGCTCGGCCGCATGGGCGAGCCCGAGGACATCGCCTGTGCCTGCCTGTACCTGGCCAGCGACATGTCCAGCTACGTGTCGGGCGCCGTGCTTCCCGTCGACGGCCTGTCGCGCCCGTAAGCACTTCGCAGAGCCATACAGAACGGCCGCCGTCCTTCAAAGGGCGGCGGCCGTTTTCATGCATCTGCAGTTCCAAGCATCCGCACAAGCAATACAGCGCGTTTTACGCCTCGTGCCTCTTCTCGTAGAAGGCGGCCAGCTCCGGTGCCATCTTCTCCAAGGTGGGCAGGTCCTCGTAGGCCATGTGCCCGTTCTCATGCACCTTGTACTCGATGCGGCTCGTGATGGACTCGGGCAAGAACATCTTCGAGATGGAGTGCTTCACGTTCCAGAACGGCGTGGCCGCATCGTGGATGCCGCCGAAGAACAGCACGCGGCAGAACGGGTTGCGACGCAGGGCCGTGCCCATATCGTAGGCGGTGTTCGGGCACACGGGGCTGCCCATGGTGCCGGGGGCCTGGTGCGTCCAGTTCCACTCCTCGTTCACCTTCATGGACAGCAGCAGGTTGATGGGCGAGCCCTTGAAGCCGGTCTCCTGGACGAGCTTCATCCAGGCGGACTGGTCCGGCGTCATGATGGCGTCGCCGGAGGGATCCTCGCCGGCGAAGAACTCGTTGTCGCCTTGCACATCCATGTAGGCCGGCTCGGTGAAGCGCGTATCGTAGCGGCCGGTGAACAGGCCCTCGTCGGCCAAGATGGTCTTGCGGAAGGTATCCAGCTCGATGCGCAGGTGCTTGCCCTCGATGAACTCGGCCGGAAGCCCGATGAGCTCGCTCATCTCGACGGCCAGCTCGTGCTCCTCTTCTGGGGTGATGGAGTCGCTCGCGATGAGGGCGCGGCCGTACTTCTCATCGACGAACCTCCAGGCGCGGTCGAACCACTCGAACTGGTCGACGCCGGCGCCGGCCTTGCCGAAGTAGTTGGCCGTGGCGGCGTAGACCGGCAGCATGCCCATGTAGTACAGGTCGTTGCCCGAAAGCGTCGGCGCGTAATCGAGAATGGTGGACTGCTCGATGACGCCGGTCAGCGCGATGCCGCGCTCGCCGAGCACGCGCATGAGTACCGAGTTGCGCATGGTGCCGTAGGACTCGCCGTACAGGTACAGAGGCGTGTTCCAACGCTCGTGAGTGGTGAGCCACTGGGCGATGCCGCGCATGAAGGCGTCAGCGTCGCCGTCGACGCCCCAGACCTTCTTCGGGTCGTAGCCCTCGGCCACCTTCGAGTAGCCAGTGCCCATGGCGTCCAGGTACACCAGGTCGGTCGTGGGCAGAAGCGAGTAGGGATTGTCCTCGGGCTTCGTGGGGCAGGGCAGCTGCTTGATGGTATTGATGGGCACGCGACGCGGGCCCAAGCCGCCGATGTTGACCATGGCCGACGAGCCGCCCGGGCCGCCGTTCCAGCAGAAGGTGACGGGGCGATCGGACTTGTCGGCCGCATCGCTTACGTAGGAGAGAGCGAACATGTGCCCGATGAGCGTGCCGTCGTCGGTATGCAACGGCAGCATCTCGGCAGTGGCGGTGTATTTGATGGTCTGCTTGCCGTCAGTCCAGGTCATATCCTTGCTGGCCGGCTCAGGAACGGGCTGCTCTGGTTTGGCGCTCTTCCCGTCGTTCATGGTGACGGTGAAGGAGGGGCTTGTCTCTGCCATAATGGCTCCTTACTCGCGTTGAGGCGCCCGGCCGCAGGGCCGCGCGCACGACTAACAACGCTGAGCCTACACGCATCGCCGATGCAGAAAGGCCACGGTCGCCCCCCTGTCACGAAACGCGGGGACAGCCGTGGCCGAATCGTGAACTGACCGGACAGTCAGCTCTTTAGGCGGCGTAGTCGGCGGCGTTCTTGCCGGCGATGCGGCCGAAGGTGTAGATATCGGTCATAGAGCAGGAGCCCAGACGGTTCGTGCCCATCTTGTGGCCGGCCACCTCGCCGGCGGCATACAAGCCGGCGATAGGCGCGCCCTCCACGGTGAGCACCTCCGCCTCGGGCGTGATGTGCAGGCCTCCCATGGTGTAATGCACGGCGGGCTTGCAGGCCATGAGGTAGTAAGGACCGTCTCCGATGACGTTCATCTCGGCGCTGTAGCCGAAATCCGGATCCTTCCCGTCGGCGCAGTACTGGTTCCACTTCTCGACGGTCTTCTTCAGCTCGGCGGCATCGACGCCTTGGGCCTTCGCCACGTCCTCCAGCGTATCGGCTTTCACGATAACGCCGCGAGCCTCGCTGTTCTCGTACTCGTCGGCATGCTGCTTGATCAGCCCCGTCTCGTCGGCGGCCGCCTGATCGAACAGGAGGAAGGCCACGCCGTCGGTCTGGTTCTTGATGCCGTTGGAAATGACGTCGCGGCGGTCGAGCTCTTGCACGAAGCGGTCGCCCTCCCTGTTCACGAGGATGCCATGGTTCTCCAGGCGCACGTCGCCGACGTACAGCAGCGCGCCCGTTTCGGGGTCGCACACCGGATAGGTCTGGATATACTCCATATCGATGGTGTCGGCGCCGATCTTCTCGGCCATCACGATACCGTCGCCCTGGGCGGCCACCGAGTCGGTGGAGAGGATCTTGTCGTCCATCTCGGGGTTGTACTTCACGCGCATATCGACGTTGGAGCCGAAGCCTCCCGTCGCCAGCACCACGGCCTTGCATTTCACCTCGGACGTATCGCCTGTCACGGGGTTCTCCACTTTCACGCCCACCACGGCGCCCGCATCGTCGGTGACCAGCTCGACGGCCTTGGTGTTGTCGATGAGCACGATGTCGTCCATGCCGTTGACGCGATCGGTCAGCTTCGTAGTCATCTCGGAGCCGGAATGAGTGATGGGGATGATGGAGCGCTTGATGTTGTGGCCGCCGAACTGCATGAGGTCGTGCTTCCAGGAGACGCCGCCCTCGTAGGTGAGCCAGTTGGCCGAGTCGAGCGCGCCGTTGGCGATGATGGCCACCAGCTCCGGATCGCCCTTGTTGTCGCCGCCGACGAGCATGTCGGAGATGAGGTGCTCGGGGCTGTCCTCTATGCCCTGCGTCACCTGGATCCAGTTGCCGGGCACCGCCATTTCGCCTCCCGAAAGGGCCGTATCGCCGCCGAAAACCCCCATCTTGTCCATGAGTACGACGCTCTTGCCCTCATTGGCCGCCGTAATGGCCGCCGCGAAACCGGCACCGCCGGCTCCCACAACCACGACATCGGCCTCTTCCGGAAGCTTAACGTCGCTCACCCAAGCGGCTGGCTCGCGATTCTTCCAATCGTCCGCGCTCTCGCCCATCGCATCCAGGGCGCTCCCCACAGCGGTAAGGAAGGCCATCGAAGTAAGCGTCGCGCCGCTGATGGTGTCCACCGCAAGCGTCTGGTTGTCGATGATCGCTTGGGTCATCTTCTCCATGGCCACATCGCCCATCCCCGGCGTCTCGCGGGAATCGAGCACCGTGATGCGATCGACGGCGCCGTCTTTGGCCGACACCTCTACGGTGAACTCGCCGTGCTTGCCCATACCGGTGCCAATAGCCGTTACCTCGCCATCGGCGTTCTTGTCGTTGCCGGCAGCGGCCTCCCTCTTTTTGGCCGCAGCCTCTTCATGGCTCATGGGCGCGCAGCCGGCCAAAGCCAGCGTGCCGCCCAGTGCGGCAAGAGCGCCTCCTGTGAGAAATTGCCTGCGAGAACAACTAGACATAACAACCTCCCTAGATCGAGCTTCGAGCGAGCGCGACGATTGCCACCTACCTCATGGCAATTCCATCGATTCGATGTCGAAAACGTATTAATATTGACGGTTTTCCATCGACTTTGCTCCCTTCGATGCCCCCATCATAGACCCATCACACGAACCTGCGGGGAGGCACCGCCATTCTCTACCGACCCGTTGCCAGCCTGCAGCCAAACGTTGCCGCATCTTCACCGGCCCGTTATCTTCCCGTAGAGAAGCTCGGTTTGCCCCGGGCGACCACCGCGGCGAGAACGCTGTCCGCAACGAAGCTCTGCTATGCTATGGGCAAGAGAAATCGCGAGAAGGGAAGTTCTATGAAAGTAGTCATCGTGGGAGGCGTGGCCGGCGGCGCCACAGCGGCGGCCCGGCTGCGGCGCCTGGACGAAGAGGCCGAGATCGTCGTCTTCGAGCGGTCCGGCTACATCTCCTACGCCAACTGCGGGCTGCCCTACTACATCGGGGGCACCATCGCAGACAAGAACGCCCTCACCCTGCAGACCCCGGCGAGCTTTCACGCCCGCTTTAACGTGGATATGCGCACCCGCCACGAAGTGGAGGCCATCGATGCGGCGCGCCATGTGGTGACCGTGCGCAACCTGGATACCGACGAGGTGTTCGAGGAGCCTTACGACAAGCTCATCCTCTCGCCCGGCGCCCGGCCCACCCAGCCGAAGCTTCCCGGCACGGGGCTCGACCGCCTGTTCACCCTGCGCACCGTCGAGGACACCTTCGCGATGAAGGACTTCGTCGATGCGGAGGGCCCGCGCTCGGCCGTGGTGTGCGGCGGCGGGTTCATCGGCCTGGAAGTGGCCGAGAACCTGCGCGAGCTGGGGCTGGACGTGACCATCGTGCAGCGGCCGCGCCACCTCATGAGCCCCTTCGACGCCGACATGGCCGCCCTCATCCACCAGGAGATGCGCGCCCACGGGGTGCACCTGGCGCTGGGCCGTTCCGTGGAGGGCTTCGAAGCACGCGAGGACGGCATCGAGGTGCTCTTGGCCGGCGAAGAGCCGTTGCGCGCCGATATGGTCGTGCTGGCCATCGGCGTCACGCCCGATACGGCCCTCGCCGACACGGCGGGGCTTGAGAGGGGCATCAAGGGCAGCATCGTCGTGAACGACCGCATGGAGACCGGCGTCGAGGACATCTACGCCGTAGGCGACGCCGTGCAGGTGAGCCACCTCGTCACCGGCGACGACGCGCTCGTCTCGCTCGCCGGGCCGGCCAACAAGCAGGGGCGCGTGGCGGCCGACGCCATCTGCGGGCTCGACAGCCGCTTCGCCGGCGCCCAGGGCACGTCCGTCATCAAGGTGTTCGACCTGACGGCCGCCGCCACCGGGCTCTCCGAGGCCGCCTGCGAGCACCACGGCATCGCGCACGACGCCGTGGTGCTCTCCCCCATGAGCCATGCCGGCTACTACCCGGGCGGGAAGGTCATGACGCTGAAAGTGGTGTTCGAGCGCGAGACGTACCGCCTGCTCGGCGCCCAGGCCATCGGTTACGAGGGCGTCGACAAGCGCATCGACGTTCTGGCCACGGCCATTTTCGCGGGGCTTTCCGCGATCCAGCTCAAGGACCTCGACCTCGCCTACGCACCGCCCTACTCCTCCGCGAAAGACCCGGTGAACATGGCCGGCTTCATGGTGGAGAACCTCGCCTTGGGGCTCGTGTCCCAGTACCGCTGGGACGAGGTGGCCGACCTGCCGCGCGACGGGTCGGCGCAGCTCGTCGACATCCGCACGCCCGCCGAGTTCGAGCGCGGCGCCCTCCCCGGCTTCCGCAACATCCCGTTGGACGAGTTGCGCAAGCGCTTAGACGAGCTGGATCCCGCGCTGCCCGTCCGCCTCGTCTGCCAGAGCGGCCTGCGCAGCTACGTGGCCGCCCGCATGTTGGCGGGCCACGGGTTTGCCGACGTGAGCCATTTGGCCGGGGGCCTGCGCTTCTATGACATCGTCACGGGCGATGCGCGCCTCATCGAACGCGCCACCCCCTGCGGCGCCGACGCCTGTTAGAAGCGTCCGCAACCTCCCCTACCCCAGCGCCACATCGAGCACCATCATGAGCACGAAGCCGAAGGCGACGCCGATGGTGCCGATGTTGGTGTGGCGGCCCTGCTGGGTCTGGGGGATGAGCTCCTCGGTGACCACGTACATCATGGCGCCGGCGGCGAAGGCCAACACCACGGGGAGAAGCGGGGTCACGAGCCCCGTAATGGCCACCATGATCGCCGCGCCCAACGGCTCCACGGCGCCGCACAGCGCGCCCGCCAGAAAGGCGCGCGGCCGCGTTAGGCCGTTGGTGGCTAAGGGCAGCGACACGATGGCGCCTTCCGGCACGTTCTGAATGGCAATGCCGACAGAAAGCGCCGTCACCGACGCCAAGGTGATGGTGGGATCCCCCGCCAGAAAGCCCGCGAGCACCACTCCCACGGCCATGCCCTCGGGCAGGTTGTGGATAGCCAGCGCCGCCAGCATCATGGTGGGCTTCTTCAGCGTGGAAGCGGGGCCCTCCGGCTCGTCGGAGCCCACATGCAGATGGGGCGTGAAGTGGTCGATGGCCAGAAGCAGGAACATGCCGCCGAGAAAGCCCGCGCCCACGGGCAGCCACGAGGGCACCGCACCGCCCTCGGCCGCCTCGAGCGCCGGCACAATGAGGCTCCACACGCTGGCGGCGATCATGACGCCGGCCGCGAAGCCCAAGAGCGCCTTGGTGAAGCGCTCGGACATGCCATGGCGCGCGAACAGAACGAGCGCCGCCCCCAGGGTGTTCCCCAGAAACGGCACGAGGAGCGCCACGAGCACGCCTGCGACCAGGGGATTTTCCATCGTTGCATCCTTTCCAACTTTCTCGACGGCTTCTTGACGCCGTCGCGGAACAAGCATAGCGTACCGCCATCGATACAGTGGCATCAGCCTTCATGCGTTGTTGCCCTGTAGAGATAGAGCCCCGCGACCTGCTACACTGGCATCGACGCCGAAAGAGGATCCGCGACATGACGCCAACACGATTCGGGGCCGGCCGACGACAGCCGCAACGAGGAGCGAAGGAGAGACGGTGCGCCAGACCTACTACGTCATAGACAACCACCTGTGCTGTCGCTGCGGAGCCTGCCAGAAAGTGTGCCCCCACGGGGCCCTTACGACGGCGAGCCCCGTGCCCGTCATCGACCAGACGCTTTGCCGCCATTGCGGGATGTGCTTCCGCGCCTGCCGCCTCGGCGCCGTCACGCGCCCCTACGAGCTGTACCAGCTGAAGAAGGGCCGCCGCCTTCTCTAATACGAAAGGGCGTGGGGGATGAACAGGCGCTGGTAGGTGGCGGTGGCGTAGCGATCGGTCATGCCGGCGATGTAGTCGGTGACGGCGCGCAGATCGTCGCCCTCGGAGATGGCGCGGTAGTCCTCGGGCACCTCGTCGATATGCGCGGCGTAGTAGTCGAACAGATCCGCCAGCAAGTGCTTCGCCTTCTCCACCTCGGCCATGACCGACGGCGCCGTGTACACGTTTTCGAACAGAAACGCCCGCAGCTCCATCATGGCGTCCCACACCTCGGGGCTCATGGCGATGTCCCCCGTCTCCGCCGAGGTGCGCACCATGTCGGTGACCAGCGTCTCGATGCGGGCCGAGTGGTTGGCGCCGAGCACCCGATGGGTCGTATCCGGCAGATCGGCCTCGCGCAGAATCCCTGCACGGATGGCGTCGTCGATGTCGTGGTTCACGTACGCAATGCGATCGGCGGTGCCCACGATGCGGCCCTCGCAGGTTTCGGCCTGCAGGTCGCCCGTATGGTTCAAGATGCCGTCGCGCACCTCGAAAGTGAGGTTCAGACCCGCGCCGCCGTTCTCGATGCGCTCCACCACGCGCACCGACTGCTCGTTGTGGCGGTAGAGCGCCGCGGCCTCGGGCGTGCCGGGCGCGAGCCCCTTATGGCGCGCGAGGCACGCGGCCAGCGCCGCCTCGCCGGTATGTCCGAAGGGGGTGTGGCCCAGATCGTGGCCGAGCGAGATGGCCTCAGTCAGATCCTCGTTCAGCCCGAGCGCCCGCGTGATGGTGCGGGCAATCTGCGCCACTTCCAACGTGTGCGTGAGCCGCGTGCGGAAGTGATCGCCCTCGGAAGCGAGGAACACCTGGGTCTTGTGGGAAAGCCGCCGAAACGATTTCGAGTGCAAGATCTTGTCGCGATCGCGCTGGTAGTCGGTGCGCAGCGCGTCAGGCTCGCTGGAGGAGCGGCGCCCCTCGGTGCCGTCGGCGAAGGCGGCCTCCTCGGAGAGCACCTCGCGCTCCCGCTGCTGCTGGTCTTCCCGATACACAACGCGCATACATCCTCCCTTCCACGGATGTTCTCAGTGTAGCAAATTCCAGAAAGCCCGTTCGGCAACAGGCAAGCAACGTTGAGTCAAAAGCTGAACGATGGAAGGCGATCGCGGCGTCGCGCGGGCGTTTCAGGGAGTACCCTTGAGCTATCGACCGTCCGAAGGGGTCGAAGGAGCCGAAGAGAAGAAGCAGCCATGGCGTTTCTCAGGATACATAAACTGACCGAGAAAGACGAGATAGGCTACTTCGCGCCGCGCACCTGGGATTTCTGGCGCGCGCTTATCGTCTGCTTCTGCCTGTGCTGCATCTTGGGACATTGGCTCGAGATGCCCTACTGCTGGCTCATGGACCGCCTCTTCGGCATTGTGGCCGACGACTACGCCGTATGGACCGACCCGTGGTATCACCCCTACTGGGTCTACGGCTTCGGCGCGGTGTTCATGACGCTGCTCATCGAGCCTTTGAAGGAGCGGCTGATCCTGCACCGCAAAACGCTGTGGGGCGCGTTTCTGGAATCGCTCGTCATTGCTATTCTCGCGGCCATGGTGCTGGAGCTGGTCATGGGCTGGCTCATCAACCAGCCCGATCCCACGACCGGCGAATACCCCTTCTGGGACAACTCCCAACTGCCAGGCAACGTGTTCGGCCAGGCGTGGCTCGTGAACGACTTCTTCATCGGACTGGTGGCCATGATATATGTATGGGTCATCTTCCCGCTCGTCTGCGAGGGCTTCTCGCGGCTCTCCCCCAAGGCGGCCAACGTCGCCTTCGCCCTCATCATCGTCGGCTTCGCCGCCTGCGTGACCGCCTCCTACCTGGAGCTGAAGCTCTGGGAGAAGTACTAGGCAGCAATGCGGCTCGCCCGCCCTCTCGCATTCCGAAGCGCCAATTTTGCGCGCCCGCGCTGCACAGGCACGTCCAAGCAGATACAATAGGGCGATGCAACTGACGCGGGGCACGGACGCAAGGAGGCGTTTATGGAAGCAAGCGGGTGGGCGTACACGGAGGCACTTTCCGAGCTGTACCCGACACGAGCCGACGTGGCGGCGGAAATCGCGGAGCTGGAGGGGCGCCTTACGCTACCGCGCTCAACCGAGCTGTTCGCCTCGGACATCCACGGCGAGTACAACGCCTTCTCCCATGTGCTGCGCGGTGGCTCAGGCGCGGTGCGCGCGCTCATCGAGGACGTTTTCGGCAGCACGCTGAACGACGACGAGAAAGCCGCGCTGCTCGCACTCGCCTGCTATCCTGCCGAACATTGCGCTTACGCTTTGGAACACGTCGAAGACGCCGACGCATGGCTTGCCGAAGCCGCCGCGCGCCTGACCAAAATCGCTCGCCGAGCCGCCGGCACCCGCACCATCGATGAGGTGCGCGCCCTTCTGCCCGACGAGCTGGCCATCGTCGAGGAGCTCGTCGCCGGGCGCAGCACGCCGGCCCGGCGTCCCTATCGCGATGCACTCATCAAAAGCCTCGTCGCCTCCGGCGAGGGCGTGGCCCTCCTGGAGGTGCTGGGCGCTCTCATCCAGCACCTCGTCGTCGACCAGCTCCACCTCATCGGCGACGTGTACGACCGCGGGCCGGCGCCCCAGCTCATCATGGACGAGCTTCTTTCCTACCCCAACGTCGATGTGCAGTGGGGCAACCACGACATCCTGTGGATGGGCGCCGCCGCCGGCAGCCCCGGCAGCGTGGCCAACGTCGTGCGCATCTGCGCCCGCTACGGCAACCTGTCCATTCTGGAGGACGCTTACGGCATCAACCTGCGCCCCTTGGCCACCTTCGCCGCCGACGCCTACGCGAACGACCCCTGCGCCGCCTTCGCCCTCAAGGGCAATCCGGGGCTTTCCGAGGCCGAGACGCGCCTCACCGAGAAGGTCCAGAAGGCCATGGCCGTTATCCAGTTCAAGGTGGAGGCGGCACTTATCGCCGAGAACCCCTCGTTCGGCCTGGACGATCGCAACCTTCTGCACCTGATCGACCGTAAGCGCGGAACGGTCGTCGTGGACGGCGTCGAGTACGAGCTGCTGGACACGACCTTCCCCACCGTCGACTGGGACGACCCCTACCGCCTCACCGAGGACGAGGCCGCTGTCATCGAGCAGCTGTGCGCCGCGTTCACCGGCAGCGAGCGCCTGCAGCGCCACATGCGCTTTTTCCTGGATCGGGGCAGCCTGTACAAGATCGAGAACGGCAACCTCATGCTGCACGCCTGCGTGCCCCTGGCCGACGACGGATCGCTTCTGGAAGTGACCCTGTTCGGCAAGACCTACCGGGGTCGCGCCCTCTACGACATGGTGGACGCCTCGGTGCGCGCGGCGTTCTCGGCCACCGACGAGGCCGAGCGCAAGCGCGGGCTCGACATGCTGTGGTACCTGTGGCTCGGCCCTGGCTCGCCCCTGTTCGCCAAGAGCAAGATGGCCACCTTCGAGCTGTACCTCATCGCCGACAAAGCGGCCCGCAAAGAAGTGAAGAACCCGTTCTACTCGCTGCTCGATGACGAAGCGGTCGTCGACGGCATCTTCCGCGACTTCGGCATGGATCCGGCCACCTCGCGCATCATCTGCGGGCACGTGCCGGTGAAGGTGAAGGACGGCGAGGACCCCGTGAAGGCGGGCGGACGGGTGCTCTGCATCGATGGCGGCTTCTCGGCGGCCTACCAGAAGACGACGGGACTGGCGGGCTTTACGCTCGTTTCGAACGCTGAGGGGCTGTTCCTCGATGCCAACGAGCCGCTCATCTCCCGCGACGCCGCCGTGGAAGGTACCGCCGACATCCATGCCGAGCGCCGCGTGCTTGCCGCCTACGACATGCCCCGCACGGTGGCCGACACCGACGAGGGAGCGCACCTGCGCGAACGCATCGCGCTTTTGCGCACCTTGCTCTAGCTGCCCGCACGCCGGCTTCGATGAGCCCCTACTCGGGCAATTGAAGCCGGCACTGCAACGCCGCCCCAGGGGCACCAAGACGCCGATTGCTTCGCGCGAAGAGCCGTCGTCACCGCGGGGCGGCCGTTTGTGCGCATGCACGAAACATCCCTCGCTAAACCACCCCCGATGGGCTACACTTCGTCCTTGTCGCATTTCTCATACAACGATTGGGGTGGTTTGAGCTTGTCTGCCAAAGATGCGCTCCCTCCGGGCAGCGAAGACTTCTTCCCGCCGGCTTCTCCTGATGGAACCGTCGGCAACCTCCGCAAGAGCAAAATCAGCGCTCTTGGCATTGCGTTTATGCTCTTCTGCCTGGTATCGGCCGGTGCCTTCGGCATCGAGGAGATCATTCCCTCCGCCGGCCCGGGCCTCACTCTTATCATTCTGATCGTGCTGCCCTTCGTTTGGGCGCGCCCCATCAGTCGCCTCGTTGCCGAGGCCAACGCCATTCTTCCGCGCGAGGGCGGCATCTACGCCTGGGCCAAGGAGACCTTCGGGGAATTCTGGGGCTTTCAGGCCGGCTGGTGGACCTCCATGGACACCTACATCTCATCGGGCGCCTACATCGCCATGGTCGGTGGCTACACCTCGCAGCTGCTCTCGCTGGACGATGCCGGCACCTTCGGCGTGAAGCTGCTCGTCGTGGCGAGCTTCACCGTCATCAACCTGGTGGGACTTGTGGAAGTCGAGCGCATCAGCTCGTTTTTCTCGGTGCTCATCATCCTCGTGTTCGGCATGGCCGTCGTGTTCGGCCTCGTCAACTGGCAGACCAACCCCTTCGACCCCATCCTTGCCAACCCCGAGGCCCCTATGAGCTGTTTGGTGGACTCGCTTTCCATCGGTATCTGGATGTACTGCGGCTACGAGTGCATTGCCGCCATGTCCGGCGAATACGAGGACTCGTCCCGCAATGTGGCAAAGGGCTTCCGCATCGCGCTGCCGCTCATCGCCTTGTCTTACGTGCTGCCCACCCTCGCCTGCCTTGCGGCCTACCCGGCCGGCTCTTGGACCCAATGGGGCATCGACGGCGGCTTCTCTTCCGACGTGCTGGGCTACGGCACGATCTTCTCGACGGTGCTTGGGCACTCCGGCGTCGTGCTGTTCCTTGTTATCGCCATTATGAGCCAGTGCACGATCTATAACACGTATCTGGCGAGCGGATCGCGCAGCTTCTGGGTGCTCTCTGAGGACAACCTGTTCCCTCGCTTCATCCGCAAAGTCGATCGCGCAGGTCGCAGCCCCTACATCGGCGTGCTCACCATTGCCGTCTCATCGCTTATCTTCTCGCAGTTCGACTTCACCACCATCATCGAGATGAACATCATCTTCATCTTGGCGCGCTACATGTTCCTCGGTTTCATCGTCTTGAAGCTGCGGAAAATGTACCCTGTGCAGGATCGCCCCGCCGACATGTTCGTCATCGGCGGCGACAAGGTGGGCGTGCGCTTGTACTCGGCGCTGGCTTTCGGCATCGCCACGTTCACCCTGTGCTTGAACCCCGTCGCGAACTTCTTCGCCACCGTGGCGTTCCTCGTCTCGGGCGTTGTCGCCTACGTCATCTTCAAGAAGGTCTATGGCGGCCTTACCATGGAGAACCCCTCGGCGCACCCGATCGACCCGAAAACCGGTCTCGCGGTGGGCGACACCCGCCGCATCGGCCTGTTCGCGCTCATCATCGTAGGACTGTTCGCCCTCAACGTGCTGATGAACCTGTTGTTTTTGGGATAGGAAGAGCGGCTCTCTCGCTCTTCCTATCATCTGCCAGACGCTGCGCCGTAGCTGCCTCCGGGGGCCGCGCCCTAGCTGTCTAATCAACGGCAACGAGCGAGAATACCTCGGCGTCGGTCTCGGCGGCGATAACGGCACGAGGGTCGAGGAAGGCGAGCTCCACGACAAACCCGAAGCCGACGAGGCGGGCGCCGCTTGCGCGAACGAGACGCACCATGGCCGTCGTGGTGCCGCCCGTGGCCACCAGATCGTCCACGATGAGCACCACATCGTCGGAGGTGAGCGCGTCGGCGTGAATTTCCAGCACGTCGGTGCCGTATTCCAGCGCATAGGACTCGCGCAGCACCGTGCGCGGCAGCTTGCCCGGCTTGCGACAGGGAACGAACCCGGCTCCCAGCCGCAGCGCCACGGCCGCGCCCACGATGAACCCGCGGGCCTCGGCGCCCACCACCTTGGTAATGCCGTGATCGGCGAAATGGGCCGCCAGATCGTCTACCATGGCGGCGAAGGCGTCGGCGTCAGCGAAGGCCGGCGTGAGGTCTTTGAACACGACCCCGGGCTTCGGATAGTTCGGAATGTCGACGATTAGTTCCTCATAGGGGCGCATGGGGCATCCTTTCTCGCTGGGCCCATTTTCGCTGAGACGCACTCGCCTGGCGAGGTTTCGGCCAACTTCGAAGCTTCACTGTAACCGTCGCGGTCCTCTCCTGTGGGGGCCGTAAGCCGAGCGATGGCCCTAGCGTTTTACGTCTCCGCGCCAGCTGCCGATGCCGCCGATGTTGCGCGCGTCGGTGTAGCCCATCTGCTTGAGGGCGCCGACCGCCTGCTGGCTGCGCGCCCCGCTCATGCAGTACACGAACAGCGGCGTGCTCTTGTCGGGCACCTCGCTCGCGATGGCGCTGATCTGCTGCAGCGGCACGTTCACCGCGCCGGGAATGTGGCCGCCCGCGTATTCCCCCGCCGTGCGCACATCGATCAGTCGCGCGCCGGGCGTCGCGCGGAACTCCTCCACGCCGGCGTTGATATCGGCCGGTTTCAGAAAATCCATCAGTCCCATCGCTGCATCCTCCTTGTGAAGTTATTTTTGCTTGCTGCCGCTTATGATACTCTGCGTTCTCGCCTATTCGCGCGCACTCTCGATCACTAAATTTCAACGGACAGGAGGCATCGATGAACAACCAGCGCAAACGCGAACTGAAAGAAGCGTATCGCACCAGTCGGCCGCCTATGGGCGTGCTGTCGTTTCGCTGCATGCCTACGGGAGAGAGCTTCCTTCTGGCATCGCGCAACATCCCCGGCGACACCAACGGCGTCACGTTCAAGTTGAACTCGGATTACCATCCCAACCGACATCTGCTGGAGCTTTGGCGGCGCTACGGTGAGGAGAACTTCCAGGTGGAAGTGCTGGAAGAGCTCGATTACCGCGACGAGTCGGATGATCCCGCCGACTACAAGGAGGAATTGGAGCAGCTGCGCGATTTATGCCTCGAGCGCGACGAGAGTGCCTCGCTTCTGTGGAAGTAACCGACTGCGTGCGGCTGAACGAGCGGCTGCGCGCAATTTAAGCGGCTGCGCCAAAACGAACCTTCGAGGTTCTCACTTTCCTTACAGGTGACGGCACGCGAGGAACATCGGCGTTCGCGCGCGGCACAATGGGGCCAACGCGAGAAAGGACGCCCCATGAGCACTTCCACCCCTTCGACTTCCCACGGTGCCGACACCGGAAGCACCGCTTCTCCTGCCAACGGCCCGGCCAATCCGGTTGCCACCGCTAACGCCGCCGACGCTGCCACCGACTCCCCCGCCGCCATCGAGGCCGGCATCAAGGCCAACGACGATCGCACCTTCGAGGAATCCCTCGGGGCCATGTCGCCCTTCGAGGTGAAAAACCTCCTGGTGAAGATGGCCAAGAAGGGCGATGAGGGCACCACGCGCACCCTGCTGAACGCCGGGCGCGGCAACCCGAACTGGATTACCACCCTGCCCCGCGAGGCCTTCTTCCTGCTGGGAAGTTTCGCCATGGAAGAAGCGCGGCGCACCATGGACGAGCCGGACTACGACCTGGCCGGCATGCCCGCCGCCGACGGGGCCGCCGCGCGCTTCCTCGCCTTCCTCGACGAGCACGGCCGCGAGAAGCCCGCGCAGTTCCTCAAGCGCGCCTGGGACTACCTGGACGCCGAGGGCCTGGCCGGCGATGAGCTCGTCCACGAGTGGACCGGCGGCATCGCCGGGGACGAGTACCCCATGCCCGACCGCATCCTGCGCTACACCCAAGAGATCGTCAACCGCTACCTGGTGAAGGCCCTGGACGACGGCCACGCGCCCGCGACCCCTTACGACCTGTTCGCCACCGAGGGCGGCACGGCGGCCATGTGCTACCTGTTCTACAGCCTGAAGTGCAACTTCCTCGTGAATCCCGGCGACCGCATCGCGCTCATGACCCCTATCTTCACGCCGTATCTGAACATCCCCACGCTGAACGACTACGACCTGGACGTCACCTACATCCAGGCGAGCACCATCGATGCGGACGGGCTGCACACCTGGCAGTACCCCGACAGCGAGCTGGAGAAACTACGCGACCCGTCCATTAAGCTGTTGTGCCTCGTGAACCCGTCGAACCCGCCGTCGGTGGCCTTGGACGACACCTCGCGGGCCAAGCTCGTCAGCCTCGTGAAGAACGAGCGGCCCGACCTCATCATCATCAGCGACGACGTCTACGGCACCTTCGTCCCCCACTATCGGTCGCTTCTGGACGATCTGCCCTACAACACCGCCTGCGTGTACTCGTTCTCGAAGTACTTCGGAGCCACCGGCTGGCGTCTCGCCGTCATCGCCACGGCGCAGAAGAACGTGTTCGACGACCTCATCGCGAAGCTGCCCGACGACAAGAAGCGGGCGCTCGCGAACCGTTATGCGTGCCTCACCGACCATATCGAGAAGGTGAAGTTCACCGACCGCATGGTGGCCGACTCGCGACTGGTGGCCTTAAACGGCACGGCGGGGCTCGGCACACCCCAGCAGGTGATGATGTCGCTGTTCGCGCTGTACTGCCTGCTGGACGACGCCGACGTGTACCGCACGAAGATGCAGCAGCTCGTGCAGCACCGTCTAGGCCTTCTATGGAAGAGCCTCGGCTGGACGCTGGAGCCCGACCCCGAGTGCGCCGGCTACTACTCGGTGATCGACCTGGGAATCTGGGCCACGCGCCTGTACGGTGCCGACTTCTTCACGTGGCTGAAGAAGAACTACGACTCGCTGGACATCGTAGTGCGACTCGCCCAGGACACCGGCGTCGTGCTCATGGACGGCCACGGCTTCGACGCCCCGGAATGGTCGGTGCGCGTATCGCTGGCGAACCTGAACGCCGACGACTACATCGCCATCGGCCAGCGCCTCTCGGCCATGCTGGCCGACTACGCCGAGGTATGGAAGACGGAGAAGTAGCCGCTACTTCTCGTCAGCCACGATAAGCGTGCCGGTTTCGCCGCGCAGGCCGGCGGCGGCGTGGTCGAGCGAGGTGATGACGGCGCGGCCGCCTGGGTGCGCCTCGACGAACTTCGCGCAGGCCTGCACTTTCGGCAGCATGGAACCGGGTGCGAACTGCCCCTGCTCCATGTAGGTGCGGGCCTCGGAGACGGTCATGGCGTCAAGGGCCTTCTGCGTCGGCTTCCCGAAATCGAGGTAGACCTTCTCCACCGCCGTCAGGATGACGAGGATGTCGGCCCGCACGCGCCAGGCGAGAATCGCGCTCGTGAGGTCTT
The DNA here is from genome assembly GCF_977072305.1 of Adlercreutzia sp. CNCM I-6207. Lineage (NCBI taxonomy): Bacteria > Bacillati > Actinomycetota > Coriobacteriia > Eggerthellales > Eggerthellaceae > Adlercreutzia > Adlercreutzia sp. CNCM I-6207. Next base: position 154,522 of record NZ_CDRVLZ010000004.1, read on the forward strand.
TGTCCACGATGGCGTCCACGGCGGTATGCACGCCGTCGCGCACCGTGACGGGGATTCCGCCGCCCCCGGCCGCGATCACCACGCAGCCGTCTTCCATGAGATCGCGGACGGTCTCCAGCTCCACGATGTCCTGGGGCACGGGGCTCGGCACCACGCGCCGCCAGCCGCGACCGGAGTCCTCGCGCACCTGGTATCCCGTGGCCTTCGCGAAGGCGCGGGCCTCGGTCTCGGTCATGAAGGCGCCGATGGGCTTCTCGTAATCCTTGAAAGCGGGGTCGTCGGCGTCGACCACCACATGGGTCGGCACGTTGGCCACCTCGCGCATGATGTCCTGCCGGCGAAACTCGTTGCGCAGCGCGCAGGAGAGCTGGGCCCCGATGTATCCCTGGCTCATGGCGTTGCAATCGGCAAGCGGCATAGGCGGTACCTGGGCGCTCTTGTCCTTCGATGCCACTTCGAACGCCTCATTTATGATGCCGACCTGGGGGCCGTTGCCGTGGGTCACCACGACGTTGATGCCCTCCTTCACCATGTGGGCCAGATTCTTCGACGTGTTTTCCAAAAGCTTCAGCTGCTCGCCCGGCGTCTCCCCCAAGGCATTACCACCCAGGGCCACCACCACGCGCTTGCCGTCCAGTTCGCTCTGCAGCATGTTCGGGCTCCTTCCCTCGCGTTTCGCTCTACCCTAGCAAATCAGGCAGGAAAGGTGCCGCGCAGGAAGCAAGCTGGCACGGGGCCGTTGCCGACCACGGCGCCAATCGGGGGCGTCGCCGAGCGATCGCCTAGGCAGCCGCCTCGATCGTCGGAGGAGGACGACGCGAACGGCACGCGAAGATGCGAGGTGCGCCGAAGCCGCACGTCCTTGGCGAGTATCCGACCTTTAGCCTGTGGTAGCATAGCGCTATCCGCCAATGCACCCTTACATCGGAAGGAGCTTCCGTGGCGTTCGATTTCAAGAAGGAATACAAAGAGTTCTACTTGCCGAAACGCACTCCTGAGCTGGTGTCCGTGCCGCCGATGACCTTCGTGGCCATGCGCGGCGAGGGCGATCCCAACGTGGAGGGCGGCGCCTACAAGGAGGCCGTCGGCGTGCTGTACGCCATCGCCTATACCATCAAGATGTCGAAGATGGGCAATCACCGCATCGATGGCCACTACGATTTCGTGGTACCCCCGTTGGAGGGCTTCTGGTGGCAGCCGGGCGTGGAAGGCGTTGATTTCGCGAACAAGGCGACGTTCCACTGGATTGCGGCCATTCGCCTGCCCGACTTCGTGACGCCCGAGGAATTCGCCTGGGCCCAGACGGAGGCGGCGCGCAAGAAGGGGCTGGACACAACAGCCGCCGAGCTTTTGACCATCGACGAGGGCCTGTGCGCCCAGATCATGCATCTGGGCCCCTACGACGACGAGCCGGCCACGGTGGCGCTGCTCGATGCGTTCGTCGCCGAACAGGGGCTCGCGAACGATATGTCGGACACGGCCGAGGGGCGCCACCACCACGAGATTTACCTGTCGGATCCGCGCCGCACCGCGCCCGAGAAGCTAAAGACGGTTCTGCGGCATCCGGTGCGGGCACGGGACTAGCGTACGGACAGCGCGTCGCTCGCATGGCGCCGAACCCCAAGCGCCCTGGTTCGGCGGCCCTTCGCTAGCGTGTGAGCTTCATCTCCACGTGCATGATGCCGCCGTCGTCGAACTCGTCGGAGGTGCGCACGAAACCGAGCCTCTCGTAGAAGCCCTGGGCGTAGGCCTGGGCCTCGATAGTGATGACGTCGGCGTTCAGCTCCTGCTGGGCCACGCGGATGGCCTCTTCCATAATGCGACAACCCATGCCGCATCCGCGCTCCACGGCGATGACGCGCCCGATGGAGGCCGTCGGGCGCGTGACGCCGGCCGGCAGCACCCGCGCATAGGCGGCAAGCGCCCCCTCATCGTTGCGGAAGTACAGATGGATGGCTTCCTTGTCGGCATCGTCCACCTCCTGGTAGGGACTCTGTTGCTCCACGAGAAACACCGCGCAACGCAGCTTCAAAAGCTCGTGGTACTCGTCCAGGCTCAATTCGTTGAAACGTTTCGCCACCAATTCCATAGCCAGCCTCTTTCTTGGTCGGGCAACCGCAGAACCCGCTGGAACGAGCGCAGGTTCCACAGTTGCCACGTTCTTGCTCATGGAGCTATTGTATCGTGCCTATTCGCGAGAAGCCGCGACACTCCATCGATCGCTTCCGACAATCATCCGAGGTCCCGCTGTTAAACCACCATTGACATAGACCCACTTTCGGTACACGCGGAAAGGGGCCTCCCGCTACGATGCGATTGTCGAGAAAGCACCGGAGAGGAGG